>JBDRKM010000069.1:0-41460 GCA_043814015.1 Pseudomonadota bacterium
CGCGCGCCAGGCGCGAAAGGCTGGAGGCTGGAGGCTGGAGACCGGAGGGGGAGAAGGGAGACCGGAGACCGGAGGCGATAGCCCAGCGGGCCGCGGCGGAGGACGGACAGGTGACCCGCGCGCCGTGTCCGACCTACAGCCGCCAGCCTCCAGCCTCCAGCCTCCCCTTGGGTTGCGGGCGGAGCCCCGCGCTGCGCTTCCTGGGGCTGAAGCGGGGTGGGCAGAACCGCAAGCGGGGCATCGCCTTCTACCAGGCGAACGGCCCCTTCGACATGGAGACCACCTTCCCGGACTGGTGGCCGGTGTAGGAACACGGTCTCACCCGGACCACCGGGTGGAAGCCCGGCGGCTCAGGGCCCCAGCACCGCCGCTATGCTCCCGGGGAAGCCGGGGAGGGTCCGCAGCCAGCTGAACCCGGCCGCCTCGAAATTGGCCCGGGCCAAGCTCTCTGGCCCGTTGGCGGTGGTCTCGATCACGACGACCCGGCCGCCGGGTCGCAGGGCGTCATGCAGGGCGGCCAGGTACGCCCGCAGTGCGCTGTCCGGCTGCTGCTGCATGAAGAAGTGGGCCTCCCACAGCAGGATGGCATCCACTGATGCCGGCGGCAGGCGGGGATCGTCCAGGAACACCAGGCGGACGTCCACGTTGGGGTGCGCCGGAGCATCCTCGTCCAGGCGCCAGCGCATGAAGGCGATGGCGGCGGGGTCCACGTCGGTGGCGTACACCAGCCCCCCTGGGCCGACCGCCTGGGACAGCGGCCAGCTCAGAGCGCCCGAGCCAGCGCCGATGTCGGCCACACGCTCTCCCGTGCTCAACTCCAGGGCCGCGAGCGCGGCGTCGAAGCCCGGCCGGCTTAGGCCTCGGGGAGGGACGTAGGACATCAGCGCAGACCAGGTCTGGCTGGGGGCGGAGCGCCGATCCCAGGCACCCAGCACCGTGAGATCCACGGCGTCCACGATCACCTCCGCCGAGCCCTCGCCGGCAGCCGAGCCCAGAGAGCCCGCGCGACGGATGCGCCAGCACGGGCGCAGCCCACGGCTCGGCGGCGCCAACAGGCCCGGATCGAACCAGACCGGGGAGGCCTCGCTGATGGCGACATCCAGGCTGGAGAGCTCGGAGGAGGGCAGCCAACGACGCGCGGCGTCGATGGCCGACGCCTCCGTGCCTGCGGCCGGGGGGGGCTGCTCCGGGGGGCGCGCCAGGTCGGCGACGATCACGAACCGCCCCTCCGCGTTGACCGAGGCGGTCAGCAGGCTCCCGAGCACATCCACACCAGCGAACCGCTGGGTCCAGCGACCCTCGCCAGCCTCCACGAGGGCCTCCGCCGGGCCGAACAGCTCCGGGTGGACCTGGACGAAGGCCAGCGGCCAGTCTCCGTCAGCCACCGCGCCCTCCACTCCCATCTCCAGCGCGCGGACCAGGCCTGTCGCCGGATCACGCTCAAACCGGAATGGGGAGTCGCGCAGGGCGAGCTCCTCCGCCGAACGGGTCCAGTCCACCGGGGTCACTGCGGCAGGAGCGACCTCCAGGACGCCCTCCGGAGGGGCATCCGGCGGGCCAGCGCATGCGACCGCGATCAGAAACCAGGCGGCCGAGGGCGCACCTGCGACCCGCTGGCGACGGAGATTGAGCACCATGGCCTCCTTGAGGGCAGCGAGCCAGAAGATGGGCCCACGGGTGGCCACGCGGGCGCAGCAGATCAGCATACCCGACGCCGCGCAGGGAGGGGAGCGGGAACGCGCAGGCCCGCCGTCCCGGGGTGCGCATCAGGGTATGAATGGCGGCCAGCAGGGGTCCACGTGCACGCTCCCGCCCACCGGCGGCACCTCGAAGGACTCCACCCGCCCATCCCGCCACACCACCCAGCGCAGGCTGGGATCGTCCAGGTCCACGGGGCTCTCGTAGCGCACCACCCGCGGGCGGCCATCGGGGGTCAGCGCCTCCACCGTCACCCGCAGCCCGTCGCGCTCGATCTCCTCGCCCAGGGTGAAGGGGACACGCACGTCCCGCACGAGCTGCTCCGGCGGCGTGCGCAGCATGCCATCCGGCGCCGTGGCCACCAGGGTCCTGGCGTCGGGCCGCGCGAGCTCCATATCGGTGAGCATGTGGGCCAGCAGCCACTGCCCGCGGGGCGCGGGGTCGCCGTCGAGGGCGCGGATCACGGGCACGAACCCCGTGAACAGGGTGGTGCCGTTGACCCATACCAGGCGCTGGGTGGCCACCGCCTCGTCCGCCGGGGCCATGCGCACCGCGCGTTCGAACACGCCGAAGGTCACCCCGAAGAAGACCACCTTCACCGGCAGCAGCAGGGGCGCGAGCACCAGGTGCAGGCCGATGAGGGCGTAGAACCCCCAGCGACACGGGCCCCGCAGCGGAGTTGCGGGCCAGCCCAGGTGGGCGAGCGCCTCCGCCAGCAGGGGGGCCGCGCCCAGGCCGAGAAACAACAGCAGTCGGTCCATGGGGAAGCTCGCGCAGACGGGCACGGCCGCCAGCACCATCCCCAGGGTCCAGAACCGCGCCCGCGGGCTGGCGCGCAGGACGGGCAGCAGCAGCCAGCCCACGAGCACCACCACCGCCAGGCTGGCGGCCACCAGCCCCACCTGGATCCCGCGCGGCATCGCGATCCAGACATCGCAGGGCAGCTTGGCCCACAGGGCCCCCAGCAGCACCGGGATGCGTTCGGCCACCGCGCGCGGAAAGTCGAGGGAGAGCGGGTGCACATAGGACTGGGCGCCCGCAGTACCGTAGCCGCCGGCCATGTAGCAGGCGGCCCAGGCACCCAGCGGGATCAGGTGGATCGCCAGGCTGGCGAGCCGGCGTGCGAGGCGCCCCCGCTCCAGGCACAGGGCGTAGGCGGCGAGGAAAGCACAGGCCCCCAGGGCGGCCTCGGAGCACGCCAGCCCCACGCCCAGGGTGGCCGAGGCCAGGACCCCGGCCCCGAGGGAGCCCTCCCGCCGCCAGCGGTCGTGCAGCAGCAAGGTCACGCTGGTCAAGGCGAAGGCCATCAGCGCATTGCGGTTGGCGATCCAGAGGGCCGGCCCGGCGTGGTGGTCCTGCACCGCGAACAGCAGCGTGGCCAGCGCCGCCACCCGTGGCGCGCCCGCCAGGCGTTGGTACAGCGCGGCGGCCCCCAGCACCGCGAGCGCTAGCCACGCCAGGCTGTGCAGGTGCATGGCCACGGGGGAACCGGGCCAGAGCGCGTAGTCCAGCAGGTGGGAGGCGACCGCCAGGGGGCGCAGGAAGCTGGCCTTCAGTCCCTCCGCCGCCCACCAGGGCAGCAAGCCGAAGCGCCCCAGGTCGTGGAGCCCTTCGGTCGAGCCGTCGAAGAACACGAACAGGCCGGTCAGGGGCGCACGGGGCGGCGCTCCCGCCAGCAGCGGCAGGTGGACCTGGCCCTTCCACGCCAGGATCAGGGCGCGGTGCAGCCAGTCATCCGCCAGCAGCCCGAAGCGCAGCGCGGGCAGGCACAGCGCCACGGCCAGCAGCGCGGCCGCCCAGGGGAGCCGAGGGTGATCGAGCAGGCGCAGCAGGCGGACACGCATCGGAAGATGGTACCCCACCTGGGCACCCCCGCGTTGGAATCCTCACCCCCGAATCGTCGGCTCCGCCGACGAAGCCGTCAGGTATCAGCCGTCAGCAATCAGCTCTTTCGGGCAGCAGCCGGCGCTCGCGCACTTCACCCTCGGGGTGAACGGGACCGAGCCGGGTGACTCGCGAAGAATGTGCTTGCTGAATCCTGATACCTGAAAGCTGATAGCTCTGTACCCGACGATTCGGGCTCACCCCCGTCGCAGCTACCCCACGCGCCCTCGGTCGTTGCACCCGCGCCCGGGGTGGCTACGTTCCCCGGGCTTCGCTCCCCTCACCTTCGACAGGAGACACCATGGGCCTCTGGGACACCATCAAACCGCACGTCGGCGCCCAGTTCCTCGACGTCATCCAGTGGCTCGACGACAGCCGCGACACGCTCGTCTACCGTTTCCCCATCTTCAACCAGGCGATCCAGGACGGCGGCAGGCTGGTGGTGCGCGAGGGCCAGGCCGCCATCTTCGTGGCCGAGGGGCGCTTCTCCGAGTGCTTCGGCCCCGGCACCTACGAGCTGTCCACCCGCACCAAGGCCATCTGGTCCTTCTTCGAGAGCATCAAGTACGGGCTCAACTACCCCTACAAGGGCGACATCTACTTCGTGAACACCCGCCAGTTCCCGGAGCAGAAGTGGGGCACCCCCCAGCCTATAGCGGTGCGGGATCCCGAGTTCGGCTCCATCCAGATCCGCGCCTTCGGCACCTACCAGTACCGCATCACGGATCCGCCGAAGTTCCTGCGTGAGGTGGTGGGCACCGACGGCCTCTTCACCACGGACGAGATCAACGGCCAGCTCAAGCGCAAGGTGCTCTCGGTGTTCGCCTCCCTGCTGCGCGACGCCAAGATCCCCTTCGACATGCTGGTGGGCGCGGGGCTGGAGCTGGCCGAGGCCCTCAAGGAGAAGATCACCCCCATCTTCCAGGAGTCCTACGGCCTCGCCGTCACCGACTTCACCGTCGACGGTGTCACCCTGCCCGAGAAGGTGCAGGAGTACTACGAGAAACGCCAGGGTATGGGGATCCTGGGCGATCTGAACGCCTACACCCGCCTGCAGCAGGCCGACGCCATCGGCGATGCCGCCCGCAACCCGGGCATCGGCGGCGCCGGGGTGGGCATGGGGGTCGGCTGGGCCATGGGCCAGCAGATGGGCCAGGCCATGGGCAACCCCCAGGGCGGCGGCATGTTCAACCCCCACCAGGGGCTGCAGGGCGGCGGCGCTCCCCCGCCCCCACCGCCAGGTATCGCCAAGCTGCACTACCACGGCGACGCCGGCCAGGGCGAGTACACCGCCCAGGAGATCGCCCAGCTCGTGGCCAAGAACCGCACCGGCACGCACCACGTATGGGCGCAGGGCTGGCCCGGCTGGAAGCCCGCCATGGAGGTCCCCGAGATCGCCCGGGCCATCCCACCCGCGCCCCCACCCCCACCACCCGCCAGCAGCCAGCCCTTCCACTACATGGGCGTCGGCGAGCAGCCCGAGCAGCTGGTCGCCCCCGAGATCGCCAAGCGCATCGCGGCCAACCCGGGTGGTCGCCACCTGGTCTGGCGCCTGGAGCTGGGCGGCTGGAAGCCCGCCAACGAGGTCCCGGAGATCGCCGCGTTGCTGGCCGCGGCCCCGCCTCCGCCTCCGGGCTTCCCGCCCCCGCCCCCCGTGTAGACCTTTCAGTCGGGCTCGGCCGTCGGGTAGAGCGTGGACAGCGGCGCCACGTAGCCGAAGGTGCTGCCCAGCCCGAGGGCGATGCGCAGCGTGGAGGATGAATCGGGCAGCAGGACATCCAGCTGCCCCGCGCTGGACCAGGACACAACGGTCGCGCCATCTGCGAGGCGCTCGGCGTTGCCCAGGGTCTCCACGTGCAGGCAGCTCTCGGTCACACCGGCCCACACCCGCGCCGCGGTGCCCGCGCCGGTGTCGAGGGCGATCTCCGTGGCGTCCGAGCAGGCCGAGGGATCGTCGTAGCGGTTGAACACCAGCACGTGGCCGTCCGCGAGGCCCCGCGCGCTGTGGGGAGCCTGGATGAGGGTGCCGGTGCTCGCGACGTCCCAGTCGCCCCACTGGTCCGCCAGCGACCACAGGTTCTCGCCGGTGGCGCCGTCCACCGCGAACACACTGTCGAGGTAGCCCGCGGTCAGGTAGAAGGTGTCCGTGGCCGCGTCGTAGGACATCCCGTTGACGTGGGACCAGTCCTCGGCCACCGTCCCGTTGCGGGTGGTGACCTCGGGGTGGCCGGTCTCGAGGTCCTGCGATGTGGCGTCCCAGACGCTCCACAGCCGCTCGGTCACGCCCTCCTCGGTCCACACATCGAGCGCCTGGCCCAGGATGGTGTGGGTTCGACCACCGTACTCGACCTCGCGCACGTCCTCCACGATGGAGGCGGGGCGGCCATCGGGCAGCACGGCGAAGTCGATCCCGGGGTTGCCGAAAGGCGTGGTCCCGAGATCCTCCCCGTCGAACCCGACCTTCAGGATGCTGCCATCACGCCCCTCGCTGGGCTTGGCGCCACGGGAGAACATCACCCCTTGCCCGTCGGGGGAGAGCACCAACCGCTCCATGGGTCCGCTCCCCTCCCACGACCAGACAAAGCGACCCAGGCCGTCCAGGATGATGGCCCAGTAGTGCGCGGGGGGCGCCGCGACCTGCACCAGCATGTAGCCGTCGAAGGCGGGCACCTCCCCTCCCACCAGCAGGTCGAGCTCTGGGCGCCCCACTGGCGGCGCGCCGGTGGTGGCCACCTGAACCGGAGAGCAGGCGGGCGCTCCCCCCTCCCCGGCGATGATCCGGAGCTGCACCTCGCGGTCGCAGCCCGCGCCCACGAGCAGCGCCTCGCCCACGCCTCCGATCGGGATGGTGGCGGTCTCGGTCCAGGTGTCGGCCCCGGCGGGCTGGAACGCGACATGGGAGGGCGCCGGTTCCTCCAGCGTCCAACGCACGCGCAGCACGCTGGGCACCGCGGTCACCTCCCAGGTGAGGTCGGACAGCAGGCCCTCGTCCTCCACGCAGCCCATGGCCGGGCCGGTGTCCACGGTGTCGGTCGGGTTGGGTCCGGAGTCGTCGGGTGCCTTGGGGCAGCCAGCCAGGGTCAGCACGGAGGCGAGGAGCGCGAGGAAGCTGGGAGGGTGCATGGATCTTCCGTAGCTGGGCGATGGTGGCCGGATTCTCCAGGTTCGTCGGTCACAGCTGGCGCGGTTGGGAGGGGCACCGGCTCGAACCTCCGAGACAGGCTGGGGCGTACTCGAGGGTAGGTCGCGGCTCATGGTAGCGCCGCCGGCCCGCGGCCGGGAGAGGTTCCATGAAGGTCTGGGCGAGTCTGGAGCTTCCCTGACAACTTGCCCGACCGCCGCGGTCGACGCCCGCGATCTCGGGCGCCCAGCCTCGACCAACTCTTGACAGCTCACCGCATTCCCTTCCAAAGCCAGGAATCAACCTGTCACGGAGCCTCGACGGGCGGCGGCCTGGACCCGGGGCCGCGGGCACCGATGGGCAGATCGAACCGAGGAGCAGCACGCCCACGACCGGCAGCCGAGAGAGAGCGCCATGCCCACCGTCCACGCCCACGAGCCTCTCGACCGCCCCCCCCGGGTGGACCTCACCGAGGACCTGGTCCGCCTGGGCGGCCTCTGCTCCATCATGGCGGCCGGTGCCGCACCGCGCGCCGTCCTGCCCCTGGCGCTCGGCCTGCTGCGGGAGCTCTCCGGCGGCCGCGCCACCGCGCTGTTGGTGGAGGAGCGGGTGGTCGCAGCCCTCGGCAGCCCCCTGGAGCGGAGCCTCGGGCTGGTGGAGCTGGAAGGCCACGCCCGGCTGCTCTGCGGTGGCCCCGAGGCGGACGGGATCCGCGACTGGGCGGGCTCCAGCGCGCCCGTGGTCTCCCTCGAGGGCGCCGACCTGATCCTGCCCACGCGGCGTGGCGGGGTGAAGGTGAGCGAGCCCATCTCCGGGGTCCTCGCGGACGCGAACCGCAGCGCGGTGCTGCACCTGCTGGCCGACCTCTGTCAGGGGCTGGCGAGCTGGGCCGCGGATCTGGCCGAGGCAGACCAGCGCTCCTCCTCCCTGGAGGAGACCCGGCTGCGCTTCCAGGAGCAGAACATGCTGCTGCGCGAGCTGGCCGTGGTGGACGAGCTGACCGGGCTGCGCAACCGCCGCTTTTTCGACGGGCGGCTGCAGTACGAGCTGGATCGCGTGGAGCGCTACCGCAACCCCCTGGCCCTCGCGCTGCTGGACATCGACCACTTCAAGGCGGTCAACGACACCTGGGGCCACGCGGCCGGGGACGTGATCCTGCACGAGCTGGCAGTGCTGGCCCTGCGCCAGGTGCGCCGGGTGGACCTGCTGGCGCGGGTGGGCGGCGAGGAATTCGCCCTGCTGATGCCCGACACCGAGGAGGGGGGGGCCCGGACCGTGTGTACGCGACTGCTGGAGGGGGTGCGCGACACCGTGTTCCACGTGGGTGGGCGGGAGGTGGGCTTGACCGTGTCCATGGGCCTGGCCGTGGCCCTGCCAGGCTGGGAGGGAGACCCGGCTCGGCTGTTCAGGGCGGCAGACCAGGCTCTGTACCGCGCGAAGCTCGACGGGCGGGACCGCATCGTGGTAGCTTCGCAGGCAGGATGAGCGCCTCAGACGAAAGCTTCGGACACCGCATCGCCCAGGCCCGCCTCGCCCGGGCCGACGACCTCGGCGTCTTCCCGCCAGCCGCCGCCCGGATCCTCCGCGTGGTGGACGATCCGCGCACCAACCTGGTGGATCTGGAGAAGGCCGTCTCCATGGACCCGGTGCTCACGGCCCAGGTCCTGAAGGTGGCCAACTCGGCCTACTTCGGGCTGGCCCGTACCGTGGGGAGCCTACGCCAGGCCCTGTTCGTCCTGGGCTTTCGCACGGTCCGCAACATGTCGCTGTCCCTGGCCGCCCTCACCATGGGCGCGGCCGAGAGCCCGTGGTCGCGCCGCGTCTGGCGCCGCTCCATCCGCTGCTGCCGGGCCATGCGCGTGCTCGGCGAGCATGTGGAGTGGGATGACTTCGCGGACCCCTTCGCGGTCGGCCTGCTGCACCGCATCGGCACCCTGCTGCTGCTGGCCCTCGAGGAGAAGCCCTACGTCGAGCTGCTGGAGCAGCACCCCTGGGCCTCCCAGGCCCTGCTGGAGGCGGAGGTCCATCGCTTCGCCTTCGACCACGTGGCCCTGGGGGCTGCCTGCCTCGAGCGCTGGAACCTCCCCGAGGACGTCTGCCTCGCGGTGCGCTTCCAGGATCACCCCGAAGCCCTCTCCGGGCACCCCGAAGCCCAGGATCTCACCTGGATGCTGTGGCTCGCCGTCCAGCTCGAGCTGCGCACGGCGCGCGCCGAGGATCTCCCGACCATCGCCGCCAGCCTGGCCGCCAGCCACGCCGCCCAGGCGGTGGGTCTGAGTGAGCCCGTCCTGCTCAAGGCCGCCCTGGCCGTCAACCAGGAAGACGGAGACATCTTCGGGTAGCGCCCCGCGGCCCCTTCCGTCAGCCCGTGAAGCGGCCTGGGAGCGAGCGCCCGCAGCGGGCACAGGCCCCGCCGCGCAGCCCAGGCGCCGAGGTGCGATAGCCCGCGCGGGCCACCAGCAGGGCGCCGCAGCCCGGGCAGATCGTGTCGGAAGCGCCGGGCTCCAGCACATTTCCAAGGTAGACGTGCGAGAGGCCATGCTCCCGGGCGATGGCCCGCGCCCTGAGCAGGGTGGCCAGCGGTGTGCGCGGCAGATCGCGGATCTGGTGGGCCGGGTGGAAGGCCGAGAAGTGCAGCGGCACCGCTCGGCCCAGATCCTCGGCCACGAAGGCGCACAGCCCGTGCAGGCCCTCGTCGTCGTCGTTCTCTCCGGGGAGGAGGAGGTTGGTGACCTCCAGGTGCACCGCGGTCTCCCGAGCGATGTGGCGCAGCGTCGCCAGCACCGGGTCCAGGCGCGCGCCGCACATGCGACGGTAGAAGGCGTCCGTGAAAGCCTTGAGATCCACGTTGGCCGCGTCCATCCCGGCGAAGAACTCCTCCCGCGCGCCGGGCGCCACGTACCCGTTGGTCACCGCCACCGTGGCGAGCCCCGCCGCGTGGCAGGCCGCGGCCACGTCGAGGGCGTACTCGCCGAAGACGAGCGGCTCGTTGTAGGTGAACGCCACGCTCCGGCACCCCTCGGCCAGCGCCGTGGCCGCCACCTGCTCGGGAGAGGCCACCATCAGGTCGCCCGCGGACGAGCGCCCGCGCGAGGATGTCCAGTTCTGGCAGAAGCGGCAGCCCAGGTTGCAGCCCAACGTGCCGAAGGACAGCACGTGGCTGCCCGGCAGGAAATGGTACAGGGGCTTCTTCTCGATGGGATCCACCGCCAGCCCGGTGCAGCGCCCCCAGGTCTCCAACACGACCCCCTCCGCCGTGGCCATGCGCACATGGCAATACCCGCGCTGGCCCGGCTCGAGCACGCAACCCCGCGGGCAGAGCCCGCAGCGAAAGCGCGGCATCGCGCCGTCTTCCTCGAGACGCTCCCACCAGCGGGCCGGCGCAGGGGCGGAAGTGGACATGGGGCGCTCCGAGAAAGTCCCGAACAGCCTATCACAACCAGAAGCAGAAGCAGGGGTCAGGTCGTTACAATTACGATTTCGCAGGGAACGACCACGGTGAAAGGCCCGTTTTGGAATAGCGCATCGCTGCTTTGGCGTCACGATCACGATTTCACAGGTGGCAGCCACGGTGAAAGGTCCGTTTTGGAGCAAAAAAAGGTAATTGTAACGTCCTGACCCCTATCTCCACCTGCCCCCCGTCCCCGGAACCATCCCGCGGCCATGATACTCAGGCCTTCCCATCATCTGGAGTCCCAAGCGTGGTCACGCTCCTCACCTCCGCCCTCCTCCTCGGCCTCGCCGTCACGCCCCCCGCGGTGGCCGTGGACCCTTCCCCTCTGGAGGACGCGCTCGATCAGGAGCTGGAGCGGGCCATGCGCACCTTCCGGGAGCGCGGGCAGCCGCCCTACTATGTCTCCCTCGCGGTGGAGGAGCGCGAGACCACCCGGGTGAACGCCACCGCCGGCGCCCTGGAGCGCAGCCGCACCGAGCAGGGCAACACCCTCGACGTGGAGCTCAGGGTCGGCACGCCCGCGCTCGACTCTACGCACCCGCTGCGCGGCATGAGCTCGCTGCGGGACGAGCCGCGCCGCAGCGTGGACATCCCGCTGGAGCCCCCGGGCTCCTACGCCCTGCGCCACGCCGTCTGGAAGGAGCTGGACGCCCGCTGGCGCGATGCCATCGAGCGCATCGTGGTCGTGCGGGCCAACCAGTCCGTCAAGGTGGCCGAGGAGCTGACCGCGCCCGACTTCGAGCTGCGGGAGCGGGTGGTGGATCGCCAGGAGGTGCGCTTCCAGAGGGTGGACCTGCCCGCCTGGGAGGACACCCTGCGCCAGGTCTCGGCCCGGCTCGACGAGGACCCCCGGGTCCAGCAGAGCCAGGCCATCCTGAACCTGGAGAACCTCCGCAAGACCCTGGTGGACTCCGAGGGCACCCACGTGGTGCACGGCGGCACCTGGGCGCGGGTGGCCGTCTCGGTGGGCGCCACCGCCCCCGACGGCGACGAGCTGTCCATCCTCCGCATGCTCTCCTTCCGCGATGTTTCCCACCTGCCCCCCACCGACACCCTGCTCGCCCTGGCCGACGAAGCCACCGCCACCCTGCTGCAGCAGCTGCAAGCCCCTCGCGGCGAGCCCTACAGCGGCCCCGTGCTGCTGAACGGCAAGGCCGCGGCCGTGTTCTTCCACGAGGTCCTCGGGCACCGGGTCGAGGGCCAGCGTTTGAAGCTCGACAGCGAGGGCAAGACCTTCCTCGAATACGTGGGCCGGCCCGTGCTGCCCGCCTTCATCGACGTGGTGGACGACCCCACGCTGCCCACCCTGGGGGGCGAGGACCTCAACGGCTTCTACGCCTACGACGACGAGGGCGTGGCGGCGCAGCGCGCGGTCATCGTGGATGACGGCGTGTTCAAGGGTTTCTTGATGGGCCGCTCGCCCCTGCCCGACTTCCCGCACAGCAACGGCCACGGCCGGCGCTCTACGGGCAAGGCGCCCTCCTCGCGCATGGGCAACACCATCGTGGAGGCCAGCCAGACCGTCCCCCGCGCCAGGATGCGCGCCATGCTGCTGGAGGAGGTCAAGCGCCAGGGCCTGCCCTACGGCCTCTACGTGGACGAGATCGAGGGCGGCTTCACCATGACCGGCCGGATCATGCCCAACGCCTTCAACGTGCGCGTCATCGACGCCTGGCGGGTCTACGCCGACGGCCGACCCGACGAGCGCATCCGGGGTGTGGACCTGGTGGGCACCCCCCTGGTGGCCTTCGCCGGCATCCTGGCCGCAGGCGACGATCTCGGGGTCTTCAACGGCACCTGCGGCGCGGACTCGGGCTGGGTCCCGGTGAGCGCCGCGAGCCCCACCCTGCTGCTGCGGAGCATGGAGGCACAGCTCAAGGAGAAAGGGGAGGATCGGCCGCCCCTGCTGCCGAAGCCCGTGCAACGCCAGCCGGAGGCCCGCCGATGACCGCCGCCGCCCTGGCCCTCGCCGTCCTGTGCGTCCCCGGCGCCCTGGCCGATCCCGTCCTCAGCTCCGAGCAGCGGCGCGCCCTGCTGGCCGAGGAGGTGGCGCTGCACCTGGAGCAGCTGCAGCTACCCGACGCCCCGCCGCTGTACCACCTGCGCTACCACCTGCTCGCCCTGCAGCAGGCCTCGGTGCGGGCCTCTTTCGGGGCCCTCGTGGCCCACGATTTCAGCCCCGCGACCGTGCTGGGGGCCGAGGTGCGCGTCGGGAGCGCCGCCTTCGACAACACCGGCTACGGCGGCTGGGAGAGCGGCTTCGGGCGCATCGGCCTGCCGCAGGAGCTGACCGCCCACGCCCTGCGCCTGGCCACCTGGCAGCTGTCCGACAGCACCTACAAGGAGGCCGTCGAGCAATTCGCGCGCAAGCAGGCCGCCTTCGTCCCGCCCCCCGACTACCCCGGGGACTACCAGGTCGGCCTGCGCCAGGAGGGGCCCTACATCAGCGTAGCCAGCGCGCGCCTGGAGCCCGTGGAGCAGCTGGCGCGGCGCCTGTCCTCGGTCTTCCCGGTGGATGGTGGGCTGGAGCTCGGCACGGTGCTCGCGGCCTGGGAGACCGGCACGGAGACCGTGGTGGACAGCGAGGGCACCGACCTGCAGCGGCCCCACGCGGAGTTCGTCCTGCGCGCCATGGCCCAGGCGCGCGCCACCGACGGCGCCCTGCTCTCCGACCACCGCTCCTGGTACCTGCGCAACCCCAGCCAGCTGCCCGCCGAGCCCGCCGTCGAGCTCCAGGTCGCCGCCATGACCCGCGACCTGCTGGCCTGGACCCGCGTCACACCCCTGCAGGACGAATACGTCGGCCCCGTGATCTTCGAGGACGAGGCCGCCGTGGATCTCTTCCGCACCCTGCTGGTGGACCAGCTCGAGGGCACCCCGCCACCCGTGCCTTTCGAGGCCAGCTTCGGCGCCCTGGGCGACGGCTTCTCCTTCGCCTCCGACGGCTCCGGCGGTGGCCCGCGCCTCAACCGCCGGGTGTTGCCCGACGGCTGGCGCGCGGTGGACGACCCGCGGGCCGATCTGAACGACCCCGCCTGCTTCGCCTTCGACCTGGAGGGCACCCCCGCGCGGCGCGTCGAGCTGGTGGAGGACGGCATCGTCCGCACCCTGCTCATGTCCCGCGTCCCCCGCAAGGACATCCCGGAGGGCAGCAACGGACACGCCCGGGGCACCCTCAGCTCCCGCGCCGCCGGCCGCGTCTCCCACCTGGAGGTCACGCCCAGGCACCGCCTGACCCGTCGGCGCCTGCTCAAGCAGGCCTTCGCCATCGCCGACGCCTACGACCAGGACTACGTGATGGTGGTGCGCCGCTTCCAGGACGACCTCGTGCGGGCCCAGGATCGCACCGACAGCGCCGCCTTCTCGTTCCTGGACGGCGGGGGGCATCGCCTGCCCGTGCCCCTGGCCCTGTACCGCGTCTACACCGACGGCCGGGAGGAGCCCATCCGCGGCGCCGCCTTCGCCAGCGTGGAGCGCTGGGCCCTGCGCGAGATCGCCGCCGCGGGCCCCCAGGTGGAGGGCCGCTACCTCGCGCCCTTCTCCCCCGGCGGCCAGTCCTACTCCCCCCTGGTGGGCATGCCCACCACCCTGTCCGTGCCCGAGGTGCTCATCGAGGAGCTGGAGCTGGTCCCGGTCAGCGCGGATCCGCGCAGCCGCCCCGTCGTGCCTGCGCCCGGACGCTGAAGCGGGTATCGTCTCTCGCAGCTTGAGGAGGCAGCGGCCATGGTCCGACCCGACGCCAGCACCCTGTCGGCACGCGAGCGCGAGACCCGCCTGGTAGTGTTCGACGATCCCCAGTTCGATCGCCACGATCCCGGCTGGGGCCACCCGGAGTGCCCCGAGCGCCTGCCCGCCATCCGCGCGGCGCTGCAGCGCCACGGCTGGCCGGTGCGGCCGGGCCGCCCCGTGACCCGCGCCGAGCTCGAGCGCGTCCACCGGTCCGCCTACATCGATCACGTCATGTCCGCGGCCGGCAAGACCCTCTACCTCGACCCCGACACGGGGGTCTCCCCCGGCTCCGTAGACGCGGCCCTGCTGGCCGCCGGCGCCGCCGTGGAGGCCGCCGAGGTCACCATGGCCGGGCGCAACTGCCTGGTCACCTGCCGCCCGCCCGGGCATCACGCCACGCCGGGTGAGGCCATGGGCTTCTGCCTGTTCAACAACGCCGCCGTGGCCGCCGCCCACCTCGAGCACCTCGGCTACCGTGTGGCCGTGGTGGATCCGGACTGCCACCACGGCAACGGCACCCAGGAGGCCTTCTGGGAGGACCCGGGCGTCCTGTACGTGAGCTGGCACCGCTACCCCTTCTACCCGGGCTCCGGCGCCGCCGAGGAGATCGGCGGTGGAGAGGGCCTGGGCGCCACCCTGAACGTCCCCCTGCCCGCGGGCTCGGGCGATGCGGTCTACCTGGGGTCGCTGCAGGCCGTGGTCCTACCCGCCCTGGAGCGCTTCCGGCCCGAGGTGGTGGTGATCTCCGCCGGCTTCGACCAGATGGAGGGCGATCTGCTCGGCGGCATGGAGCTGACCCGCGAGGGTCTGGCGGTCATCTTCGGTGCGCTGGCCAGCCGCTGGCCCTGCGTGGCGGTGCTGGAGGGCGGCTACAACACCCGGCGCCTGGGGGGCGATGTCGAGGTGGCCGCCCTGGCCCTGGCAGGCGGGCCCATCCCCGACGTCCAGATCTCCCTGGACCCGCGCTGGGTCGAGCGCTTCGCCACCTGGCCCCACCCGCTGCTGCAGCGTTGATGCTCACTGCGGCGCTCGCGCTGCTGCTGGCCTGCGGTCATCGGGCCCCGGTCACCTGGGCTGCCCCGGCCGCGCCCGCCACGCCGGAGGGCTGCGCCCCCGCCCCAGACGCCATCGCCGTCGAGCTGCACGCCGGCCTGCGCCTGAGCGGCGACGAGGCCGCCGCCCTCTTCCCGGACCTCGGCCTCATCGCGAGCTGGGTCGGCCGCGCCAGCCTGCGCGCCGGCGAGGCCCGCCTCTGCGACGGCCGCCTCGTGGTGCGCGACCCCGAGCTGCGCTTCTGGAACGGCCGCGGCGAGCCCCTCGATGTCGCCCTCATCACCGACGTGATGGTCCACCCCCGCCTGATCCTGGCCCTGCGCCGCGAGGACGTGCCACCTCCGCCGGACGGCGCGTGGATCCCGCTGGACGCAACCGGGCTGAGGCGGGTGGGGTGGTGCGTGGTGGGGGAGTACGGGGGGCGCTCCAGCGGAGGATGATACAGCTCCTTCATAGGTCCGTATCCGCCGTTTTCGTTCCCGCCCCCGTTCCCGACCGACGTGGCTCCGAGGACGGACCGAAGTCAGGACCGGCGGGGCTGCCCTCGCCCGTAGCCCGTAGCCCGTAGCCCGTAGCCCGTAGCCCGCTATTTCTTGATACCTGTGGGCTCGCCTCTCCAGGAGCCTCCCCCATGTTCCTCCGCCGCATCGCCACCATGGTCGGCCTGCCCCTCGTCGCCCTCATCGAGGCCTGCGCCTACTTCATGGGGCTGACCATGCTGGCGCTGCTGCTCACCGATCAGCTCGGCATGGACCACGAGGCGGCCTCCAGCACGTCGGCCTGGCTGCAGGGCCTCGGCGTGGGAGCGCTTCTGCTCGGCGGCCTGGTGGCCGCGGGGATCGGGCCCCAGCTCACCCTCGTCCTGGGGACCCTGCTCTCGGCCCTGGGGCTGGCGCTGCTGCCCTTCCTGGACGCCAGCCTGGTGATGGTGCCCGTCGCCATCCTCGCCCTCGGGCAGGGGCTCAAGCGCCCCGCCATCTGGGCCGCCGCGGCGCAGCCCTTCGGTTTCCCCAGAGAGCAGCTGCGCATGGTGTCGATCCTGCTGGCCTACGTGGGCTACAACCTCGGCGCCGTGATCGCCTCGCCCCTCGCCCAGGCGCTGCAGGAGGCGCTGGGGCTGCGCGCGGTCTACCTGGCGGCCGCGGGGCTGGCTTTGCTGGCCACCCTGATCGCGGCCGGGGTAGGCGCCGCCTGGCTGCTGAAGCGCGAGCGCGCGGCCGAGGAGCAGCGCGCACCGCGGCCGCCGCTGGGCTCCGTGCTCATGGGCATCGGCGCCCTGGCCCTGCTGGCCTTCCTCCCGGTGCTGAGCTGGAACCAGAGCTGGCATCTGCAGTTCGATCTGCTGCAGCAGCTCGACGTGGGCATGAGCTGGGATCTCTTCTTCGCGCTCAACCCCGCCATCGTCACCGTGGTCGCCGTGCTGATGGCGGCGGTGCTGGCGGGCCTGCACTTCACCCGCCTGCGGGTGCCGGCCATGGCGCTGGTGGGCCTCGGCCTGGCCCTCGTGGGTCTGGCGCTGCTGCTGATGGTCGTGCCCGGCGTCCGGGCCACGGTCCCGGCCTTCCTCGCCGCCGCCGTCGTGCTGTCCATCGGTGAGGTGTTCGCGCTGCCCCCGCTGCTGTCGCGCCTCACGGGCGATGTCCACTGGCGCCTGGCCCCCCTGCTGGCCGCGGGCTGGCTCGCGCTCACGGGCGGCGGCGGCATCCTGCTGACCTGGCTGATCGAGCGGTGCGAGCTGCCCGTCCTGCGCACCGTCACAGGCTGGGTCGGCGCGGGCAGCGGCCTGTTGTTCGGCCTCGTGCTGCTGATCCTGGCCGTCCCCCTGCAGCGCCGCCTGTTCTCGCCGCCGCGATAGGCGCCGTTCATGCCTCGCCTGCTCACGCTCCTCGCCATCTGGAACGCCGCGGTCCCCGGCCTGCTCGCGCTCCTGGCCGGGATCGCGCTGGGCTTCGGGCTCTCCATGGGGGGCGGCTCCTTCCTCGACATCTCCGTCTTCCTCCTGGCCTGGACCTGGATCCTGGGCATCCCCCTCACCACCGGGGTGGCGCTGGTGATCGCCATCCGGCTCCGGCGCCGCTGGGCCTTCTGGCTGCACGGGGTGGTGCTCGCGCTCTGGGGGGCCACGGTGGTCTTCATCCTGCTGGCCCCCGGACTCATGAGGCTGCCATGACCCGCCCCCCTGTCGTCCTGGTCCACGGCCTGTTCGCCCCCCGCGCCACCATGCTGCCCTTCGCCTGGGCGCTCGAGCGCGCCGGGCTGCAGGCCCACACCGTCAAGCTCCCGCCGCTGAACACCGCCCGGGTGGAGCGCAGCGTGGGGCTGCTCGCGCGCCAGATCGACGAGATCCTGGCCGAGCGCGGGGCCGAGAAGTGCGATCTCGTGGGCATGAGCCTCGGGGGGCTCATCGCCCTCAGCTACGTCCAGGAGCCGCGCAACGCCACGCGGGTGCGGCGCCTGATTGCCGTGGGCACCCCCGTACACGGCACCTGGTCGGCGGCGGCGGCGGTGGGCCTGCTCGGCCCTCTCTGCCCCGCCGGGCGCCAGTGCCTGCCCGGCTCGGACCTGCTGCGCGACCTGGCCGCCCGCGGCCTGCCCGTGGGCGTCGAGGTCACGTCGGTCTATGGCAGCTTCGATCCGGTCGCCCCGGCCAAGCGCTGCCACCTCGAGGGCGCGCGCAACATCGAGATCAAGACCCTGCCCCAGCCCCTGGCCCACCAGACGCTCATCGCATCCCCCGAGGCGGTGCGGACGCTGATGGAGATCCTGAAGGCCTGAGGGCCTACTCCTTGCTCTCCTCCTCCTTTTTCGGCTCCTCCTCCTCGTCGCGGTCGAGGTAGCCGAGCGCGTGCAGGGCCGAGGCGGTCTCGGGGTCGTAGCCGCCCAGCTCCCGGCCGCCCTCGGGGGGCTGCGGGGCGACGCCCCAGGTGAGGTTGAGCCGCCCGCCGGCGCTGACGGACAGCAGGCGATGGACACGGCCGTCCGCCTCCGGGACCTCCTCCTCCGGGTCCCAGCGGGCGGTGTCTTCGCTCTCACCCCGCCGCGCCGTGAGCACCAGGCCGGGCACCACCGCGCGAGGCTCCAGGAGCGGGGCCACGAAGACCTCGCGCACCCCCGAGTGCCCGCCGGCCCACACCACGTGGACCAGCTCGCCGTCCACGCGCACCGCGGCCGCGGACTTCTCGGTGGGGTCGGCCCCCACCCACGCGGCGCGCACGCCGCCGGGGACCGTGAGATCCACCTCGAGATCGGCGCGCCCGCCGCCCCGATCGGGGCACAGCCGGAACAGGAGCCCCGCCGGCGTGCCCAGGGCCTGGCCCAGGGCCTCGCGCCGCGCTGGCAGCGCGTCCACGCGCTCGGCCTTCACCAGGTCGCGCTGCTCGCCAGGATCCGCGTCGAGATCGTACAGCTCCTCGCGCCCGCCCTCGGTGGCGTACTTGAGCTCGCGCTCCAGGACGCCCCACTGCTCGTCGCCGTACAGGGGGCGGCCGTAGCCGAACAGGCGGGCCTCGGCGGCGGAGACGGCGCTGGGCTCGCCACGCACGAGGGGCAGCATGGAGCGCCCCGACAGGGCCTCGTCGCCCGCGATCCCCAGCAGCTCCAGCAGGGTGGGGGTGAGGTCCGTCAGGCTGACCGGCGCGGCCACCCGGCCGGCGGTGAGGCCTGGCGCGCGGATGGCCAGGGGGACGGCCAGCAGCTCCTCGTACAGGGTGTGGCCGTGCTCGAAGCCGTCGTGGTCCCAGAACTCCTCGCCGTGATCGGAGAACACCACGGCCACGTCGTCGGGCCCGAGCGACTCGAGCACCTCGGCCACCTGGTCGTCCACGTAGCGGATCGCGCCGTCGTAGCGGTCCACCACGTACTGGCGCGCGGCGGCGCGGCCCTTGCCCTTGGCGGCCCGGAGCACGTCGGTGCGCTGGAAGGCCCCCGTGAGCCCCTTGGGCGGGTCGGGGGCCCACAGCTTCCGGTAGCGGCGTGGCTCCGTGTAGGGCAGGTGGGTGTCCATCAGGTGCAGCATGACCAGGGCGCGCTGGTCGTCGTGCTCGTCCAGCCAGCGCTCGAGGCGCTCCACCTGCTCGGTGGCCCGCGGCCAGTTCTCCACGAAGTGGTGGCTCCAGCCATCCGCCATCTCGAAGTTGGCCGACAGGTAGACGTTTCCCACGAAGGCCGCGGTGGCCCAGCCGGCGGTGCCCAGCCGCTCGGGCAGGGAGGGGCGCACGCCCCAGAACTCGGGCTCCGCGCCCAGGAGCAGCGCGCGGCTGGTGGGCAGGGTCCAGGGGGCCGGCGAGCGGGCGTGATCGAAGACGACGGCCCCCGCGGCCCAGGCGTCGAGCTTCGGGGTGGTCGGGCGCTCGTAGCCGTGCCAGCCGACGTGATCGCGCCGGAGGGTGTCGATGAAGACGAGCACCACCCGCTGGGGGTGGGCCTCGGGGGTGTAGAGGCTGGGCTCGCCCACGAAGACATAGTCGTAGCGGGGATCGTCCCCTGGATCGCTGACAAAGGAGAGCTCGACCTCGCGACCGGCCCAGGCGGACAGATCCACCCGTTCGGTATCGAAGCGCCCGGGCGCCACCGGGAAGGAGCCCGCCTCCCGCTCCTGGCCGCCCTCGGCCACCAGCACCCGCAGGCGCGCGCCTTCGGAGGGGGCCAGATCGGCCACCTCGGGCTCCAGCATGCCCAGCTCCATGGACAGCCGGCCGCGCTCCGGGACGGTGACGCGCCACGAGATGCGCCCGGGCGCGGGCAGCAGCACGCCCTCGCGGGCGGTGTGGTCCTGCCAGGCCGTGCGCAGCGCGAAGTCGGCGCCGGTGAGGCCCGACCAGCGCGGGTTCAGGCCCTCCTCGCGCTCCGTGGCGCGGGGGTAGACCAGCTCGAAGTCACCGGCCGCGGGCGGGGCTTCGCCGGCGGTGTGCACCTGCAGCACGCGGGCGGAGAAGGACCAGGTGCCCGCGCGGGGGTTGGTGCGGCCCTCGCGGTGGAAGGGGAGCGCCTTCTCCTCGCCGGCCCGGTGCAGGGTCATGCCGTCGGGCGGACGGATGAAGAACAGGGAGCGCAGGCGGGTGGGCTGGGGGGCCTCGAAGCTGCGCACCTCGGCGCCGCTGCGCCGGAGCTGGAAGGGCCCGGACAGGGGAATGCGCGTGGGCACGGGCTGGCCGCCGCGGGAGTCCTCCGGCAGGCTGAGCGCGCCGATCAGCTCGGGGTGGCGCGCCAGCAGCAGGGGTGGCTGCGCCGCGGGTGCGGACGACAGATCTTCCTCGCCGCAGGCCACCGCCAGCGACAGGGCGACCAGCGCGAGCAGCGGGCGGGGCATCGAGCGAGCGGAGGGACTCAGGCGCGCTGCCGCCGCCGGGAGATGGCCAGGCCGAGGCTGCTCAGCAGGCCCAGCAGGCCCAGGCCCACGGGTGCGGAGTTGCAGCCGCCGTCCTTGTCGGCCGTGGTGTCGATCTCCAGCTCGGCCGCGGCCATGCCGCCCGGGCCGCCCACGTTGAGCAGCACACGGTAGGTGCCTTCATCGGGCAGGATGACCTTCGGCGACCAGGCGCTGAGCTCGTCCACCAGGGTCTCGCCCTGGTAGATCTGCCACAGGACGGTGTCGAGGCAGCCGTAGACCGAGGTGTCGGCGCGGTTGACCAGCTGGTACTCCAGCCCTTCGACGTGCTGGTAGGTGAACAGGCCGCCGAAGGCGTCGCCCGTCTCGGGATCGATGCCGGGGCCGGGCTCGGCGCAGGCCACCACGTAGGAGCGCTCGCGGTAGTCGAAGCTCCAGTCGTCGCAGGCTTCGGACGTGCCGTTGATGGTGACCACCACGGAGAACTGGCCCTGGTTCTCGTAGGTGTGGCAGGGCTCGAGCTCGGTGGAGGTGTCGCCGTCGCCGAAGGACCACAGGACGTCCGTGATCTCGGCGTTCTCACTGGCGTACAGATCGAAGCAGACCTCCATCGGGATGCCGCCGAAGCGCTCGTCGTCGGTGGAGAAGGTGGCGTAGGGCCCGTACAGGGCGTTGATGCCCGCGATATCGTCGGAGTTGATCTGGGCCTGGCCGAGATCGCAGGCGCCCGTCTGCCAGTACATGGTGGCGTAGCGCTTGGCCTCATCGGTGCAGACGTCGTCCTCCTCGCAGGAGTGGCCCATGCCCCATTGGTGGCCGATCTCGTGGGTCTGGACGTGCTCGATCCCGAAGGACTCGCCCGTACAGCCCTCCTCGAGCTCCTCCGTCAGGCCCCAGTTGATGTTGTCGTTGAACGCGATGTCCACGTCGCCGAAGCGGTACAGGTACATGCCATCCTGCTCGCGCAGGAACTCGGAGGTCACCCGCGACAGGGCCGCGGCCAGCACGCCAGCGCCGAGGGTGGATGTGGGATCGTCGAAGTAGTACTTGTTGATCCCGTCGTTGGTGTAGCCCTCGTTGCCCTCGTCGATGCCGGCGAAGGCATCGCTGATCTCGGCGCAGTCGGCCTCGTACCAGTTCGCGTAGGACTCCGCGGTCATCGCGATCTGGTAGTCGCTGACGCTGTCGTAGCCGTACTGGGTGGCGTTCTCGAGGGAGTCCTCCTCGTAGTCGGTCATGTACCACTGCAGGGGGAAGTCCTCGGCGGACCAGGCGTAGCCCATCAGCTCGTAGGCTTCGGCGCGGGGCGCCAGCAGGGCAGCGACCAGGAGCAGGGCGCCAGGTGCGAAGACGCGGGTCATCGGGACACCTCCACCGAGGGGTGCATGGCGTGGAGGCGATCCAGGCTCTTGCCGGGGATGGGCTCGCCGTCCCAGCCCTGCCGCACGCGCTTCTCGACGCGCGCGACCATGTCGCTGAGCATGACCCGCTCGGCGGCCGGGGGATCGGGGATGAAGCGGTGGTCGTAGGGCTGCTCGGGGGCGGGGTTGAACTGCACGAGCAGCTCGCGCCCGGAGGCCGGGTCGATGCGCACCGTGTACTTGCCCTGCTTGAGCCCCGTGGGCACCAGCAGCCCGCTCTCCAGCCGCTCGGCGAAGACCAGGACATCCTCGCCCACGTCGAAGCGGGGGGATTCCCAGGAGACGGTGCCCTCGGTGCCCAGGAAGCCGCCCATCACGTCCAGCCGGATGGCGTCCGTGTCGGCGGGGCCATCGAGGACCTGCTCGACCTCGATTTCCACGCGGGTCCAGTGGTAGCCGCGCTCGTCGCGGTCCACCCACAGCTGCGCCACCGTGCCCCGCACGACATAGTCGGAGGCGTCGGTGAGCTGCTCCACCGTGAGCGGGAGGGTGGCGGCCTGCGCGGTGGAGGCCGCGAGCAGCCCCACAGCCATCAGGCTCGTCAGGAGACCACGTCGGAAGAACCCAGGCATTCCTCACCTCGAATGTGCGGGATGGCGGGTCCCGCGGGGGGGGCGCAGCGCACCCTGTGAAGGATCGAGTCAACGCCTAACCTACGGACCGCACGCGGGCGCGTCAAGCGCGCGCCCGTCAGGTTGACTTTCCGCCCGAGGTCGCCTATGCGTGTCCTGTTCCGGTATCGGCGCCAGGTCTATGCCTGTTCCCCGAACCCCGACCTCCCCCTCCCCAGTCCCAAGGTCCGCGATGATGCGCTCCATCGGATTCCCCCTCAGGCTCCTCCTTAGGGCCCTGCTGCTGCTCGCGCTCCTGGCCATCGTGCTTCCGTCAGCCGCGCTCGCCGGCATCACCACGGGCGCCATCAAGGGCACCACGGTGGACGAAGGGGGGCTGCCCATCCCGGGCGTCCTCCTCACCGTCAAGTCCGAGGCCCTCATCGGCGGTGCGCAGCAGCGCTACAGCGACGACTCCGGCCGCTTCACCTTCTTCGAGCTGCCCCCGGGTCCCTACGAGCTCACCGCCGAGAAGGCGGGCTTCTCGAAGATCGTGAAGCCGAACCTGCGCATCGACATCGGGCGCACGGTCCAGCTCACCATCGAGATGCCCCTGGTGCAGGCCGGTGAGGAGATCGTGGTGGAGGAGAGCCGCCCCACCATCGACACCGAGCAGACCTCCAAGGGCGAGGTCCTCTCCCGCGACTTCCTGCAGCGCATGCCCACGGGCCGCTCCTACCAGAGCGCCGTGCAGGCCGCGCCTGGCGTCACCGGGGGGGCCAACCCCAACGTGGCCGGCGCCGGGGCCGACGAGAACACCTACATGCTGGACGGCGTCAACATCACCGATCCGGTCACCGGCACGTTCTCGATGAACTTCAACTTCGACGCCATCGAGCAGCTCGAGGTGCTCACCAACGCCCTCGATCCCGAGTACGGCGAGGGCCTGGGCGGCGTCATCAACATCGTCACCCAGTCCGGCGGCAACCGGCTGGAGTTCGACTCCCGCGTGTGGGTCACCAACGGGAACTGGTCCCCGAAGATGGACGCCCGCTACGGCGCCGACGGCGTGGAGATCGCGCCCACCGACTTCGACTCCCAGTGGGAGCGCTACGAGATCAGCTCCAAGATCAGCGGCCCGATCATCCGCGACAAGGCCTGGTTCATCCTCTCCTACGAGTGGGCCCACACCCTCCGCAAGAACGTCGGCATCGACCTCCCGCGCGACTACGACGGGCACTACATCCTCGGCAAGGTCACCGTCCAGCCCAACGCCGGGCACCGCTTCACGGCCCTGATCCACACCGACCCCACCACCATCGACAACACCTACCAGTCGGATCGCTACGTGGCCCCCGAGGCCCAGGGTCGCCAGGCCCAGGGCGGCTACATCGGCTCGCTGCACTGGGACTGGTTCATCTCCCCCGAGACCATCCTCGAGACCAAGCTCACCACGCAGAAGTCCTACATCGAGGTCTACGGGGTGCCCTGCACCCACGACAAGAACCTCGGCTACCACCCCTGCGAGCCGGACGAGCTCGAGAACTCCCTGGACTTCCTCACCCCGGGCCGGATGGGCAGCTACCACGCCTTCGACTCCGACAACTGGCCGTACTACTACTTCGACGACCGCTACCGCTACAACCTGACCAGCAAGCTCTCGGTGCTGCAGGTGGAGGCGGCCGGCCTGCACGACCTCAAGACCGGCGTCGAGCTCGACCGCACCATCTGGAACCAGATCATCGGCTACACCGGCAACATGTACTTCTACGACCTCAACGAGGTCATGTACGCCCCCAGCACCTTCAAGAACTACTACTGGGTCGAGACCTCGGGCCCCTTCAACGTCCAGGCCGTCGGCGATCACTTCGGCTGGTTCCTGCAGGACGCCTGGAAGCCCATCGACAACCTGACCTTCCGCTACGGCGTCCGCTACGACCACACCCAGCAGCGCGACGACCAGGGCAACGCCGCGGTGGACGCCGGCCTCTGGGGCCCGCGCATCTTCACGGCCTGGGATCCCTGGGGCAACGGCAAGACCGTCATCCGTGGCGGGTGGGGCCGCGTCAACGACACCGGCCGCCTGGCCGTGGCCAGCTTCTCCTCCCAGGCCAACACCTTCGGCAGCAAGCTGTTCCTCGGCGAGTACTTCGGCTCCTACACCAACCAGGCCTCCGACCAGTACTCCTTCTACGACGGCGTGAACCGCGACTACGTCTGGGATGAGACCATCGCCCCCCACGCCGACGAGTTCGTCATCGGGGCCCAGCGCGAGATCGTCCAGGACATGGCCGTCGGCGCGAGCTTCATGGCCCGCTTCACCCGCAACGTCTACGACTACGACGAGGTCAACCTGATCTGGGCCGAAGACGGCTACTCCATCATCGGCACCGACGACGGCCAGTTCCGGGGCATCTACCGCCTGCGCACCGCCGACATCGCCCGCCGCGACTACTACCAGACCGACGTGCAGTTCAAGAAGAACTACGCCGACCGCTGGCAGCTGCTGGCCACCTACTCCTACATCGTGTCCCGCGGCACCCTGCAGTCCGCGGTGTCCGGCTCGCTGACCAACCCCGAGCAGCTCGACTACCGCTACGGCAACCTCTGGACCGACATGCGGCACCAGGTCAAGGCCTACGGCTCGGTGGATCTGCCCTGGGATCCCTGGACCACCCGGGTCGGCATGGGCATCCAGTACTACTCCGGGAACCCCTACACCCGGTACTACTACTCCGAGGCCTACGACAGCTACGGCCTGCTCAAGTCCAACCAGGGCACCTACACCCGCACCGAGGGCTGGTGGACATGGGACATCCAGGTCAGCCAGGCCATCCCGGTGCGCAAGGGCGAGCTCGAGCTCACCGCCATGCTGGAGAACCTGACCAACAACCACCAGGCCACCAGCACCTCCTCCGGCTACGTCAGCTACTACAATCGTTGGGTCATCGCCGACCGCCAGGATCCCCTCGGCGTCACCGTCGGCGCCCGCTACCACTTCTGACGGGGACAAAAGATGCGATCCCTCCCCTTCCTGTTCCTGGGTGCGACCCTCGCCGGCTGCGGCTTCGACGAGAACCTCCCCGAGATCGACTTCGTCGGCCGCGTGATCGTGCCCAAGGCGGCCGCCACCCGCACGGTGGAGATCGACGGCGTCGAGACCGCGCTGACGGACATCCGCTTCATCGGCCCGGTCTGGCTGGGGGCATACCCCTCGATCACCACCGACACCTTCCCCTACCCGCACCCCGAGATGGGCCCGGTCATCGATCCGGCCTACCCCGGCAACACCTACCCCTACGGCGGCGGCTCGGTCGGGCGCTTCGGCTTCGCCTGCTTCGAGTCGGTGGCGTGCAGGGTCACCACCGGCCGGTTCGAGAACTTCGACAAGATCATCGAGTACTTCGAGTGGTCTCCGGAGCCGGTGACCGATCAATACGGCGAGGCGGTCGAGTCGGCGACCTTCTACGAGCAGTACTGCCTCGACTACTTCTACGACACCGAGCTGTCCGAGCTGGACTTCCTGGCCGTCGCTGAGGACGGGAACGGGGAGTTCGTCCCCGACCTCGACTTCGAGCAGATCACCTCGGATCACGAGCTGGCCAGCTACGGCGGCGAGGATCACGTGGGCGACTTCGTGGCCGACTTCCACATGAGCCACGTGGTCTACTACCAGGGCATGGCCATCTGGGGCTTCGTGGACAACCCCTCCCAGGAATTCACCTTCTCCACCTGCCGCGACGACATCTACGGTCCCGCTCGAAACGAGTACAACGAGTACTTCATGGCAGGCGGCCACCACCACGACATCCTGAACTACCCCAGCCTCTACATCATGGAGGGCGACTGGGTCGTCCGGGACGCCTGGCAGATGCAGTCCACCGACGACGAGCCCGTGCTCGTGCTCGGCTGCCCGGCCTCCGGCTGCTGACGGTACTGGAAAGGGAACCCACCATGAAGCGCACCTTCCTGCTCACCTCCCTTGCCCTGCTCTGCGCCTGCGACCGCAGCGGCACCGATCTGGTGCCCGTCCCCACCCCCGGGATCGACCCGGTCATCGAGCTCGGCGAGCTTCCGGTGATCGACGCCGACACCTGGGACGACGAGAGCCAGCGCGACAGCCTCATCACCTACGCGGCCATCGGCGCGCCCGAGCCCGGCGAGAAGTCTGGCGCCACCTTCACCTTCCGCGGCACGGGCAGCAAGGTCTGCCTCGTGGTCGACCCCGAGGCCGTGTTCTGGAACACCTCGGTGGCCATCCAGGGCCCCTCCGAGGCCTACTCCTGGCCCGACAACTACCTCGACGACGGCGATCTCGACATGATGGCCGGCTTCTCGGCCAACTACACCGGCTCCCCGGGTGTCGAGCTCGGCGACTTCTACGGCTTCTACACCGACAGCCTCGGGAACACGGTCGAGATCGAGTACAACCTCTGCGAGAGCGTGGACCGCTACGGCAACACCCCCGCCTACGCCGGCCGCTCCACCCCCGAGTACTGCACCATCAACACCGAAGGCCGCGAGGGGATCGAGTACACCGTCCTGCTCAGGACCTTCTCGCTCCCCATCGACGACTCCGTGCTCACCTTCGCCACGGTGGTCAAAGAGGGCGGCTGCCGCAACATCGACGAGTGCACCCTGCGCAGTGAGTCCCGCGACGCCCATGTCGAGGACGACGGCACGGTCACCACCGAGGTACGCGCGGGCTACGACGAGCTCGAGGACGCCTACTGCGCCGGTCAGATGTTCACCTACTGCTCCGAGAACCCAGACATGTGCGGGGAGCCGAGGGACTAGAGCTTCTTCGCCACGATCCCCTTCCCGTCCTCGCCCCGCACCAGCCACAGCGCACCCTGGGCGTCCACGCGCAGGGCCGCGTCGGCGGAGAGGGAGCCGAGCTCGATGGGCGCTTCCCAGTCGGCCGCGGAGGCCCAGCCGACGCCATGCTGGTCCACCGAGAGCAAGACCAGCGGATCGTAGCCGCGGGGCTGCACCTGGGCGATGCGATGGCCGGGGGGCAACGCGACGCCCCAGACCTGCGCGACGATGCGGCCCTCCAGCGACATCCAGAGCCCGCTCACCACCGCCGGCTCACCTTCGGCCGCGCTCCACGCGAAGACCATCGTGCCACCGGGCTGCTCGGGGCGGTCCGGCAGGGCCGCGAAGCGCGCCCCACCGAGCACCGGGGGCTCGAAGTGGGCCAGGCGGGCCTCGATGAAGCCGCCGAGGTCGGAGACGAGCCCGCCGCCGGCGCCCGCGCTGGCTTGCCCGACCGTGGGGGCGGCGGCTTCACCGGCGACGCCACGGTCGCTCTCCGCGGCCCGCACGATCTGGGGCAGCAACCGGCGTCCGCCGGGGGGCAGGCCGGCCTCCAGGCCCTGGGTCAGCGTGTAGAGGTCCAGCTTGCCCTCGTGCAGCAGGAGCAGGCGCAGCTGCCCGGCCGCGTCCACCCAGGTGGCCGCCTGAGGGCGCTCTGGCAGCTTCACCACGGGGCGGAAGGCGGGCGCGCCGCGGTTGTCTACGCAAGCCAGGCGCACGTCACCGGCATCCCCGGAGGGGGCGGGGACCCACAGGGGTACGCACAGGCCGGCCTGGGCGTCGGTTCCCCCCCGGGCCAGCGGCTCCCAACGCGGGTAGGGCAGACCCAGCTGGCGCGGTTGGCGCCGGATGCGGCGGTCCTCCAGGCGAGCGAAGGTCAGGCTGCGACCGTCCTGCCAGTACAGGTAGCGGCTGGCACCGTCCGAGGGGCGGGAGGCGGACAACCAGGGGCTGACAGGCTGCGCCAGGTGCGCCAGGTACCAGGAGTAGCCCGGGTGCGCGGGCTGCGCCGCGGCGCGCACGTCGAGGTAGAGGTCCGCACCCTGGGCGCCGGCCTGCACCCAGGGGATCATCCACCCCAGGGAGAAGAAGCCCTCCGCCTCATCGCCCACGTCCACCGCCACCGGGTGGGGTGACACCAGGGTGACCTGCTGCGGCCCCAGGGGCAGGGACTGCTCGCCGTCCTGCACGTGGACGGTCAGCGTGTAGCCGCCGGGGGCCAGCGCGCCGCCCGAGGGGATCTCCAGGGTGGTCTGGCGGGCTGCGCTGGGTGCCACGGTCCAGCGGTCATCTTCGTCCTCGGCGGGCGGGGTGGTGTAGCGGGTCTGCCGCTTTCCGGAGTCCGAGATGAGCTCGAAGCGCACCAGGTGGGGCCGCTGCTCGAGGTTCGGGAAGGACAGCGCCTCTTCCGACGGGTTGGTGACCCGCACCGTGACCAGCAGGGGCCGTCCCGCGAGGTAGTCCGCCCGCAGGTCCGCCGACACGAGCAGGCCGGCCGCGCTGCGCACCTCGGCCACGGCGGCCGGCGGGGCCAGCTCGTCGTCGACCGGGGGCTGCTGCCCGAAGAGGGCCGGCGACAGCGACGCCAGCCCCGCGAGCGCGACGAGGAGGACGAGACGACGGCGCATGGCGAACCTCGACAGCAGGGGAGGCGCCATGTAGCCTACGAGGCGTCACCGTCGCCACGGTTCGGCACGGAGGTCAGGGCCTCGGCCGACAGC
This sequence comes from Pseudomonadota bacterium, assembly GCA_043814015.1. GTDB lineage: Bacteria > Myxococcota_A > UBA796 > UBA796 > JAFGLY01 > JBDRKM01. The sequence goes on from JBDRKM010000069.1 coordinate 28,777, forward strand.
GACCCAGCCTCGGCCAGCAGCGGGGCGGCCTCCGTGAGCCCCTCCAGGAGCTGGCGCCGGTAGAGGCGCTCCAGCAGCACGCCCATGGCCGCGCCCGGCGTGAACCCCAGGGCCAGCAGATCACGCCCGCCCACCAGGGGCGAAGGCGCCCCGAGGGCGACGCCCAGGGTGTCCACCCGCGCGAGCAGCTCATCGAGGCGGGTATCACCGCGCACGGCCGCGGCCACGGCCAGCCACAGGCCGCTCCCGCCCACGGTCTGGGCCTCGCGGGCCATGGTCCGCAGCGCCCCATCGTCCGCCGCGACCGGCAACCCGGGGCAACGCCGCACCGCCACCTGTACCGCCCGGCGCACGGGGAAGCCGGCCAGCGAGAAGACATCCAGGCGGTCCAGCAGGCCCTCCATGGAGGAGTCGGGGACCCCATGCAGCAGGCTCGCCAGCATCAGCGCCTCGGCCCGGGGCCCCCCGCCAGCCCAACGCGCGCGTCGTATCCGGGCGGCGCGGTCCACCGCAGGGCGCACCGCCCCCCAGTCCAGGGCTCCCAGAGCCGGGTGCAGGCGGCGCCAGACCGCGTCGCAGAGGCGCTCATCGAGCCCCCAGGATGGCGCAGGCGCGCGGATCAGCAGCTTGCGCAGCTCGCCACCGACGCGCTCGGGTGGCAGCTCGTGCAGGGGCATGGCGGCGCACAGGGCCAGCAACCCCGGAACGACCTCGAACTGCAGCCGCGCCGCGAGCTGGGGGACCCGCAGAGCACGCAGTGGGTCCTCTCCGAAGGTGCGAGGATCCACCTCGCGCAGCCGGCGGGCCCGCAGATCGTCCCGGCCGCCCCAGGGATCCTCCACCTCGTCGCTCACCGGGTCGTAGGCCAGGGCGTTGATGGTCAGATCGCGCCGCCGCGCGGCCTCACGAAAACCCATCTGGGGATCGCCGACCGCGAGGATCCCCCGATGCCCGGAGCCACACACGCTGTCCCTGCGGGGCAGGCTGACGTCGAGCTCGTGGGGGCCGAGGGTGAGCTTGTAGACCGCGAAGGACTGCCCCACCAGGCTGACGCTCCCGAGCCTCCGCAGCAGCCGCTCCAGCACCGGCGCCTCGATCCCGTGGACCTCGAGATCGAGGTCCTTGGGTGCCAGCCCGGCCGACGCCCCGGCAGGCCCGACCCCCTCGACAGCGATCAGCCAGTCCCGCACAGCGCCGCCCACCAGCAACGCGCGGCCGCCCGCGCGGCGGCAGGCCTCGGCGACGGGCATCGCTGGCGCGAAGGCCTCGGGGCAGGACATGGCGCGGTTGCTCCGTGCAGAACGGACGGGTACAGTCCGGGGGCGGGTTCCGATGAGGGTTCCCTACCCCACCCCGGGCCCAGGAGGCTACCGATGCTCGCTGCCCTTCCGCTGCTGCTGGCGCTGTTCTTCGGGGCGGCCCGGGCCCAGGAGCCCATCACGGTGGGCGCGCCGGCGCTGGCCTTCTCCCTGCCGGCCATCAACGAGGACGCCGCCGTGGCCATCGTGCGGCAGCGCACGGTCATCCTGGGCGAGATGGTGGGCATCCAGCCGGCCCATCCTGCGGCGGGCGTGGTGCTCTACTTCTTCGACCGTCCGGGCGGCGGCGAGGGACTCAGGCCACTCAACAACCTGGCCAAGCGCTACAAGAGCGCCAACCTGCGCATCATCGGCATCTCCACCGACCCCGACGACGGGGCCGCTGACTGGATCCGCGCCCTCAAGCTCGATTTCCCCGTGCTCAAGGACAACCACCACATCGTGGCCGACCGCTACTCGGTGCGGGAGACCCCGATGGTGGTCCTGGTGGACGCCCAGGGCCTGGTCTTCTCCGCCGGCGCTCCCGCCATGATGGAGGTCGAGACCGTGCTCGACTCCGAGATCAAGGCCATGCTCGGGTTGCTCCCGGCGCCCTAGCGCGGCCGCGCGCCACTCCTACTGACGTCCGCCGCGCGTGCCGTCGTTGTCAGCCAGGATGAGCGTGATGTTGTCCTTGCCGCCCCCGTGGTGAGCGGCCCGGATCAGCTCGCGGGTGATGACGCGTTGATCCTGGTAGTGGTTGAGGATGGCCTCGATGTCCTCGTCGTCCACCTCGCCCCACAGCCCGTCGGAGCAGAGCATGATGCGGTCGCCCTTCTCGATCTCCACCGAGAAGATGTCGATCTCCACGTTGCGCTCCGTGCCCACCGTCCGCAGCAGGATGTTGCTGTGGGGGTGGTTGCGGGCTTCCTCGGGGGTGATGCGGTTCTGCTCGACCATGCGCGCCACCAGGGAGTGATCCCGAGTGACCTGGTGCAGGACCTTGTCGCGCAGCAGGTAGCCGCGGGAGTCGCCCACGTTGGCGATGAGCGCGAGGTGGTTGTCAATCATCAGCAGGGCCACCAGGGTGGTGCCCATGTCGTTGCCGCGGCGCTCGGCGATCTCCTTGACGGTGTTGTTGGCCGCCTGGAAGGCCTCGTCGAGCACGTTCTCGAGCACCTCGACGGTGAGATCGGGGCTGGTGACGATGCGATCGCGGGCGACCCGACAGATGGTGCGGGTGGCCAACTCGCTGGCGACCTCGCCGCAGGCGTGCCCGCCCATGCCATCTGCCACCACGAAGAGGTTGATGGTGGGTGCCAGCTGGGCCCAGGCCCAGTTGTCCTCGTTGAGATCGCGGCAGAGGCCGACGTCGGAGAGGGCCGCCGCCGGGAACGGCGTGCGCCCGCCCGAGAGGCGCGGAAAGAGAGCCTGCAGGGCGTCGCCGAAGGAAGGCAGATCCGGGAAGGCGCCGGACTCGGCCTGGTCGATGAAGGCCCAGAAGGGCTCGCAGTCCACCGCTACGTAGCGCCTGAGCAGCGCCACCACCTGCTGCACCATCTCGCCCTGCTCGGCGGGGGGGACCGCCGTGTCCTGGACCGAGGCCACGTCGATGTCGTAGAACCGCAGCTCGTTCTCGGCTGTGAGCAGGAAGTTGCCCGGCACGAGACGGTTGAGCCGCACCCCGCGGTGCATGAGGAAGGCCGAGGTGCCCGTGATCCACTGGGCGAAGCGCAGGAGCTCGTCATCCGTGAGCGGCGCGCACTCGTCCAGCAGGAGGGACTCGGACTGGTAGGGGACGACCGAGCAGAGCAGATCATCCTGGATGAAGATGTCGGTGGGCCAGCGTACACCCGGGTGCTTCAACGCACGGCGATGCAGCTCCATGTAGGGCGCGTACCAGGTCGGATCCCAGCGGACCGACATCAGGAACTTGCGCTCCACCATGGAGCCGCCGCACTGCAGACAGGCGCGGGCTTCGCGGGGGTTCTCGGAGAACCCGCAGTCGAAGCAGGTGCAGAAATCCCTGTCGGGACGGTCGTCGTTGAGAAGGTAGAACATCCGGCCCTCAGCGAGCCGGACGAGCCCCTCGACCCGGTAATGGTCGCCCAGCTTCATCCCCGAAGGGAAAGGGGCGGGCCTGGGACGTCCTCCAGAAGCCATGTGGCGCTTCAGCTCCGAGGGGCGGTGAGAAGGGACAACCTTACGCGGCGGCAGGGAGGTGCGCAAGCGCGCAGGCAGGGAAAGCAACCCCGGTCCAGCCGGGTTCCGTGTCCCCTAACCCGCCTGGCCGCATTAGGAAGCGGGCCATGCGATCAGTCCAATTCTCTCTCGAAGCGACCACCGGCGGCGCACGGGCCGGGAGGCTCCTGCTGCCCCACGGCGAGGTGCGCACGCCGGTCTTCATGCCCGTCGGCACCCAGGCCGCCCTGCGCGCCACCCAGCCCCGCGACGTCCACGAGGCGGGCGTGAGCATCATGCTGGCGAACACCTACCACCTCTCCCAGCGTCCGGGGGAGCAGGTGGTGCAGAAGGCTGGTGGATTGCACCGTTTCATGGGCATCGACCTCCCGATGCTGACCGACTCGGGCGGCTTCCAGGTCTTCTCGCTCGACAAGCAGGTGGACGAGGACGGCGTGACCTTCCGCTACGAGGTGGATGGCCAGCGCACGCGCCTCACCCCCGAGCGCTCCATGGCGATCCAGCAGGCGCTGGGCGCCGATATCGCCATGATCTTCGACGAGTGCCTGCCCTGGGGCGTGGACCGCGCCTACGCCGAGGCCTCCCTGGCCCGCACCCATCGCTGGGAGGCGCGCAGCAAGGCCGCTCATACCCGGGAAGACCAGGCCCTCTTCGGCATCGTGCAGGGTGCCTTCTGGCCCGATCTCCGCAAGCACTCCGCCGAGGAGGTCGCCGCCATCGGCTTCGATGGCTACGCCATCGGCGGCCTGGCCGTAGGCGAGGAGCCCCACGTCATGCTCGGGGTGCTGGAGGCCACGACCCCCCACATGCCCAGGGATCGCCCTCGCTACCTGATGGGCGTCGGCCGCCCCCAGGATCTGGTGGAGGGCGTCGCCCGTGGCGTGGACATGTTCGACTGCGTGATCCCCACCCGGCATGCCCGCTCTGGCCTGCTCTACACGGACGCCGGGCGGATCCGCATGACAGACCGCCGCTACCGCCGCGACTTCTTCCCCATCGACACCGCCTGCGACTGCGCCACCTGCCGCCAGTTCACGAGGGCCTACGTCCACCACCTCTTCCGGGTCGGCGAGATCCTGGCGGCCACCCTGGCCACCATCCACAACGTACGCTGGTTCGTGCACACCATGGAGCGCATGCGCCAGAGCATCCTCGACGGCACCTTCGAGGAGTTCCGCGCCAGGATCAACGCGAGCTACCCCGAGACCGGGGGGGGCGAACCTGCCGAGGAGGAAGAGGCGCCCGCCACGGCCAGCGCGCGTCCGCCGCGGCAGGAGCGAAGGCGCAGACGCTGATCCCCACCAGCACGCCGTCGCCGCGGTGGGTTACTGACGGCGTCCGTCCCCCGGACAGGAGACGGTCCTGTTGCCGGAGGGCACCTCATTTGTCCCACTGGTTCCGCCCTCCCCCACCGCGTCAGCCTGTCCCCGTCGAGGGGGATGCACCTGCCGCCGCGCCGCGGGCCGGACAGACCATCGATCTGCTCTCCTGGAACGTCCAGTTCTGCGGCAGCCGGCGGCACCACTTCTTCTACGATGGGGGGTCGGACGTGCACGTCCCGGAGGCGGAGGTGCGGGCGACCCAGGCGTCCATGGCCGCGCTCCTGGGTCGCGTGAGACCCGCGCTGCTGTTGCTGCAGGAGGTCGACCGCGACAGCCGCCGCACCCAGCGCATCGATCAACTCCCGGCGCTGGTGGCAGCCGCCGGGGCGCGCCGCTGGGCCTCGACCTGGTACCACCGGGCGCCCTTCGTGCCCCACCCCCTTCCTACCATGCTCGGGCGGGTAGACATGCACCTGGCGCTCGCCTGCCGCACGGCGCTGGTGGGCGCCGAGCGCCTGCAGCTGCCCCTGCTCCGGGAGAGCCGGGTGCGGCAGGCCTTCAACCTGAAGCGGGCCCTGCTGTGGGCCAGCGTGCCCGTGGAAGGCTGGCGCCGCCCGCTGCACCTGGCCGTGGCCCACCTCTCCGCCTTCAGCCGCGGGGACGGCACCATGGAGCGCCAGATCGCGGCGCTGGCGGCCTGGATGGGCGAGCGGGAGGACGCGGGCCAGCCCTGGGTCCTGGCGGGCGATCTGAACCTGCTCCCTCCGGGAGACGACCCGGGCCGGCTGCCGGACGGCCGCGAGACCTACGCTGACTGGCCCAACCCGATCGAGCGCCTGACCACGCGGTTCCGTACCGCGGTGCCCAGCGCACGCTGGCTCGATCCCGAGCAGCGCACCTACCTGCCTTACGGGGCGACCTCACCGGATCGCAAGATCGACTGGATCTTCCTGGGCCCACGGGTAGAAGCCGTGTCCGCCGGCCCGCTGCCCGATCTGGAGGGGTTGTCGGACCACCTCCCGCTGCACGCCCGCATCGCCCTCGCCCCGGAGCGCACCCCGTGACCCTCACCTTCGACACTGGCATCGCCTCCCTGCAGGCCGGCGAGGTCTACGCCCTGGGGTGCGCGCTGCTGTGGGCCGTGGCCGTGATCCTCTTCCGCCGGAGCGGCGAGGTGCTCCCCCCCGTGGCCCTCAACCACTTCAAGGGGGTGGTGGGCCTGAGCCTGTTTCTGGCGACCATGCCGTTCTTCGGCATCCCCCTGTTCCCGGCTGGCGTCCCCGTAGCGGACTGGCTGGTGCTGCTGGGGTCCGGCATGCTGGGGATCGCCATCGCCGACTCCCTCTTCTTCGCCAGCCTCAACCGCCTCGGGGCCGGCCGCTCGGCCATCGTCGACTGCCTCTACAGCCCCTTCGTCGCCCTCTGCTCGGCCTTCTACCTCGGCGAGCCCCGTGGTCCCTGGCTGTTCCCGGCCATCGGCCTGATGGTCCTCGCCATCCTGGTGGGCACCTGGAGGCCGGAGGCGGCCCCACCTGGGAGAGCCGTGCCTGGCGCCGCACCGCCCGACCCCGGGCTCCAGGCCCGGCTTCGCGCGGGGGTCGGTCTCGGCGTGCTGTCCATGTTGCTCATGGCGGTCGGGATCGTCGCGGCCAAACCCGTACTCGACCGCACCGACCCGATGTGGGCCGCCGCCGTGCGCCTGGCCGGTGGCGTCCTCTTCCTGACGGTCCAGGGCCTGCTGCCGCGCTGGCGACGCGACACCATCGCCGCGTTCACCCCCGGCCGGCACTGGCGCGTCGCCATCCCGGCGGCCGTGCTCGGAGCCTACCTGGCCATGTTCCTCTGGATCCTTGGCATGAAGTACACCGCCACCAACGTGGCCGGCGTGCTCAACCAGAGCTCCACCCTGTTCGTGCTCATCCTGGCTACCCTCTTCCTTGGCGAGCCCCTCACGTGGCGGCGCGTGCTGGCCATCGCCGCGGGCACCATCGGCGCGCTGATGGCGATCTGGTAGCTCTCGCGAGCCGCCCACGGCTTGACACCCGCTGGAGCCTGGCATAGGACGCGGGGCGTTCCGGGGTCGGCCTGCCACGCGTGCGCCGGTCCCCCTTGCCGCCCGTTCCCGCACGGGCCATCGAGCGGAGATCCATCATGGGTAAGAAGAGCACCGCCGGCGTCGTCACTGTCCATCTGGAGTGCACCACCTGCCGCACCAGCGGCGTGTCCGGCGTGAGCCGCTACTCCATCAAGAAGAACAAGAAGAAGAACCCCAAGCGCCTCGAGCTCTCGAAGTACTGCAAGTTCGAGCGCAAGCATACGGTCCACAAGGAAATCCGCTAGCCCTCCCCCCCGGCCCCCGGCCGGGTCCCGCCGGCTCCCACCGCCCCCAACCGGGGGCGGTTCGTGCTTCAGCGTAGGCGCCCGTGGCCCCCACAGGACGGGCGCACTCCAACGCAACACGCCGTCCACGTACGGACGGCGCGCCACGGCTGGGTGAGGGCGGAGCAGCCCCCGGGAGCCCTACAGGGTCTGCGAGTAGAACTCGATGATGGCCTGGGTGTTGCACGGGAAGGGGAGATCCCCCACGCCGGGCAGGGCCACCATGCGCCCCGCGGCCTTGGCCGGGTCGAACTCGAGGAAGTCGGGCCGCACGCGGGTGGTGGCGCGATCCAGGGCTTCCTGCACGAAGCTGCGCTGCCGGCTGGGCTCGTAGACCGCGATCTCCATGCCAGGGCCGACCTGGAAGCTGGGGCGATCCACGCGCTTGCCGCTGACGGTCACGTGCCGGTGGACCACGAGCTGCCGCGCGGCGGGGATGGTGGGGGCCAGCCCGAGACGCCAGACGATGTTGTCGAGACGGCACTCGAGCAGCCGCACCAGGTTGGAGCCCGAGGGGCCCTGCATGGCGTTGGCACGGCGCACGTAGCGCCGGAACTGCTTCTCGAGGATGCCGAAGTGCAGGCGCATCTTCTGCTTTTCGAGCAGGCGGACCTTGTAGTCGGACTGCTTCCCGCGACGGCGGGCACCGTGCACACCGGGGGGGTAGGCACGATCAAGGACGGTCTTGGTGGTGAGGCCAGGAAGAATCACGCCGACAGCGCGGCACTTCTTGAGCCGAGGGCCACGTTCACGGGCCATGGTCTCGCTCCGATGGAGAGGGCAAGGAAGGAAAGCCCCGCTGGGGGTGACCGCCGCCGGGCCCGAGGAAGAGGCTTGGAACCCGTCGTGTTCACGGTCCTGCTGGTGAACCCGGCAGGCCCAGGGGGGAAGCGCCAGCGCCATTAGCGCATGAGGCTACACGTGTCAATGCCGCGAGGGCGGACAGCCATCCCCCGACCTCCGTGCTATCCTCTGGGGAGCACAGGAGGAGCGTCGAGCCATGCCTGCAGCGCGCCGAAGCGGCTTCACGATGATCGAGCTTCTGATCGCCGTGGCGATCATCGGAATACTGTCGGCCACGGGCTACACCTACATGTCGCGCCTCATCCCGCGCTACCGCGCCTACGAGGCCGCGAAGGACCTCGCCGCCAACGTCCAGAAGGCCCGCGGGCTCGCCGCCCAGGACAGCAGTGAGTACCGCATCCTCCTGGCCGCAGGCGATGGCAGCTACCTCGACCCGGTCGCGACCAACGTCGGGCTCTACCACGTGGAGGCCGGCAACAGGGATTTCGGCTCCACCCGCTGGGATCGCCTCCCCAGGGATCCGGCGCCCGTGGGCGAAGCCGCGCCGGCTGACGACCTGACCGCCGAAGGCACCATCGATGTCGGCGCGACCCTCCCCGCCGTCTCCCTCGTCCCCTGGGACGCGCTGGCGGGGCCCTCCTACGGCGGTGAGAGCAACGCCGAGTGCATCGTGATCTCGCCCCGTGGGTGGCTGGTGAACCCGAACTCGGACTTCGGCTCGGACGGCTACATCACGGTCGAGTTCATCAACAAGCAGGCGCTGACCCGCGGTCTGGACGAGCGCTACCAGGTGCGCATCTCCCGCGCCGGCATGGTGCGCATCGACTTCAACTCGAGCCTGTACGAGAGCGTGGACAGCAACGGCCTGGGCATCGACCAGCGCTCCTCCGACTACTCCTCCGCCAGCGGTGGTGGTGCACGCTGACCGCACGGCCGCGCGCCGCGCCGCGCCGGAAAAAACCCGGCGATGATGAGGTTCTTCGGGGATACCGGCCCGACGACAGGGCGGCCTGACCGGCACGTCCCGACCGGGGTTGGCGGAGTTCTCCAAAGGCTTTTCCACAATTGGAAAACCGCCTCTACGGGCCTGTAAAGCCAGCTACCGCCAGGAAAACGCCGTTTTCCACCGAGCCGGCGTCCACAAGATGTTGAGGTTTCCACTGCTTTCCACCACTACATCTTGTGCCTCGACCCCTTGACGGCGTGCTGGCGGGAAGGGTATCCAGTGACACGCTGTGCGGCGTGATCGTACGCTGCAGAAGCCATAAACGACAGACCGAAAAACAAAATAGTCACACCTCCCCTCGCGGTGCTCGTGCTCCCCGCCGCCCAGCCGGGTGGCTCCTGCTGCGGCCCCCCCGCGAGTCTCCCGGAGACCTCCATGGACACCTCCCCCGGCCCGGTCACCCCTTTCACCAAGCCTGCTTTGCGCTCCTCCCGTCCGGCGGGCGAGCCCCTCGATCGTGGCCTGACCTTCGCGCCCACGTTCTGCCCCGAGGGCCTCAGCCCCTGGGCCACCACCACATGGGACACCCGCCTGGCCCGCATCGCCGGCCCCAGCGGTGAGGTGGTCTTCGAACAGGATCGCGTGGAGGTGCCGGCCTCGTGGAGCCAGACCGCCACCAACGTGGTGGCCTCCAAGTACTTCAGGGGTCATCTGGGCACACCGGCGCGCGAGGTGTCCGTACGGCAGGTGATCGAACGCGTGGTCAACACCATCACGCGCTGGGGCCTGGAAGACGGCTACTTCGCGGACGAACCCTCGGCCGAGGCGTTCCGCAACGACCTCTCCTGGCTCTGCCTGCACCAGCACCTGGCCTTCAACAGCCCGGTGTGGTTCAACGTCGGCCACGTGGACGAGCCCCAATGCTCGGCCTGCTTCATCAATTCCGTGTCCGACACCATGGAGAGCATCCTCGATCTGGCCAAGACCGAGGGCATGCTCTTCAAGTGGGGCTCGGGCACGGGCAGCAACCTCTCGGCCCTGCGCGGCTGCCGCGAGCGGCTGTCCACGGGCGGCACGGCCAGCGGGCCCGTCTCTTTCATGCGCGGCTTCGACGCCTTCGCCGGGGTCATCAAGAGCGGCGGCGCCACGCGGCGCGCGGCCAAGATGGTCATCCTGAACATCTCGCACCCCGATGTGCGCGAGTTCATCCACTGCAAGTCCGACGAGGAGAGGAAGGCCTGGGCCCTGATCGAGGCCGGCTACGACGGCTCCTTCAACGTCCCGGGCGGCGCCTACGACTCCGTGGCCTTCCAGAACTCCAACAACTCCGTGCGCGTCACCGACGACTTCATGCGCGCCTGCGCCGCGGACGGCGCTTGGCAGACGCGCGCGGTGGTGGATGGCAAGCCCGTGGAGACCCACCGGGCGCGCGATCTCTTGAACGAGATGGCCGAGGCTGCCTGGGTCTGTGGCGATCCCGGCATCCAGTTCGACACCACGGTCAACGACTGGAACCCGGTGGTCAACAGCTCCAGGATCAACGCCTCCAACCCCTGCTCCGAGTACATGTTCGTCGACGACTCGGCCTGCAACCTCGCCTCCCTGAACCTGCTGCGTTTCCTGCAGGCCGACGGCAGCTTCGACGTGGAGCGCTTCCAGGCCGCGGTCCAGCTGGCCACCACGGCCCAGGAGATCATCGTCGACCGCAGCAGCTACCCCACCGCGAAGATCAAGCAGAACTCGCGCTACTACCGCCCCCTGGGCCTGGGCTACGCCAACCTCGGCGCCCTGCTCATGGCCCGCGGGCTGCCCTACGACTCCGATGGCGGGCGCGCCTACGCCGGCGCCATCACCGCGCTGATGACCGGCACCGCCTACGCCTGGTCGGCCCGCATCGCCGAGGAGCGCGGCCCCTTCGCGGGCTACCTCAAGAACACCGAGCCCATGATGGCGGTCATCGCCAAGCACCGCGCCAACGCCGAGACGCTGCCCGAGCACCAGGTCCCCACGCCCATGCGCACCGCCGCCGTGCAGAGCTGGTCCGAGGCCGAGGCCCTGGGGCGCGAGCACGGCTACCGCAACGCCCAGGTCACGGTCCTCGCCCCCACCGGCACCATCGGGTTCATGATGGACTGCGACACCACCGGGGTCGAGCCCGAGTTCGCGCTGGTCAAGTACAAGAAGCTCGTCGGCGGCGGGGTGATGAAGATCGTCAACCGCACGGTGGAGGCGGCCCTCGGCGAGCTCGGCTACGACGCCGAGCAACGCGCGGCCATCAAGGCCCACCTCACCCAGCGCGAGACCATCGAGGGCGCCCCTGGCCTGCGCGCCGAGCACCTGCCGGTCTTCGACTGTGCCTTTCGCCCGCAGAACGGCAGCCGCACCATCGAGCCCATGGGCCACATCCGCATGATGGCGGCGGTCCAGCCCTTCGTCTCGGGTGCCATCTCCAAGACCGTCAACCTGCCCGAGCAGTACACCCCAGCGCAGATCTCCGACATCTACATGCAGGCCTGGAAGCTCGGGCTCAAGGCCATCACCATCTACCGCGACGGCTCAAAGCGCTCGCAGCCGCTCACCACCGGCAAGAAGGAAGAGAAGAAGCCGGTGGCGGCCGCGCCCACGGCGCCCGGGCCCCAGGTCCAGGTCGAGTACCGGCCCCAGCGCCGCAAGCTGCCGGATGAGCGCAGCGCTGTCACCCACAAGTTCAACGTGGCCGGCCACGAAGGCTACGTCACGGTGGGGCTGTACGACGACGGCGCGCCGGGTGAGCTGTTCATCGTGATGGCCAAGGAGGGCTCGGTGGTCTCCGGCCTGATGGACGGCTTCGCCACGTCGGTCTCCATGGCCCTGCAGTACGGGGTGCCCCTCAAGGTCCTGTGCGACAAGTTCACCCACACCCGCTTCGAGCCCTCGGGCTTCACCGGCAACCCCGAGATCCCCATCGCCAAGTCCATCCTGGACTACATCTTCCGCTGGCTGGAGCTGAGGTTCCTCAAGGGTCAGATCGGGCCCGCCATGGCCCACATGCTGCCCACCACCCGCCCGCGGGCGACGGAGGAGCTCCTCCCCGAGGCTGCGGAGCAGCCGGCGGCGCCGCTGGCCGTGGCCCCCGAGCTCGACCACACCGGCAGCCTCCCGGCGCTCCCCGAGGCCCCTGGCGGCAACATCTTCGTGAACCAGGCCGACGCACCGCCGTGCCACGAGTGCGGCAGCATCATGATGCGCTCCGGAGCCTGCTACAAGTGCTTCAACTGCGGAGCCACGAGCGGCTGCTCCTGATGCCCCTGCCGGGCGGACGCCGTCCTCCGCCCCCCCCTCTCCTGCCTCGGGGGTGCATCGACTGGACGGCCGACCGTGGCCCCGCGTCCGACGCGGGAGCGATCGGAACCCGGGGGCGGGCAGACTTGAACCCCTGCCCGCCCCCTCCTCACCTCCTCAGCCTCCGAAGGCCCCCACCAGCCGCCTTACGCGCTCGACGTCTAGGGGGGCGGTGAGGTCGGCGCCTTCGTGCAGCCAGGTGCCGGCGATGGCCGCATCGCACAGGGGGGCGTAGCGGCCGGCGTTCTCGGGCGTGAGCCCGCTGCCCAGCCAGAGCGGGGCTTCGGGCACCGCGGCGCGGACCGCCTCCAGCCGCCCGGGATCCGCCGCGAACCCGGTGCCCGGCCCGGTGACGATGAGGGCGTCGGCTCCGCCGCGCAGGAAGGAGTCGCGCGCGGCCTGACGGATGTCC
>JBDRKM010000070.1:0-59698 GCA_043814015.1 Pseudomonadota bacterium
CCGCAAACAAAGGGCAGCGCGGGGCGGTGCGATCACCTTGGGTTGCGGGCGGAGCCCCGCGCTGCGGGCCAGTCCGGCTGAAAGCTGACCGCTGACCGCTGAATGCTCGGAGCTTTTTCATCCTCCGTGCGAGCGGCCCCACGAGCCGCGTGGCTCTCTGGCCAGAGACATCTCTGCGGTGGTCGCTCGCTGGTGTCCTTCACCCCTGGTAACCCCAGGTCCCCGCCCGATCCCGGGGCACTCTGCACCCCTCACCCCACCGGGATAGGAGCCCGCTGACCCAGGACGTCGCATGCCCGAACTGTCCGCCGACATCGCCTTCGCGGAAGACACGGCCCGCATCCTCAAGGTGCTCGGGCACCCTGCACGGCTGCAGATCGTCTCGGTGCTCTCCCACGTGCGCGAGGCCCATGTCACCGGGCTGATCGGTTGCCTGGAGCTCCCGCAGGCCATCGTGTCCCAGCAGCTCGCGCTGCTGCGCACCCACGGCCTGGTCACGGTGGAGCGCAAGGACGGCTACTCCTGGTACAGCCTGGCCGAACCCCGGGTGGCGCGCCTGGTGCGCTGCCTGGAGGTGCCCGTGGACGCGCCCTGCCCCGTTCCAGAAAGCGATGAGCACACGCTATGACCACCAGGACCATCGCCGGGTACGAGGTCGAGAGCGACGATCAGGGCTACCTCGCCGATCCCGACGCCTGGACCCGCGAGATCGCCGTGGAGCTGGCCCACGAGGCGGGCCTGGGCGAGCTCACCGAGGCCCACTGGCGCGTCATCGAGTTCTGCCGAGCCGACGCACGCGCTGAGGGCCAGTCTCCGGGGGTGCGCCGCATCTGCCAACACCTCGGCCTGCCCACCCGCGACCTCTACCTCCTGTTCCCGAAGGGGCCGGGCAAGCTGGCAGCACTGATCGCCGGACAGAGCAAGCCTGCGGGCTGCGTGTGAACCATCAGCCTTCAGCTTTCAGCTTTCAGCAGCTGCAATGCTGGCTTGCTGACGGCTGACGGCTGACGGCTGACGGCTGACGGCTGACGGCTGACGGCTGTCTAGAACCCCCCGCCCCAGCCCACGCGCTCGCCGTTCTGCCACTCGGTGGTGGACAGCAGGCGGCCTTCGGCGTCGTACTGCTTCCACAGGCCGTCCTTCATGCCGTGGCGGTACTGGCCCTCCACTAGGCGCGGGCCCACCAGGGTGTCCGTGAGGTCGCCCTCGATGCAGGGGCCATGCCGGGTGTCGCCAGATGCACAGAAGTAGGCGTTCTCCTCGCTGTTTTGATGGTGTCGGAACGTGGTGCCGTCCGGGCAGCCGAGCCAGCGGGAGAGGATGCGGGTGCGCTCCACGTCAGCGTCGGCCTGGTACTCGCCCAGCATGCGCATGACCTCGGCCTCCGAGCGCCGCAGCACCCGCGCGGCCCAGTCCGGGTCGCGGATCAGCTCGGCCTCGCCCGAGACGCGCACCTGGTCGCCGCCGTCATCACCCACCCGGCACAGCTCCACGGTGACGGTCTCGCCCTCGAGGCGGCGCGGGAAGTCCCGCAGCAGCAGGTCGAGGGTGAAGGTGGTGATCTCTCCGCCCTCTCCGCAGAAGGGGGGCTCGTCGCCGGCCTGGCCGGAGCTGGTGTACTGCAGGGCCACGATTTCCTGCAGGCGGGGGATGCCGCCCTTCAGGGCCTGCAGGTCGTCCCAGGCGATGCTGCCCGGACGGACCCGGTAGCGGACGGCCGTGTCCTCGTGATCCCCGGCGTCGAGGTACTCCCGCAGCATGGTGAGGACCGGGCCGTGTTCGGCCTCCAGGCGCGCGACGGCCTCGGGATCCGAGGCCAGCACCTCATCTTGCTCGGGGGGGACGGGGACACAGGTCTCGGCGAGCAGCAGGGGGGCGGCCAGCAGCAGGCCGACGAGGGGGAGCGCGTTGCGCATGGTTGCCTCCAGGGGAACGGTCAGCGACGTCGGACGAGGGCCAGGATCGACCCCAATGCCAGGCCGATCAACCCCCAACCCATATTTTTGCTGGCACAGCCACAGCCCTCACCCACCAAGAAGGGCGCCCGCGGTCCCGGAGGGTGCCAGCGCGCGGTGCCGGTGTCGTCGCTGGGGCCGGTGCCGGTGTCGTCGGTGGGGCCCGTGCCGGTGTCGTCGGGCTCGGCGGGCAACAGCGCGATGGAGCACCACCAGGTGCCGCTGCCCGTGACCTCCTTGGTGCAGGAGCCCTCCTGGTACCCGCTGGCCACGGCATGCACCGTGATGGCGCCGAAGGACACATCGTCGAACACGTAGTAGCCCTCGCCGTCGCTCACCGCGCTCTCGCCGCTGTCGAGCCAGACGGAGGCCCCGGTGATGCGGGCGCCGTTGTAGATGTCCGAGTCGGCGATGACCCCGGTGAGGCTGGCCGTGGCCTCTCCCCCGGAGACCAGGGACATGTAGTAGTCCCAGTCCCAACCGGAGCCCGGGTCCGTGTGGGTGGCGCCGGGCACCTCCACGTGACCGATGATGTGGGAGCGGTCCACGGAGACGGTCTGACGGGCGCAGATGTCGGCGGTGAGCGCCGCGGAGGACCGGTACATGGCGTCGGTGTACCAGGTGGAGGGGGCGTCTACGTACCCCTCGTGCTCGATGCCGACGGAGGCCAGGTTGTAGGACCAGTTGCCGGCGTGCCAGGCCACATCCTCCTCCCAGACCATCTGGGTGATCTGGCCGTCGGAGGAGCGCACCACGTAGTGGGCCGAGCACTGGGCCGCGGGGTTCTGGAACCAGGAGATGCACCCGGAGTAGCTGCCCTGGGTGGTGTGGACGACCACGTAGGAGATGTCGCCCGGGCCGCGCGAGTAATTGGAGAAGTTGGAGGAGGAGGCCGCGATGAACTGGTACGCGCCCGCGTAGTCGGTCCAGGGGGCGGGGACGGGGATGGGGCGTTGGGCCTCGACGTCCACCGCCACGGGGGCGACCTGGTACGGCCCCCACTCGGTCATGGCGAAGAAGCCTTCGTTCACGATGTCGTAGATGGTGGCCGCGTACATGGCCTGGAAGCCGGGATCATCGTGGCGCGCGAAGGCCCGCACCGCGTCCCACCAGGCGGGGAGGTCCTCCACGGCGGGCAGCGCCCCGTGGTTGGCCAGGCGGGCCTGGTTCGCCAGCAGGGCGGCGCCGCCGGCGATGTTCCAGCGGGCGTCGCGGATCAGCAGATCCGGGGAGACGTCGAGCAGCCGCGCGGCGTGCTCCAGGGAGGGCTCGGCTTCGCCCTCCATGAGGTCCATGACCCCCCAGCCGTGCCAGATGGAATTGGCGCTCTGGTCCCAGCGGGTGGCCTCCCAGCCGATGGCCTGCAGCAGCACCACGGGCACGCCCTCGCGCTCGGCCGCCCGCTGGAAGGCGTGATCGAGATCGGAGGGAGCGGCGCCGGCGGCGCCGAGGAGGAGGAAGGCGACGGGCGTGATCATGGCGTGCCTCCAGGGCGGGGGGACACTAACCCGAAGCACTATCGGCAGGTCCGCTGCTCCAGATCGCAGCTCAGCGTGCTGACCTGACCCGCGACCACCTCCACGCGGCCCGCGGGGACCCGGCCGCCGTCGGGCAGATCCAGCAGGACCTCCCACGTGCCGGCCGCCACGCGGTGCTCGCAGGTCACCCAGCCGTCGGGGACGGACCGCAGGCAGAAGGGCTGGGGGCTGCCCTGGATGATGACCCGGCCCAGGCTGGGCGGCTCGGGGGGCGGGGTGGTGGCCCACAGGGCGGTGGTCTGGGTGGTGGGCGCGCCGCGCCGCTCGGCGCGCTGGCCCCAGGGGGAGGTCGGCTCCTCGGAGGGCGGGGGCTCGGGGAGCTGGAGCGCGGGGGCCTCGTCCTCAGGCGCCCCCTCGACCTCGGCGGGCGTCGGGGTTTCTTTCGCCGTGACCGGAGGCGCCGCGGGGGCGGCGGCCGCTACGCCGGGAGAGGCGGGAGCGGGCGGCGCGGGGGTCTCCTTGGCAGCAGGTGTCTCCGTGGGACGGGTGGGGGCTGAAGGCACAGAAACCGGCGTGCGCTGCGAAGGGGGCGCGGGCGCGGCGGGAGAAACGGCCGGCACCGGCGCCGCAGGTGGGCGGAGCCGCCGCTCCACGGCGGCCAGCCCCCCCGCACCGAGCAGGGCACCCACGACGCCTGCCACGAGCAACCCCGGCCAGCGCGCGGGCGCGCGTGTGACGGGCACGGGCAGAGCGGGCGGGGGATTCTTCGGAAGTGGCGTGGGCGGCGGCTCACGCGGTGCGAGCCGGGGCGGGGCGGGCGGCTCCAGCAGCACACGGATGGCGGCCGCGCTGGGCAGGCGCTCCTCCCGATCCGCCACCAGACAGCCCCGGATGGCCGCCACCACGCCCCCGGGCAGGTCGGGCGCCAGGCGCAAGGGATCGGGGTAGTCGCCCACCATCACCCGCCGGAAGCTGGCCGCCTCGCGGTCGTCCCAGAACGCCTCCTGGCGGCAGCACAGCAGAAACAGCAGGCACCCGAGGGCGAACACGTCCGCGCGGGCGTCCACGTCGGGTGCGGCCTCGATCTGCTCGGGGGCGATGTAGCCGCGGGTGCCCACGATCAGGCGCGTGCCGGCGCCCACGCCCGTGATGTCCTCGGCGGCCATGTGCTTGACCACGCCGAAGTCGGTCAGGCGGGGCACGGGGCTGGGGCCAGAGAGGTCCAGCAGCACGTTGGCCGGCTTGAGATCGCGGTGCACCAGGCCATGGGCGTGGGCCGCCTCGACCCCGGCCAGGATCCCACGGAACAGGGCCAGGGCTTCGGGCAGGCTGGGCCAGGTGCCCGCGTCGAGGCGCTCCTGCAGCCAGCGGCGCAGATCCGTGCCGGGGACGTAGTCCATCAGCAGCGCCGGGTGCCCCTCCACCTCCAACGAGCCGTGGACCTGCACCACGTTGAAGTGCCGTATCCCGTGCTGGGCGCGCCCCTCGCGCCACAGGCGCCGGACGAGATCGGGGTCGTCCCCCACCAGGACCTTGAGGGCCAGCGGCACACCCAGGGCCAGATCCTCCACCAGCCAGACCTCGGCGATGCCGCCGCGGCCCAGCAGGCGCTCGGCCCGCCAGGAGCCGAAGCGCTGTCCCGGTGTCAGCACCTCACTCTCCACCTCAGGGCTTCACCCTCCCGATGGCCTCGATCACGGCCTCCCGGCGCGCGGCGAAGCGGCTCACCTCGCCCGCGGCCTCCACGATCACGAGCCGCTTGCCCGCCAGGAACAGGGCCACCAGGTAGGTGTAGTCGTCCGTGCCCATGGGTGCGGTCAGCTCCAGCAGGGTGCCCGTCAGGCTCCCGGCGCTGACACCGGCGGCACTGAGCTCGCGGTAGCCAGCCTCCTCCTGGCGCTTCTGCATGGCCTCCTGCCAGAAGGCGAGGTCGGCCTCGGGCTCGTGCTCGGCGGTGCGCACCCGGAACACCACGCCGTCGGGGCTCACGGCGCGGAAGACCTTGCGGCCGCGGTAGGGCGCGAAGCCGGCCGGGGGGGCGTCGAGGAAGCTCTCCGTGCCGCCCCTGTCCAGCAGCCAGCGGAAGTCGGCCACGAGGTCCTGCAGGTTCAGGGTGTTGAGCCAGGCGAAGGAGGACGAACCGTCGGAGACCGGGGCGGAGCGGTCGCGGAACTGGAACCAGACCGTGACCGTGCCGTACGCCACGCGGTCCTCGAGGAAGCGGATGCGCCCTTCGAGCCCCTCGATCTCCGCCACCAGGCGGGTGACCTCGCGCTCCACGGACACCACCGCCTTGGCGCTGGCCCCGGAGAGCACGGCCATGTACTGTTCCAGCATCTCCCTGCGCGTGCCGAGGCGGGCGCGGGCCTGGGAGAGCTCGGCGCTGTTGTCGGCGCGGCTGATCTGGCGCTCGGCGAGCACCCCCTGGGCCGCGGCGAAGTCCATCAGGGGCTCCACCTCGGCCGCCGGGACGCGCAAGCTGACGTGGTCCCCGGCCAGCTCCGAGAACCAGCCGCCGGCGGCGCGGGCCTTGGCGATGACGGCAGCGGAGGCCTCGTCGCGCTGGCTGACCTTCACCGTGATGCTGGCGGAGACCACCTCCTCGGACGCGACGGCGGCAGGGGGCAGGACGAGGGTGGCGATGAGCCCGAGAGCGTAGAGAGCGCGCGGTATCATCCGGCCCTCCCGTCCCGCGCGGCGGGCGCGGCGCTGCTGAGCGGGACGAGCCCCTCGATGGCGGCGCGCACGGCGGCGCCGTGGCGCTCCTGCTGGGCGAGGCCCGGGTAGGTGACCTCCACGAGATCGAGCCAACGACCCTCGGCGCGCAGGGCCACCAGGTAGACATAGGGGGCCTCGGAGCCGTCCACCAGGGTGAGCACCTGGAAGCTGCCCCAGGTGGCCACCTCGGCGCTGGCGAATTCGGAGGCCAGGCGCTCACGGATGGCAGCCATCCAGAAGTCGGTGTCGCCCGCGGGCACGTTCTGCAAGCGCCCGCTGCGGATCACGGCGCCGTCGGCGCTCTCTGCCACGAAGCGTCTCTCGAGGTCCAGCGCCACGAAGCCCGCGGGGACCTCCAGCGCCAGCAGCTTGCCGGCCGCCACCACGTCCTGGCGGAAGGCGGAGAGCTGCTGGACCCAGGCCAGCCCGAAGGGCTCATCACGGTTGGCGCGCGCGCTCACCGCCTGCCGCGGCACGGCCTGCACCGTGATGCGCGAGTAGGACGCCAGGCCGGAGAGCAGCTCCACCTGGCTCTTCATGAGGTCGATCTCCTCCGTCAGCCGGGCGATCTCCCGCAGGAGCTGGAGCTTCTCCTGCTCCTCCTCGGACCTGGCCAGCAGGGCCTGCAGCCGGACGCGGGTGGCCTCGGCGGTGCGCAGGCGCAGCTCCACCGCGGTGAAGGCCTCGGTGATGTCCGTGGCCGTGATGGACTTGTCGAGCACATCCCCCATGGCCAGCGCGCGCTCGAAGGCCTCCTCGAAGCGCGCCACCGGCACCGCCACGGTGACGGTGTCGGCGTAGAGGCTCTCCACCTTGCCACCCAGCTCTTCCGCCAGGGCGGCGATGCCGTCGAGCAGATCCTGGGTGCGGGTGACCCGCAGCCGGGCCCAGCCGTCGTAATGGACCATGCGGTCCGCCGCGGGCTCGGGCACCGCGGGCTCTCCGCTGGAGGGCGTGGGCCCGGGCTGGCCGTTCGGCGCCGGGGCCGTGGACGGCATGGGCGAGGGCGGCGGGGGCGGGGCCGCGGACTTGGCGGCGTCACGGCGCAGGGATCGCCCGGCCGCCTCGGCGGGCATGGCCATGTCAGCCAGCTCGGCGTAGCCGCCGTAGCCGCTCTCGTCGTAGGCGTAGGGCTCGGGCGCGTACATGGCGCGCTTGGCGCACCCGGCCAGCAGCCAGGCGAGCAGGGTGAAGGTCAACAGCCAGAGAATCTTCGTGCGCACGGGGCACCTCCGCGGGGGAGTGTATCCAGGGCCGCGACCGTTCGAGCACCATAAATGCCTGACGGTGGCTCGCTGACGCGCTAGGCTGGAGGGCCCGACCGCCCCGAGGAGACCCCATGACCCGCGCGCTCACCCTCGCCGCCCTCTGCGCGGCCTCTCTCGTCCTCCTGCCCGCTTGCAAAGAGGACCCCGACGACACCGAGCAGCCCGAGGCCGACACCGACACGGACTCCGACGCGGACACCGACACGGACACCGACGTCCCCCAGAGCATGGTGGGCTACGACGGCGAGGCCATCGCCGGCTACGACGGCTACGACGGCCACGAGGAGCACTTCAAGAAGGCCGACGAGGGCGCGGGCGACGACATCTGCCGCGTCCGGTACGAGCTGCATGCCAAGGGCGATCCGCGCACCGACTGCCCCGACTGCGACTGGGCCTGGGACCTCGAGCTGACCGCCGCCAGCATCGCGGCCGAGTCGGGCGAGGGCTGCGAGGGCGCCTTCGGCATCACCGCCGAGAACGTCGGCGGGCTGGACGGCACGTCCTTCGCCATCGGCTTCGTGTCCGACTACTACGGGCATGGGCACCTGTTCATGCGCGATGAGGGCGAGGGCTGGGCCATCGCCGACTGGGCCAACTGGGACGAGGAGAGCGGCGAGTTCTCCTACCAGTGGAACATCGGGCTGGTGGACTAGCGCGGAAGCCGACCTGCGGCGGCTTCCGCCGTCTGAGTTCGTGCCCACGAAACCTGCGGTTATTTGATAGGTTCGCTCCCCCGCCTCCCGGAACCCCACTCCGTGCTCCGCCGATCCGACGCCATCCCCATCGCCATCCTCCTCTCCCTGGCTGTCCTCGCCCAGCTCCTGCTGCGCTCCCTGCTCGACGTCGATCTCCCCATCGGCCTGGACATGGAGCTCTGGGGTTTCGCCACGCTGAACGCGTCCGTAGGCGGGGAGTCCTTCATGCACCCGCTCTACCCCGTGCTCTCCAGCCTGCTGATGCAGATCGCGGGCATGACGCACCTGGACGCGGCCGTGGTGGTGAGCAGCCTGGCCGGGGTCCTGGTCCCGCCGGCCACCTGGGGCCTGGCGCGGCTGCTGGGCGCCACGCCGCGCACGGCGTTGGGGGCCGGCCTGGCAGCTTTACTCTTCCCCGGCGTGCTGGTCTTTGGCTCCCTGGTGAGCGCCGACGCCGCCACGACCCTGGCGCTGATCGCGCTGGCCGCGGCGGCCGCGGCCTATGCCCGCACCCCCGACTGGCGCCGCCTGGGGCTGCTGGTCGCAGCCCTGGCCGTCACGTCCATCCTGCGCGAGCACGGCACCCTGTGTGCCGTCCTGTCCGTCCCCCTGGTGCTGCTGGCGCCCGAGCGCCATCACCAGCGGGTCCTGGGGCTCGTCGCCATCGCGGCGGGGCTGGTCCTGGCCCCGCTGCTCGTCGGCGCGCCGCCCTCCCTGCCAGGCACCGCCCCCTGGGCGGGGCGGCTGCTGGTCCCCCTGATGGACATCCTGGATGAGCACGACGCCACGCTCGCGCGCTTCCCCGTCGGCGGTCTCGACCTCGGCCCCTTCCACACCATCGCCTTCGCGGTCACGCGCGCGCCGGTGGCCTGGGTCTGGGTCGCGCTGGCCTACACGGCCTCCCTGCGCGGCGACCGGGCGCTCCGGGCTGCCATGCTGGTGGGGGTCGGACCGGCCCTCGCCGGGCTGATGGTCATCTCCCAGCCGCGCCACGTCTGGGTCACCCTGCCCATCTGCATCGCGGCCTGGCTGGCCGCCCCACGCGCCGCCGGCACCCCGCGCAGGCTGGTCCTGGCGAGCTCCGCCCTGCTGCTGCTGCTGGCCCAGACCCGCTGGATCCCGTTGGAGAACGAAGGCAAGCAGCGGAACACCTGGAAGGACAGCTACTCCATCAGCACCGAGATCGGGCGCTTCGTCCACGAGTCAGGCCAGTACCGGAGGCGCAGCGCCGCCATCTGCGCCCTGGCCGGGCCCAACGACCTGTGGGCCGGCGACCCGGATCCCTTCCTCTTCTGCCCCATGCGCCAGACCCGGGTCTACCAGGAGCCTGACGCCGCCAACCTGCACACCTGGTACGCGGGCGAACGCGCGCCTTGCGAGGGCTGGCGGCGGGTCTGGCATCCAGACATCCACACCCCGGTCTTTCGCTTCCTCTGGATGGGCGCGGATCGGCCCATCCCCTGTGCCGACTCGGCCCCGGCTGCCGACACCCCCTACCGCGAGATGCCGCCCCAACCCGCCACGATGGCCCCCCCCTGCGAGGCGGACGCCGCCTTCGTGGTGGCCTACTACGCCGCCGAGAAGTCCCTGGACGAGCGCGACCGGCTGGCCGCAGGGGTCGAGTCGGACGCCACCCGGCGGGCCGCGCGCCAGGCGGGCGTCGCGCCGGGCCCGGAGTGATGGTCAGGGTGTTGAAAAGCCCGCATCAACCCGTTTGACAGGCCGCTCCGCCTGCTCGAATATCAGGGTATCCCCCCGCCGTGTCGCACCTGGGAGCCCCCATGCGCCGAACGCTCAGTGCCCTGTCCCTCCTCTCCCTGCTGGCGGTCCTGCCGGGCGCGGCCCTCGCCAGCACGCTCCAGGTGACCACCTCGGGCAGCCCGGTCGTGGTCATCCTCGACGGCAAGAACCTGGGCCTGTCGCCCACCGAAGTGCCCAACCTCACCCCGGGCTCCCACGAGCTGGGGTTCCAGGCCTCCCTGTTCGCCCCCCTGGCGTTCACCCAGCGCTTCGAGGTCCCCGCCGACCAGGACGTGCTCGTGGTGGTGGACATGGCGGCGCGCACCGCCGAGGTGAAGACGATCTCCACCGCGCCCACGCCCGCCCCGGTCCCCTCGGGGCCCCTGTGGGGAGCGTCCGGTGAGCCCGCCGCGCCCGCACCCGTCGCGCCCCCGGCGCCCGTCGCGACCGAAGGTGCGCTGGAGGTGCTGGCCGCCGAGCCCGGCGCGGCCATCTTCCTCGACGGCCAGGACACGGGCCAGGTCACGCCGGCCACCCTGCCCGCCTTGAAACCCGGCGAGCACAGCCTGGAGCTGCGCACCACCTGCGCCCGCGGTAGCGCCAGCGCGGCGGTCGTGGCCGGCCAGACCACCACGGCCAATGTGGTCCTCACCCCCGGGACCGGCACCCTGAGCGTCAGCTCGAGCCCGCCCGGCGCCAGGGTGTTCCTGGACGACGTGGAGGTGGGCGCTGCGCCGATGCAGGCCGCCAACGTCTCCTGTGGCGAGCACCGTGTGGATCTGCGCGCCCCGGGCTACCTGCAGTCCACCCAGACGGTCGCGGTGCCGGCGTTCCAGACCACCGCCGTGGAGGCCGAGCTCAGAGAGGAGGCCTACGGCGTGCTGGTGGTCACCCCCACCCCCCAGGGGATGCAGGTCCTGGTCAACGGCAACCTCGCCGGCATGGGGCCCATGACCATCGACCCCATCGGCACGGGCACCTACGACATCGAGATCACCCTGCCCGGGTTCGCCCCCTGGAAGGAGCAGGTGGAGGTCCTGAAGGAGCAGACCACCACCACCCAGGCCATGCTGACCCCCCTCACCAAGCCTCAGCGCCCGCCGCGGGAGCAGCACTTCCCCGTGGTCAAGGTCGCCCTGGGCACCGTCTTCGCGGGCGGGGGCATCGCGCTCGGGGTGCTCTCCGCCGATCGCTACCTGGGCGCCAGCGCCGCCAACTACGAGCTCTCCCACGACGACTGGATCTCGCGCACCGAGGCCCAGACCAGGTGGGACGATGAGGTCCACCCCCAGACCGTGCAGGCCTGGGCCTTCGGGATGAGCTCAGTGGCCTGCCTCTCCATCAGCGGGGCGCTCTGGGGCAGCCTCGGCTCCCGGCGCTGAGCCGTCGGGCCCGGCGCCCTCGGGCGCGGGCGTAGCCTCCTCGGACGCGGGCGCGGGAGGCTCACAGCACGCGGGGGTGAGCTGCTCCGGCAGGAACTCCCGCACGTTGATGTCGGCCCGCCGCTCCGGCCAGTGGAAGTAGCGGTACAGCACCAGGCTGTCGGGGCCGTGGCAGGCGGCGCAGGCCTTCTGCCAGCCGGGGCGCCGCAGGTGCTCGGGGTTGGTGTCCCTGCCGTGGTTGGAGTGGCAGGAGTTGCAGGTCAAAGCACCGTTGTCCCCCTCGGGCACCTTGACGCCGTGGGTGTCGAACAGGGGCAGGGTGTTCAGCGCCAGCCAGCGCGGGCCGCCGTTCTCGAAGACGTGCAGGGGGTGCTCGTAGCCGTGGACCTGTGGCGCGCCGGAGCGCTGCTCCGAGTGGCAGGCCAGGCAGGGACGCGAGCGCCGGTTGACCTCGGAGAAGACCTCCTCACCGTAGCCCTGGCCCGCGTGGGGTGGGTGGCAGGAGAGGCAGGTGGACTGGCCCTCCCCGACCATGAGGTGCTTGAGGCCCGCGCCGCGCAGGGCGGCCGAGCTGTGGGCGGTGGTCTCCACCACCTTGGCCTGGGCCTGGTGGCAGGAGGCGGCGCAGTCCACCGGGGTGACCGGAGTCTGGTGCGGGAACACCCCCACCTGGGCGGACGGGTGGCAGGCGGTGCAGGGGAAGCTGGCGTGCATCCCCTCCGGCTTGTTGAAGTACTTGGTCTTGCAGAAGAAGAAGCAGGTCTCCTCCTGCCCCTCGGGCGTGGGTGGCGTGACGGAGGGGCGGTGGCATGCCTCGCAGGGGGGCATCGCGCCGTCGGCCCCGGCGGGCTCGGCCAGCAGCGCGGGGGTGAGGGAGAGCAGCAGCGCGGCGGCGTAGCCGAGGCGACGCCAGGGGGGGGTGCGGGCGGTGCTCATGGGCGTCGATCCAGGGGGTGGCAGGCGCGGCAGAGGGTGCCGTCCTGATCGGGCAGGGCCAGCATGGGGCGGTGATCGGGCTTGTCGGCGCCGTAGGGCGGCTGCCAGACCACCTCGTCCTGCTCGGCCATGTGCTGGAGCACGAGGTCGGTCAGGGCCGAGGACAGGCGGGTGTCCTCGAGCCAGTGCGCGTCGGCTTCGGGCGGCCGGCTGTGCACCTCGTGGCAGGACCAGCACTGCACGCTGCGATCCGCGGGCAGCGCGATCTCGGGCGGCAGCTTGGCCGCGACCTCTTCATCCACCAGGGCGCCCATGTGGATGGTGGTGCCCTGGTGCGGGTACGGGTCGTGGCAGGTCATGCAGACCCCACCCACCACCTCGCGCAGCCTGGCCTCCTCGGGCTTGACGCCGAGCTCGGGCCGGGCGGTGTGGCAGGCGGAGCAGTAGTCGGAGCCCATCTCCCGGTCCATCTCGGGGTGGTGGGGGTTGACCCGCTCGTAGGTGGTGCGCTCGTGGCACTGGAAGCACTGCAGCCGGATCTGCTCGTAGGGACCCCCGCGCAGGTAGGGCGGCTCTGAGCGCGGCTGGCCCGCGGGGCAGACAGGATCCGTGTGGCAGGTCCAGCAGGACATGCGCCCGTCGGCCTCGGTGGGCAGGGAGGCGGGGATGACCGTCTCGCCCACATCCACCTCCACCGGGTGCATGTCGCCGTCCTCGTGGCAGGATCGACAGGTGGCGACGATGGGCTTGGCGGCACCGACCTCGGGCGGCGCGTGCTCGTGGCAGCTCGCGCAGGCCATAGGATCGGTGTGGGGGTTGACCCGTTCGGCCCTGGGCGCCTCCGCCTCCTGGGCGTACACGACCGCGAGGGGGGCCAGGAGCAACAACAACCAGGGTTTCATGGGACCTCCACCCCGTTGTCGCCGTGGCAGGTGGCGCAGCCAGCCTCACCCTCGGCTTCGACCTGGGCCTGGATGGCCTCGAGGTCCACATCCGGGGTGCAGCCGGTGCGGTGCAGGGCGGTGGCGGCGTGGCAGCCGAAGCAGGCCGCCTGGCCCCAGCCAGCCCCGTGCTCCTCGGCCGTGACCACTAGGCCCTCCGCGCCGTCGAGCATGGAGCCGTCAGGGCAGGGATCGGGCCCGCAGCCCACGAGCAGCAGGGAGAGGAGCGGGAGACGAATCACCATGGCATGCTCCCGGTGGCATGGCAGCTGGTGCAAGACTCGCCGGTGTGGCAGGTGCTGCAGCGCGCCGGGTCCAGCCGCGCCTCGATGCCGTGGGTGGTGCGGAAACCAGGCCCGTGGGGGTTCGTGGCGATCGGGCCCCGACCATCGTGGCAGGCGTAGCACTCACGGCTGGCGTGGCAGGAGGCGCAGCCCCGGGCGTCGGCCCGCGCCGCCACCACGTGATCTACGCGCCAGCCAGGGCTGTGGCTCTCGGGGATCAGCTCACCGCGGTCGGCGTGGCACAGCCCGCACTGGTTGGGCGCGCCGTGGGGCACCCCCTTGATCTCCCGCAGGTGGCAGGCGTGGCAGGTGCTGGTGGGTGTCGGGAGGTCCAGGGTGGGAGGATCCGAGGTGCGCCCGATGGGGTGACAGTCGATGCAGGCCACGTGCGTCACGCGGAACGCGCGCTCGTGCGAGGCGTGCGAGAACGGCAGCGGGGACACCAGCCGGGGGCCTTCGCTCACCGCGGCGGCCACGAGCCCCAGGGGCAGCAACAGCAACAGGGCGCGCTTCATGGCTCGTTCCCCTTTCCGTAGGTGCCCTGCAGCGCGACGCCGGCGCGCACCCAGGGGTCGAGCAGGCGGTCGGAGCCGGCCGCGACCTGACCCGCGAGGGACAGCTCGCCGCGCTCGCCGCGCACCAGCGGTGCCGCTCCGTCCAGGCGCCCCTCGACCACGTTGGCCACGGGCCCGGCCAGGGGCACGAAGCGGAACCAGCCGCCCTGCAGCCCCAGGCTGGCCACCTCGCCAGGGTGCCAGCGGGTCTCCGCCACGCCACCCCAGACCCAGGAGGGATCGGCCATGGCCCCGGTGGCGGCCACTCCGGCGCTGACATGATCGCCCAGCAGGGCGGTGACGCCCAATCGACCGATGCCGCCGGTGGGCCCGCCCTCGCCCAGCGCCAGGGTGGGGCCGACCCGGGCGTCCACGATGAGGACATCGCCCCGCGCCCGGGCCGCCACGTCCGCCGCGACATACCCGGGACCGGCCAGCCAGTCCATGGGGGAGGTCAAGGCCTCGGGCTGCACGGCTCGATCGAGATCCTCCCAGCGCGCGCCCGCCCCCACCTCGACCCGGGAGCCGATGGGGGTGCGCCCCTGCAGGTCGAAGCGCGCGGCCACGCCGAGCGGGCTCTCCGAGGACTCCCGCGGCGCCACCTCGCCGAGCACGGTGGCCAGGGAGCCCCGGGTGTCGCGCGCGCGACCGAAGGCGTGCAGCCGCTGGACGAATGACTCCTCGACGACGCGGCCCTCCCAGCCGAGCCCCCCGGAGAGGGCCTGGCCGGGATCGACCCGCACCTCGGCGCCCAGCAGGCCCTGGTCGCCGGCGACGAAGGTCTCCGGCTCCCAGGCGCGCCCACCCCACGCTCGGAGGGTGACGGACGGGGCGATGCCGACATCGACCCGCGCGCCGTCGAGGCGCAGGAAGCCGCGCTCGCTGGCCAGCACGAAGCGCCCCACGTTGGCGCTGTAGCGCCCGCCCAGCAGGCCGAAGCTCAGGCGATACAGATCCGCGGACCACCCAGCATCGCCGTCAGCGGGATCCCTCAGGGAGCCCAACATGTCGGCGGTGAACCCCGAGGGGGGGCGCAGCGCCAGGCCGACACGCTGCTCGGCCCTGAGCTGCTGCTCGCCACCCCAGGCCGGGAGGGCCTCGGCGCCGCTCCAGGACCACAGCCGCCAGGCGGTGCGGTCGCCGGTCTGGACCGCGCCCTCATCGGCGCGCGCCCCGGCGAGGAGGAGGAGCAGGACGAGGGGGCTCATCCCTCACCTCCGTGGCAGGTCGGGGCGCAGGTGGCGGGCATGGAGCCAGGCCCCGCGCCAGCGACGTGGCATCCCATGCAGGGACCCTCGCCGTGCAGGCTGGCGTCGCGGGCGTGCCCGAGGCCCCAGCCCGCGCCGTGGGGGTAGCTGGCGTGGCAGCGGGAGCAGGCGACCCGCGCATCGCCGCCGTCGCCCGCGCCATGGCAGGCGGTGCAGGTGGTGGTGTCGGCGGCCCGGTGGCCCTCCTGCCAGTCGGCCGCGTGGGGGTAGCTGGGATGGCAGCGGGTGCAGGCGGGAGCGGTCTCGGTACCCTCCAGCGAGGCACCGTGGCAGGGGCCGCAGGCGGCCGCCAGGTCGCCCCGCGCGAAGGCATAGGCGCCGTGCTGATCGAGCGCGCCCCAGCCGCCGGCGTGGGGGTAGCTGGCGTGGCAGCCGCTGCAGCCGAGGGTGCCGGCGGTGGTGCCCGTGGCGGCATGGCATGCGTCACAGGCCGCCTTTGTCTCGGCCGAATCGGCCCACCCGGCGCCATGGACGGCGCCCGCCGACCAACCCTCGAGGTGGGGGTAGCCGGCGTGGCATGTGCCGCAGAAGGCGCTGCCCGGCGCGGCGTCGTGGCAGGAGGAGCAGGCCTGGACCCCGCGGTTGGCGATGTCGGCGCCGTGCCCCGCCGCCGTGGCGTAGCCATCGGGGTGCGGAAACAGGACGCCGGAGCCGGCGGGTGCGACCCACTCGGACAGGCGGCCGCAGCCCAGGAACACCAGCAGCAGCAGGGGGCTCATGGGACCAGCTCCTCCCAGGCCGCGAGGTAGGCCTCGTGGGTGCTCCGCAGGCGCGGATCGCCGTGGGGACCCGGGAAGGTGACCCCTACGTCGTCGAAGTACCAGGCGTCCCAGCCGTGGCAGTCCAGGCAGGCGTGCGGCGTGAACTGCCCAGGCTCGAGCTCATCGACCCCGGCCGCGTCGAAGGCGGCGAGGGTCTCGGCCGGGGAGATGGGGAAGATGAGGTGGGAGGCGAGCATCCCCGCCCCGCTCTCATCGCTCCAGACGCCATCGGAGGCCGTGGGCGGCATGTGGCAGCCGGTGCAACGGGCGCCTTCGAGCAAGCCTTCGGGCTGATCCAGGTGGTGGCCGGTGTGGGCCAGGGCCTCGGCCGGGTCGCCACCGAAACTGGAGGCCAGGTGGCAGGCCTCGCACAGGGCGTTGTCCACCGAGGGCAGCTGCAGGAGCGCGGCCTCGCCCCCGCCGGCCGGGTCGTGAACGGCGTGGCAGGCGGTGCAGGCGAGCTCGGCACCCTGCCCGCCGTGGGGCGAGAGGCGATGTTCATCGAGCTGCATCCGCGTGTCGGCTGCCGCGCCGACCGGCCAGGCCGCGCCCGTCGAATCCGCGAAGCGGGCCAGGACGTCGCCCGGCAGGAAGCGGGTGTCCTCGCCGTGGGGGTGGGGCAGGCCGCTCGCGAGGCCGGTGGTGCGGCCGTGGCACTGGCCGCATGCCTCCTGGGCGCGCTCCGGGGTGAGGACCGCGGGGTTGGTGATGCGCTCCACGTTGGCTGAGGATGCGTGCTCGCTGCCCATCCCGTGGCAGGCCTCGCAGCCCACGCCGGTGGCCGCGGCCGCGCTGCTCGCGTAGGTGAGATCTGCCCCACCGTCGGCGCGCCGGGTGAAGGTGTAGCCCGAGCTGTGGCAGGGCAGGCAGCCTGCCTCGGCGCCGAGGGAGGGATCGGGGCCGTCACCCCCGAAGGCGAAGGTGCTGTCGGCGGCGAACCAGCGTTGGATCTCGTAGGGCACCAGGCGCGCCTGGGAGTCGGGGTAGCCGACGCGGGCGCTCGCCTCCGCGATCCAGGCGAAGGGCATCGGCTGGTGCTGCGCGCCCACCGCCACCAGCGGGACCGTGCGACGGGCGGGATCACCCACGTAGGAGGTGACGGTGAAGGCCAGGCTGGCGCCGGAGGAGTCGGTCAGGGTGACCGCGGGGTCGGCGCCATCCAGCCAGAGGGTGGCCGACGCCGCGCCGATGGCGACGCTGGCGCCGGCGGTGAAGACCGCCAGCAGCTCGCTGGAGGGCGCCTGGGCCTGGGCCCGGGCGTGGGCGCCGGCCGCGTGAGCATCGGCCTGATCGCCATGGCAGTAGGTGCAGATGGTGGAGCCGGACCAGGTGGCGGCGGCCGTGGGGCGCCCCGCGAGGCGGACGGTCCACTGCAGGCCGCCGGCCGCCGGGATGTCCACACCGCCGCGCTCCACCGGCCACAGCGCGCTGGCGGAGTCCTGCACGGTGATGGTGAGATCCTCGCCGGCGGCGCCGCCCACCCAGGCCAGGCCGTCGGCGCCCGTGGTGCCCGACGCGCCGTTGGAGACGCTGACGATGGCCCCCTCCAGGTGCTGCGCGTGGGGCCCGTACACCTCGACGCGCAGCAGCCCGCCGGCCGGGGCCGGCTCGAGCTGGACATCGAGGGTGGCCTGCGCTCCCGCCAGCACCTCGACATCGTCTGTGCGCTCGGTCTCGAAGCCCGCCGCCGAGACGCTCAGGGCGTAGTCGTCCGGGGGCAGCCAGCTGAGCAGGAAGCTGCCGTCCGCCGCGCTCTCGGCTTCGTGCCCGCGGGGGACGGTGATCAGGTGGGCCCCGGCGATGGGCTGGCCCGCGGCGTCGAGCACGACCCCGCCGAGGGCTCCATGGCGGGCGGGTGGCGCCTCGCCGGTGTCGTCGGGCGCCACCGCGACCGGCAGCCCGACGGGCCCGCCGCAGCCGGTGACGAGGGCCGTGGCGAGGAGGAGGTGTGCGCGCATGGCAGGTCCGGAGCGGGTGTGGGTTCGGACAGACAGCGGTGTCCGGGCCCGAGGACCCGGACACATCATGTTTCAATAACCTCGAATTCCTACTCGGCCCCGGTCTCGTAGGGCAGCTCCACCGCGCCCGGGAAGATGTGGGAGTTCAGGCTGGAGTAGATCAGGCCGTTGGCGCTGAACTTCAGGCCGTAGGCGTCGTAGCCGAGGGTCTGCAGCCAGCTGGCGAACATCATCGCGGTCTGCCCGGACCAGCAGTAGATCACGATGGGCGTGGTGGGATCGAAGATGCCCAGATCCTCGATGCCGATCTCGCCCGGGGTGAGCTGGAAGGCGCCGTCGATGTGGCCGTAGCCGTTGTAGTCCGCCTCGGCCCAGTAGTTGAAGATCTGGTAGTCCTCGGGCGCGCCCATCACGTCGGCGATGGTCTTGGCCTTGGCGGAGTCCAGCACCTCGTTGGCCAGCTGGTAGCTCAGGATGGCCTCAGCGCCCGTCTCGCCGGTGGCGATGACCGGGGAATCGAAGCTCTCCAGGGCCGGGGCCGCGTCGGTGCTCCAGGTGTCGTAGTCCAGGGCGGCGTCGGCCAGGTTGGCGGTCCACATGTCGAAGTCGGAGTGCCAGCCGGACATGCCCCACATCAGGGACTTGGCGTCGACGCCGGCCAGGCGCAGGGCCATGGTGGTCTGGGCCGCGGTGGTGCCGGTGTAGCAGACCACGATGACGGGCAGGTGATCGGTGTTGTTGGCGGCCTCGTAGGTGACGGCGTCGGCCATGGCCACGGAGTGGGCACCCGCGATGTGGCCCTCCTCGAAGTCCACCAGCTTGGGCTCGTAGTAGTCGCCGGTGCGGATGTCGATGATGAAGTAGTTCTCGACGCCGAGGTCGAACAGATCCTGCGGGTTGATGGTCCAGTCGGTCAGCATGGCCGGCAGGTCCATGTCGTTGTCGCCAAGGTAGGCCACGAGCTGGTTGAACTCGGTGTCGGTGTCGGCGTCGGTGTCGGCGTCGGTGTCGGCGTCGGTGTCGGCGTCGGTGTCGGCGTCGGTGTCGGCGTCGGTGTCGGCGTCGGTGTCGGCGTCGGTGTCGGTGTCGGCGTCGGTGTCGGAGTCGGTGTCGCCTTCGGGGGGGCTGGTGTCTTCGGGCTCATCGTCCTTGCAGGCGAAGGACAGGGAGGCGGCGATCAGGGCGAGATAGAGTACGGAACGGCTCATGGTCTCCTCGGGGGGTTGTGGTTGGCCGAAATGGCCTCGTGGGAAATGGATTCAGCGGTCCCAGGCGGTGGGAGGGCCGTCGGGGACGATGTAGGGGGCGTTGGCGTCAGCCTCGTCCGGGAAGCGGTCGAGGTCGGCCTGGCGCAAGAACCAGCCCTCGGCTGCGTCGGGGCTGTCGTGGCAGGGACCGTAGCAGGTGGCATCCCCACCGGGGGTGGTGCGGTCGGTCCAGCGCCGGATGTTGTGGGGGGTGGTGTACTCGAAGCTGGGCAGCAAGGCGTAGCCGGAGAGCTCGCCCGTGACGCCCCAGCCGACGAAGGTGTCGGGCACCACGGGGATGTGGCGCAGGGTGACGTAGGTGTAGGGGCGGTCGTCCGGGCGCGGGTTGAGCCCGATCTTGAAGCCCAGCTCCGAGCTCTCGTCGAGCCCGTCCGGGACGTGGCAGGAGGCGCAGTGCTTGTAGTCCTGCGCGTGGCAGACCTGGCAGCTCAGGGTGCCGTAGTGGGTCTCGTGGTATTCGTTGGCGGCGTCGAGATCCGGGTGGCAGTCCTCGCAGCGCGGCATCTCCTCCACCGCGTAGCGGTGATCGGCGCTGGCGCCGTGGATCTCCTCGGCCGTGTGGCAGGCCTCGCAGCGCATGCTGGCCAGGTAGTGGACATCGGCCTGGTAGCCGGCGATCTCGGTGCGGTGGGTGCCGCGGAACTCCTCGCCGATGCGGCTGCCGTGGCAGGCCGTGCACTGGTTGATCATGCTCGGCGTGCGCTCGAACTTGTGGCCGCTGACGAACCCGCCTCCGGCGGAGTCGGGGCGGCTGATGTGGCACTCGCCGCAGGTGGCGTGGCAGCTGTTGCAGGAGGCGTCGTAGCCGGCGGCCCAGACCTCGTCGCTCTCCCAGTCGTCCATCCCCGAGCGCAGGGCCACGGAGGCGTGCTCACCGCGCAGGGACTGGTGCATGGAGCCCTCGAACGCCCCCACCTCCGCCGGATGGCAGCTCACGCAGGCGCTGTCCAGGCCCACATCCGGGTTGGTGATCATGCCCTCGTGGGAGGCGTGCTTGTCCAGGGCGGGCTCCGTGCCGCCGTGGCACCACGTGCAGGACAGCCCGCCGTGGTAGGCGTCCTCTTCCATCTCTTCCCGGTCGATCAGGACCTTTTCCCACGCTTCCAGCGGGGTGACGGCGCCGCCTCAACCATCGCCCGAGGGCTCTTCGTCCGGCTCGGCCGTGTCCTCGGGCTCCACCGTGGCCTGCAGCATCTCCTCGTTGCCGTGGCAGCACAAGCAACAGAGGTCGGCGTCGGCGTCGGCGTCGGCGTCGGCGTCGGCGTCGGCGTCGGTGTCCGCGTCGGTGTCCGCGTCGGTGTCCGCGTCGGTGTCGGTGTCGGTGTCGGTGTCGGTGTCGGTGTCCGCGTCGGCCTCGGGACTGTCGGTGTCGTCCACCTGCTCGTCCTTGCAGGCGATGACGAGCCCCACCAGCAACGCGATGGTCAGGGTTCTTGACGGGATCATGCGGGCTCCTCGGGGCGAGGTGCAGCCGTAAGCACGATCCGTGCCAAGTATCGCAGTCCGCGTCATAGACGGGGCAGCAGGCTTGATCCGCAGCCTTTTTGGGGAAGTCACTGCGAGCCTCTTCGTCCATGATTGTATACTTTACGTATTTACTTTACGCTATGTATACGTCAGTCTTCTTCGTCCTCCGGCCACCGCACCCCCAGCTCCTGCATCCACTTCCAGAGCGTCATGCGGCTCACCCCCAGCTCGACGGCGGCCCGGGTGCGCAACCCGTCGTGCCGGCGGAGCGCCTCGAGCACCTGCTCGCGTGAGGCAGGCCTGGCGCGACGTCCCCGGTGGCCAGCGCGGACCTCGCGACCGCCATCGCGCCCCGGCTCGGGCGCTCTGGTGGGCAGCTTGCCGTTCTGGACAGCGGTGGGCAGGGCGGTGGTGGTGATGGGTCCTGTGCCGCTGACCACGGCCGCGTACTCCAGGGCGTGCATCAGCTCGCGCACGTTGCCAGGCCAATCGTAGGCGCACAGGGCCGCGAGGGCCCCGGCGGTGACGCCCGGGTTCGGCGTGTCGCGCCGCTTGTGGAGCCGGTAGAGGAAGCGGTCCACGAGCAGGGGGATGTCCTCGCGCCGCTCCCGCAGGGCGGGCACGCGCAGGGGGACGACGGCCAGGCGGAAGTAGAGGTCGGCCCGGAAGGTGCCCACATCGCACATGGCTTGCAGGTCGCGGTGGGTGGCGGCCACCACGCGGATGTCCACCTGGACGGGCTGGTTGCTGCCCACGCGCTCGAAGGCGAACTCCTCCAGCACCCGCAGCAGCTTGGTCTGCACGCGCGGGGAGACGTCCCCGATCTCGTCGAGGAAGAGCGTGCCACCGTCCGCCGCCTCGAAGCGCCCCATGCGCTCGGTGACCGCGCCGGTGAAGGCGCCGCGCACGTGCCCGAACAGCTCGCTCTCCAGCAGGTTCTCGGACAGGGCGGTGCAGCTCACCCGCACGAAGGGCTTGTCCCGCCGCGGGCTGCAGGCGTGCAGCGCGCGCGCGGCCAGCCCCTTGCCCGAGCCGGTCCCCCCCTGGATCAAGACGGCGCTGTCCGTGGGACCGGCGGCCGAGAGCAGATCGTAGAGGCGCAGCATGCTGGGGTGGCGCCCGAGGAAGCCGTGGAAGTCGGCCCGCGCGGCGATCTCGGTGCTGATGCGCCGTAGCTGCTCCACCTCCTCCTCGAGACCCATCAGCGTGGTGACGTCGGTGACGGTCTCCACCCCGCCGGTCACGTTTCCCTGATCGTCGTACAGCAGCCGCGCGTTCTTGACCACGTGGATCCACGTGCCGTCCTTGCGCTGGATGCGGCAGCGCTTGCGCTTGATGGTGCGGCACTGCCAGAGGTGGCAGCCGATCCGCTCTCCGTCGGCCTGCTCGTCGGACAGCACGAAGCAGCGGTCACTGTTCAGGACCGCGCACGGCTTGCCGAGGATCTCCTCCGCGCGGTAGCCGGTCAGCTCGATCATGGCCTTGTTCCAGCCCACGATCCGGCAGCCGGAGTCGATGAAGAAGACGCCGCTGGGCAGCAGATCGAGGGCCTGCTCCAGGCGCTCGCAGTCCAGGTCTTCGAGGTGCATGGCGTTGGGCCGGATCGGCTTCATCTTCCCTCACTCTCCCCCTTCGGTCGGCAGCAGGGCGATCAGGCTGTGGGGCTCGCGTTCGTAGAGCACGAGGTGGTCCGCGCCCGTGGCCCCCGCCACCAGGGGGAACCAGGGTTCCTCTCCGAAACCCGGCTGGGCCATGGCGGCGGCCGGCGGGTAGAGGTCGAGCTCGAGGTAGGCGGCGGAATCCTGTGCTGCCACCGCTGTGGCGTAGCTGTAGGCCGCCAGGGCCTCCCGGGGGTGCAGGTCGTTGTGCACCGCGCCACCGTAGAGGATCACCCGCGCGTCCGGGGTGGCCAGCCCCTGCAGGGCGAGCGCCCGCAGCTCCCGGGTCATGACCCCGAGCAGGCGGTCGTAGACCACCTCGCCCTGGGCGTCCACCACGGCGGTATAGTCTTCGCAGGTCAGCTCGAGGGCGTGGGGCGTCACGCCCAGCTCCGAGGCCCGGCGGGCCAGGCGCGTGATGGCGTCCTCGGTCTCGGGCGGGCGGCGGGTGTCCTCGGGCAGGGAGGCGGCCAGCACCTCCTCGGCCGCGCCGCAGTCACCGGGGAACACCCAGGTCTCGATCACGAGGTCCGTGGCGCTGGGAGCCAGCAGCGGCAGCAGGCCGTCGGTGAACCAGTCGAGGGCCGCGGGCTCGCCCGGGCGGTCCACGGTGGCGTGCAGCTCACCCACCCCCAGGATGCGCGGGCTCGCGGCCGCGACGACCTCCACCAGGGCTTCAGGCCCGGCCAGCACGCGGTGGGGAGGCAGCGCGGGCGCCGGGGGCGCGCGGCAGCCCGCCAGGAGCAGCGTGAGGGCGACACCGGGCCTCACGGCGCGCCTCCGACGCCCGGGTCGGGCTCCGCCAGGATCAGCTCGCCGAAGAGATCCGCGACCCAGGCGCAGCCCTCGGAGGTCAGGTGCTCGTGGTCGCCCCAGAAGCGCTCGAGCCCCAGCGCCAGGGCCGCCACGCGGAGGTGCCAGCGGCGCGCGGCGGAGCGGGCGGCAAGGAGGTCGGACATGGGGGGGGGGAACCTCCTGGAGCGACTATCAAGAAACAACCGCAGGCTCTCGTACCCGTACCCGATCAAGGGTGTCAGGCACTATGACTCAAGCTTTTTCAAAAAGCTTGAGTCATAGTGCCTGACACCCTTGAGGTTCGGGGTGGAGTGTTAGGAACCGGGCACAGGATGTCTGGTAGACTCTCCTCCCCGCCCAGCCCGGAGGGGCCCATGCCCCGCGCCATGCTCAAGTCCCTCTCCCTGCTCCTCGGCGCCCTGGTGAGCGGCGCCGCGCAGGCGCAGGATCCCGCCGAGGTCCCCTGCGAGTACGGGCCGCCGCCCATGCTGCCCGACGAGCCTCCCGATGAGCCCTTCCAGCCCCACTTCCCCGCGCCGCCCGTGGTGACCATCGCCGGGCAGGTGGTCCAGGCAGGCACCGGGCTGCCCCTGGAGGGCATCGAGGTGGAGATCGGCGAACGAGAGGTGCAGACCGACACCGACGGGCGCTTCTCCATCGAGGTCGAAGGGCCGCTCACGCCCGGCTCGTTCGTGACCGTCGAGGCCGAGGACGAGGACGGCAAGGCCCACGGTGGCAAGCACAGGCCGGGCAAGCTGGTCCTCGGCGTGGATCCCACCGGCCAGCTCCCCCAGCCCCCCGAGGGTGGGCTGATCATCACGCTCGACCCACGGTAGGAGCCCCCGATGTACCGAGAATACCGCGACGGCATCGTCCCCGACGCGCAGGAGAGCTTCCCCATCCCCTGGATCGTGGGCGAGAACCTGCTGCACCTCTCCACCTGGGCCCTGGCGGGCGCCCTGGTCTGGCCGCTGAAGCTCGGCGGCTGGCCCGTGGCCACCATCACCTGGGCCGTGGTCGTGCTCTTGATCCAGACCCTGCTCAAGAAGCACGTCTGCTCGGGCTGCTACTACTACGGCAAGCGCTGCCACCTGGGCTGGGGCAAGCTGGCGGCCTGCATGGTCCCGGTGGACTCCGGCAGCTACCAGCTCTCCACCAGGCTCACCCTCTTCTACATCCTCACCCCCCCCACCTTCCTGGTGGCCGGGCTGGCCGTGGGCTTTCTGCTGCACCCAGGGGTGGTGCACTGGGTCCTGCTGGGCGCCTTCGTGGTGTTCAACGGCCTGGCCTTCGGCCTGCGCAAGCCCGGCTGCAGCCGCTGCGCCATGCGCAAGGTCTGTCCGGGCAGCGCCGCGAAGGGCTGAGCCGTGCGCACCCCCCTCCCCCTCCTGCTCCTCGCCGCCTGCAACCCCGACCCGGTGGACTCCGGCAACCCCGAGCCCCCGCTGCACGTGGATTTCGCCGCGGGCTGCGACCCGCTGGTGCCCGAGTACTGCGGCTACCCCTACCCCTCCGACGCCTGGCTGGTGGCGGACACCTCCTCCGCCACGGGCCTGCGCATGGCCATCCCCCAGGAGGCCATCCCGGACCCGCCCTCGGGTGCGCCCTTCGACACCGAGCCCTACGAGCGCCTCGACGGCTTCACCGCCGCGCCCCAGCTCCTGGCCCTCTTCCCCGCTCCGCCCGATCTGTCCGGCATGGCCGGCCAGGACGACATCGGCCGCAGCCTCGAGGATGACTCCCCCACCGTGGTGCTCGATCTCGTGACCGGCGAGCGCATGCCCCACTGGGCCGAGCTGGACGTCAAGGCCGAGGAGGACTCCGAGCGCACCCTCTACCTGCGCCTGGCGCGCCGCCTCACCGAAGGGCACCGCTACGGCGTGGCCCTGCGCGGCCTGGTGGACGCCGACGGCGCGCCCATCGAGCCCTCCGAGGCCTTCACCCTCCTGCGCGACGGCGTGATCACCGACGACGCCGCCCTGGAGGCCCGCCGCCCCTCCTACCACGAGCTGTTCGACCTCCTGGAGCACTCCGACATCCCGCGGGAGGGCCTCACCCTGGCCTGGTGGTTCCAGGTGGCCAGCTCCGACACCATCCACGGCGATCTGCTGGCCATGCGGGCCGACGCCCTCCAACGCCTCGGCGGCGGCGGCCTCGGCTGCACCATCGCCACGGCCGAGGACGGCTACGGCGGCGACGGGCGCACCTTCCGCCGCGTCACCGGCACCTACACGGTCCCCTGGTACCTCGACAGCGACGAGGCCCCCTCGCGCATCGTCCGCGACGAGGATGGCCTGCCCGCCTTCCAGGGCACCCGCGAGGTGGGCTTCTCCCTGATCATCCCCCAGTCCGTGGCCGACGCTGGCCAGCCCGGCCCCCTGGTGACCTTCGGCCACGGCCTGATGGGCGACGCCGACGAATACCTCACCTGGGGCACCATCCGCGACATCGCCCAGCGCGGTCAGGCCGTCATGGTCGCCACCGACTGGGCCGGCATGTGCACCGACGACGCCACGGCCGTGGCCCAGGCCATCATCGACCCCTCCCTGTTCGTCACCGTGGCCGAGCGCCTGGAGCAGGGCATGATCAACCAGATCGCCCTGACCCGCACCTTCGCCGGCCTCTGCTCCGACGTGCCCGAGGTGCGGCAGGACGGCCTCCCCCTGATCGACCCCACCCGCCGCTACTTCGTGGGCGTCTCCCAGGGCGGCATCCTGGGGGCCACCCTGGCTGCGGTCTCGCCTGACATCGACCGGGCCGCCCTGCTGGTCAACGGGGGCGTCTTCCCCTTCATGATCGAGCGCAGCATCGACTTCGTGCCCTACCTGCCCCTGTGGGAGTCGGCCTACACCCACCGCCTCGACCAGGTCTTCCTGCTCACGGTCTCGGAAGAGCTGTGGGAGCATGCCGAGGGCGCGGGCTACCTGGCCTCGCTCCATGACGGCCTCGGCGACCTCGAGCCCAAGCAGGTCCTCTCCATCTCCGCCAAGAACGACGCCCAGGTGCCCAACCTGGCCACCGACTGGGCCATGCGCACCGCCGGGATGCCGATGATCCGCGGCAGCGCCCGCGAGCCCTGGGGCGTCTCGGTGGTGGACGCGCCCTGGCAGGGCTCGGGCGGCTTCACCATGGACTGGGGCGACGCCCCTGTCCCGACGGGCAACGAGGCCCCGGCCGTGGACGACGGTGGGCACTGGTACGTCCCCACCAGCGACCTGTCGCTGCAGGTCATCCTGCACTTCTTCGAGACCGGCGAGATCCTCATGCCCTGTGACGGGACCTGCGATCCGGACTGACGTTGTCGTGGACAGCGGCGGGATGCCTGGTCATACTCGCGCTGGACCCGCACCCCGCGGAGGTCGGCGCCATGCGTCTGCCACTCTATGCCCTGCTGATCCTGGCCGTCGGCTGTCGTTTCCGGAGAGAGGCCGACGACACCACGGACAGCCTGTCTGACGACACCACCGCGCCGGACGACACCCAGGACACGCGCGACACCGGCCCGGTGGTGGAGGATCCGCTGCTGGGCGTGGAGCAGATCTCCTTCGACAACACGGGGTTCGGGATCTATGGCCTGGCGCACGCCACCTACGAGATGAGCGCGCAGCACCAGGGCGGCTACCGCACCACCGAGGACACCAACCCGCGCTTCCACCTGGTGGCCAAGCCCTCCGCCTTCGTCGACGGCCTCCCGCACCCGGTGCTGGTCTGGCTGCACGGCGGAGTGGCCGGGGTCATCGGCGACGAGACCATGTTGGGCCAGACCTGCGAGCTCGCCGGGGTCGAGGAGCTCATCGAGAACGCCCTGCGGGGCCACCCCCTGATCCTGGCCGAGCTGGCCGCCCGCGAGTGGATCATGATGGTGCCCGAGAGCACCTGGTGCGACGTCTGGGCGGGCCTGGGGCCCGAGGACCCGGTGGACACGCGCCACGCCAGCCTGGCCCACATCGACTGGACCCTGCGCGCCCTGGAGGCCGGGCTCGACGGCATCGCCGTGGACACCTCCCGCTACTACGCCTGGGGCACCTCCGTGGGCGGCGCCGGCGTCTGGCCGGTGGCCCATGGCTTCCCGGGCCAGCACCGCCCCTTCGCCGCCGTCGTCTCCGACAGCGGCCCCATGATCCTGACCACCTGGTACGACACCCTCCAGGGCCAGTCCGTGCTCGACAGCCTGCTGGGTGGCCCGCCCACCGACGGCGAGAGTCCCACCGAGTGGTACCCCAACTGGCAGCGCGCCGACGGCCAGCTACTGGTGGAAGAGATGGGCCTGCGCACCCCCGCCTTCGTGGCCTTCAACACCCAGGATCACATCTGCTCCCCGGTCTACGGCGACACCATCACGGGCGTGATGGAGGCCATCTACACGCCCGAGGGAGCGCGCTTCTTCAGCCACGACTTCGACCACGCCGGCCCCGGCGAGTTCGCCCACACCCAGACCGTGCAGGACGACCCGCCCGCCATCTACACCGCCGAGGCCGCCTTCTCCTTCCTGGAGGGCGCCGGCGTGAGCTTCACCGAGGCGGAGACCACCTGCCCCGATTGCCAGGTCGAGACCGCGCCCGAGGACGCCACGTTCACGGATCACATGACCCACTTCTCCGCCAGCGCCGCGGTCGTTCGCCTGGCCTCCGACGGCCCCGGTGCCCTGTACGAGGGGGTGCTCGGCGGGGACATCCCACGCGGCGTCGGCCTGCGCCTCATGGTGACCCTCGACATCGACGACATCTCCGCCTGCGACGCCAAGGACCGCGTGGTCTCCTTCGCGCTCGCCGCGGGCGAGGAGACCCTGGCCACCGGCGGCCTGCTGCCCGCCGAAGTGGCCGACCTCGGCAGCCCCGTCGGCCTGGCCATGACCCAGATCGCGCGCTCCACGCTCGCCGCGCCCACCGGCCTGCCCGCGGAGGGCGACGTCACGCTCACCGTCACCACCAACGGCTGCGCGGACGTGTGGCTGGATGGGTACTGGGCCCTGTGGGCAGAGTGACACGGAGTCCCCTTGGCGATCCCTCGATGGTATGTCCTCGCCGCCCTCGGTGGCCTCACCGCCGTCGCCTGCGATGGCCCCGGGCCAGCCTGGAACCCGGGCACCTCGAACGACACGGGCGACACCACCGCGCCAGTCCCCATCGGCCTGTGGGTCTGGGACGCCGACCTCCCCGGTGACGAGGCGGCGACGGCGGACCTGCTCTCCTTCAGCGACGAGCACGGCGTCTCCACCCTGTTCCTGGCCTGCGATCCGGTCGGCTACGGCCTGGAGGGCGCCGAGGCTCGCACCACCTCGTTCGTGGCCGAAGCCCACGCCGCCGGGCTCCAGGTGCTGGGCATGAGCGGCTACTCCTGGTTCACCGTGCCCTGCGACGCGCAGCTGCCGGGCCAGGACACCTGCTGGACCGAAGGCTGGGCGGTGTACGAGGCCTGCACCGCCTCCGCCGTAGGCTTCGACGGCATCATGGACGACAGCGAGCCGGCCTCCACCCCCGACGGCAGCTTCTCCACCGACTACGAGCAGCGCGCCGCCTGGCACGTGGCCTACCTCGAGGGCATCCGCGGGCGCATCGGCGATCTTCCTCTGCACCACGCCATCCCAGCCTGGTACGACGAGCTCGACCCCATCTCGATGGACGGCGGTGCCACCACCGCCACCCTGGACGCCTGGATCGCCGGGGTCGTAGACGTGGTGGGCGTCATGGCCTACCGGGACACCGCCCCGGAGATCCTCGCCCTGGCTGCCACCGAGCTTGGGCGCGGCCCCGCCTGGATCGGCGTGGAGACCGGGCCCACGGATGAGGGCGAGACGGTCTCCTTCTACGACGACGGCGCGGCGGCCCTCGCGAGCGCGCTGGAGGAGCTGGCCGACGAGGTCGGCGGCGACCCGCACCTCGCGGGCCTCATGGTGGACGACTACGCGCACTGGCGCGGGCTGGGCGCGCGCTGATGGCAGGCGCAGCATGATGCACGCAGCGCCCACCGCCACCTGGCTCGCCGCTCTCCCGCTGCTGTGCGCGGGCTGTACCGCCGACCGCGCCCCCGACGAAGCGCCCTTCGAGGTCCAGGGCGACTACCTCCTCGCCTACCTCGAGGACCACTTCTCCGAGGGCGGCTCCGACCGCATCTACGTGACCGTGGACACCGCCCAGCAGATCGCCATCGGCCCGGCCCACTGGGACGACCCCGATCCCCACGGCACCACCACGTTGCCGCTGGAACCTGCCGAGATCGAGGCCCTCACCGAAGCGATCGAGGCCGTGGACGTGCCGGCGCTGAGCGGCGCGAGCCTGGGTTCGGGCACCGCTGGCGCCGATCGGTACCACCTCGACCTCACCGTGGCGCAGGGCGGGCCCTACCATGTGGAGTGGGATGCCGATTCGGACGTGCCCGCCGCGCTGTGGGATCTGCAGGGCATGCTCTCTGACATGGCCACCTGGTTTCTGGGCTGATCCATGCGTTCACCCGTCCCGGGGTGGCCCGCGCTGCTCCCGACCGCCATGCTCCTGTGCTGCTCCCATGCGGAGGAATCACAGCTGGCCAGAGACGACGAGTTTTCCGTCGTCCCCGAGGGCGAGAGTCAGGCCCGGGCCGGGGCGCTGTTGTCCCAACAGGGCAGCGAGGAGGCCTCCCACATCGCGCGGGCGCTCACCTCCCGGGGCGCGGAGCCCGAGGAGCCGGTCGAGCATGGACCGAGCCCGGACGCGCACTGGTCCATTGGGGCCACGCTGACCGAGCCCCTCCTCCTGACGGCCCTGACCTCCGCCTGGCCGCCCGAGCGCCGCAAGGCCTGCGGGATGCCAACCTTCTTCGGGCGCGAGCGGGCCACGGGCCGGCTCACCTGCGCCATCGCCGACGACGTGGAGGGTCCCTTCACCGAGGTCGTCGCGGCCTGGGACTATGTCCGCTTCGACGCCGACGCGCCGCTCAGCGAAGACGCCGTGCGCCGGAACCTGGCCTGCGTCACAGCCTGGTACACCACCCTGGGGAGGGTCGAGATCGGCGCGACGCCCGCCCCGGCCGAGGTCGCCGCGCGCAGCCGAGCCCTCCACGGGCTCAGGGCCAGTGCGGACATCTACACGGCGGTCGTACTGGTCGCCCCCCAAGGGCGCCCTTTCCCCGGGCGCGATGTCTGGGACGTCATGATGTCGGCGGGGCTGCACTGGGGCGACATGGACTGCTTCCACCTGCGGAACAGCTCGGGGATTGGCGGTGATTCCTGGTTCTCTGTGGAGACCTCGACCCCGCCCGGCTACTTCTTCCCCGAGGAGGTCGCTGCCGGCCGGATGAACCCCGAGGACCTCGTCTTCGCCTTCTCGGTGCCGCGCAACGCCGATCCGCTCGCCACCCTCGACGTGATGGTGGCCGTGGTGAACTACGCCCAGAGGCGGCTCGGCGGGGTGGTCGTGGACGCCCGGGGCCAGCCGCTTGATCTCGCCGCCGAGCACGCTCGCATCCAGAGCGCCCTGGACCGCCTGGCCGCGGCGGGGCTTGGGCCCGGTCGCGACGGGACGTTGCGGATCTTCTGAGCCGGACACCCAGCCCCGGCACTTCGGCGCGCATACCGCGCCCAACCCGGGGGGCTCGCCCCAGCCCCGGCACTTCGGCGCGCATACCGCGCCCAACCCCGAGGGCTCGCGCCACCCTCGGCACTTCGGCGCGCATACCGCGCCCAACCCGGGGGGCTCGCCCCAGCCCCGGCACTTCGGCGCGCATACCGCGCCCAACCCCGAGGGCTCGCGCCACCCTCGGCACTTCGGCGCGCCCGGCGGTCCCCCGGGTGTCGAACTTCGACGATCCTTGTCGACACTTCGACGATCCCGAACGAGAGAAAGCCTGTTTTTGTATGGCACGGGGTTTGCCATGGCGAGGCGCGCACCTCGTTCACGGAGTCGCCCATGCGCCCCTGGCACCTCACCCTCTCCTCCACCACCCGTCATCCCCTGTTTCCCAGCGAGGCCCGCCGCCATGAAGCCGTGCTGACGGTCGTGCGGGTCTGCCACGCCGAGCTGGTGCTCTTCTGTGTCGTGGACGAGCACGTCCACGCGGTCGTGCTCTGCGATCGGGGGCGCTGCGGCTACCTGGCGCGGGGCCTTCAGCTCGCGCTCGCACCTCTCGTGGCGGTGCCCACGCAGCCGACGCACACCGGTGTCATCCACGGCCGCAACCACATGGAGGAGGTCCACCGCTACGTGCTGCAACAACCGGCG
The DNA here is from genome assembly GCA_043814015.1 of Pseudomonadota bacterium. GTDB lineage: Bacteria > Myxococcota_A > UBA796 > UBA796 > JAFGLY01 > JBDRKM01. Next base: position 31,322 of record JBDRKM010000070.1, read on the forward strand.
CACCACGGTCTCCCCGGCCACCCCGCGCTGTGGGGCGGGAGCTGCTTCCTCGATCTGGTGGGTGCGCGGCGCATCCCCGGCCTGCACCTTCGGCTCGATGATGTGCTCCCGCGCGTCCCCCTCGCGACCTCCTGCTGCTACCTCGGCGTCCCCGTGGAGGCGCTGCGACGCGCGAGCGACGAGGATCTGCGCGACCTGGGGGCGAAGGGGCTGGTGGCGATGGCGGCCTCGGCCTGCGCGGCGCCACCCGACCTCCGCGGCCGGCTCCCCCACATTGGCCGTGCCCGCCGCGCCGCCGGGGTGCTCGCCCACCAGGTGGGCATCAGCCCTCGCGACATGACCTGGGCCATGGACATCCACCCGGGCAGCGCCCGCAAGCTCGCGGCCGGCGAGGCCGAGCCGGCGGACATCGAGGCCATCCGTCGCCGCGTGGGGCTCGAACAGGCCCTCCGCGGTCTACCCCTCGGCCCGCTCCCCGAGAACAGCCGCGGGGCCAGTCACCGCCGCGGCTGACAGGCTTCGACGCGGCGCGGGACCAGGGCGCCAGGTGCGCTCCCTTCCTCAGGGCTTCTCCGCGGGACCGCCGCAGCCAGTGACCCACCCTGGGTGTAGGCGCCATCGAACGAGATCCCCATGCCGCCGTACGAACACGCAGCAGTGGTCGACACCTCGACGCCACTGTCGGTGCGCCTGAACACGAGGTCGCAGCCCCTTCCATCGGACCAGCGGGCCTCGTCCCCCGCGATCACGGCCTGGCCCTCGAGCTCGCCGAGGTGGGAGCCGTTCATCGCGAAGAAGGCGAAGCTGAACCCAGTGGGCGTGACGGATGTGATGTTGAGGGTGGTGAAGACGAACGAGTTGGCGGACCGGCCCCACTCGCCCGCCCAATCCGCAGCGAAGGCGACGGAGATGAGCGCCAGGATCGCGATGAGTGACTCTGGGGCTCGTTTCCCTCGTGTCTGGCGCCACGGTTCCAGCGCCAACGATGCAGCCCGAGCGTGGCGATACCCGCCAGCCAACACCACCCGAAGCCCCCTCCCCCGCTCGCGCATCCCCCACAGCCGCCGGCGCCATCCCCGGAGTCCCCGGGGTGCTCGGTGTCCGTGCTCCCCGTCTCCCCCTGACAGTCCGCGTCCTCCCCGTCCACGACCCCGTCGCAGTCGTCGTCCACGCCGTTGTCGCAGTCCTCCACCGCGCCCGGCCCCAGGTCCGGATCGAGGTCGTCGCAGTCGCCGCCACAGACGCCCACCCCATCGCCGTCCTCGTCCACGTCGGCCGGGTTGTCCGCGCCGGGCGTGCCCCAATCACCCACACCGTAGGCGTAGCCCTCCTCCTCCGGGGTCAGGGCCCAGGACTCCAGGAGATCATCCTCCACCACATCCCAGGCACCCGGGCACAGATAGGTGGAGCGCCCCGGCGCACCCGGCCAGGGGGCCACGTTGGACCAGGTGATCCGCTCCATCTGCCGCGCGCCGGCCATGAGGATGAGATCGTCGTCGTCGAAGCTGCGCAGGGGGAAGCTGTCGTAGTCGTAGACGTAGTCCACGGCGGGCAGGCCACCGTTGAGGGCGGCCTCGCCCGCCACGGCGAAGAGCACCAGATCCCCCGGCTCCACGATCACATCATCCGCGATGACGAAGCCCTCGCCCAGGCTGTCGGTCACCCGCCAGCCGCGCAGGTTGAGGGCCACATGGCCGACGTTGGCCAGCTCGAACCACTCGCCGTCCTCGGCGGGGACGGCAGCAGGGTCGTCGAGCAGCTCGGTGACCACCACGGCGCCCTCGGGAATCCACTCCTGGTCGGGCACGCCGTCGCAGTCGTTGTCGATGAGGTCCTGCACCTCGGGGTTGCCCGGGAAGCGGCGGGCGTCTTCGTCGTCGCAGTCGCCGTCGCACAGGTCCCAGCCGTCGCCGTCGTGGTCGTGGCAGCAGACGCCCGCGGGGTTGGCGGCGCCGGGGCTGCCGTAGTCGCCGGGGTGGCCGCCGTAGTCGTGAGCCTCCTCCTGGGGTGTGGCGCACCAGGGCAGGGGGCTGTCGTTGGCGGCGGCGTCCTGGTAGCCGGGGTCGAGGTACAGGGAGGTGCCCTTGGAAAGCGCCCAGGCGGGGGTGTCGTAGGCCAGCCGGTCGATGGTACGACCCGCGAGGGCGAGGGTCAGCTCGTCCCGCTCGTCGTCCAGGCTCCAGGCGTAGCCGCCGTAGGCGGCGTCCACGGCCGGGAGGTGGCCGTTTTCCTCGGTGTTGGCGGAGGCCGCCAGCAGGGCGCGCGCGCCGGGGGCGATCACCAGGGGACCGGGGATGGCGACGCCGCCGGAGAGGTCCTCCAGGGTCCAGCCGGTCAGATCCACGCTGCGGGCGGAGAGGTTGCGCACCTCGGCCCACTCGCCGTCCACGTCGTCCGCAGCGAGGGGCTGGGGCATGATCTCAGTGAAGACGACATCGCCCTCGGCCACGAAGTCCTCGTCCACCAGGCCGTCGCAGTCCTGGTCCAGGCCGTCGTCCAGCTCCGGGGTCCAGGGGTTGACCGCCCCGTCGGTGTCGTCGCAGTCCCCGGCGCAGGCGCCGACACCGTCGCCGTCCACATCCGGGCAGCCCAGGGAGAAGCGCAGGGCCAGGCCGTCCAGCAGGGGCTCGCTGCCGTCACACGAGAACTGCAGCGAGGTCACGGAGCTGTCCTGGATGCCCACGGTGGCCTCGGCGCCGCCGGCCCGCGGGTCGAGTCCCTCCACCTCCGCGTACTGGAAGGTGATCCCACCACCGCGCTCCTCCAGCACCACCTGGAAGCTGTTGAAGGCGGAGGAGCCGTAGTGGGGCACGTGCTCCACCGCCAGCACCAGGCGCCGATCCGGGGCCGCGCCCAGCACGGCCCAGGACACGGTGCCCGCCTCGGCGTCGCCGAAGTCCAGATCGTCCCAGAGCGGCAGGATGAGGGCGTCGGAGCCGGCCCGGTTGTTGGCGGGCAGGCAGGCGTTGCGGTTGTCGATGGCCCAGGCGGGGCCGAAGGCCAGCGCGCCGTCGCCGAAGGAGAGGGAGGAATAGGGCGCGCCGTAGAGGAAGAAGGTGAAGGGCAGCGCGATGCGCGCCTCGCTGTCGTCGGACATGGCCACCACGGTGGCGTCCGGACCCAACTCTTCCCAGGAGAAGGCCGGTCCGTCGGGCTCGCGGGAGTCCACGAAGGAGTAGCCGAAGGCGTCGGGGCCGCCGCGCAGGGCGATGGCGGCCGGCAGCAAGACCAGGGCCGCGATCACGGCGCCCCCGCGATGGCGTACAGATCGTGAAGCGCCGAGAAGTGCCCCACGAGCAGGCTGTTGGGCTCGGTGGGCCAGGTGATCTCCCAGGCCGTGCGGCCGTCGGGGGTGATCTGGCGGACCCGCCCGGCCGTGCCGTAGGTGATGAAGGTGGAGCCGCCCGCCATGCGCCAGGCCTCGCCCCCGTAGGCGGCGTAGGGCAAGACCTCGGGGCCGTAGGACCAGACCTCGACCAGGGTCTGATTCTCCTCGTCCACCCGCCACTCCCGGGCGTACTGCACACCGGGGTCGGCCAGGCAGTGGGTGGAGGTCAGGATGGTCCCGGCCGCGGTGAAGCCGGGGTAGTGCTGGAAGTCCACCACGCTCTCGGGCGGGTCGAAGGCCCAACCGCCAGAAAGCTGGCCGAGCTGCCTGACCAGCGCGCCCGTGGCCAGCTCGATCTCCACCACGGTGTCGGCCTGGAACATGGACCAGAAGGCGGTGCCCTGGGCGGGGTTCCAGACCACGGAGTTGGGGCTGCACCAGCCGAGGGAGCCGCCCTGCGCCAGCATCCAGGTGCCGCAGTCCCAGAGCTCGGCCTCGCTGCCATCGGGCTCGCGCCGGATGAGCCGGAAGCCCTCGCGCTCGGCCGCGTACAGGATGGCGCCGCCCTCGATCTCGTCGAAGGTGAAGCCGAGATCGGGCAGGGTGACGGTCTCCTGGACGCCGCCCGCGAGGGTCAGGCGCTCGACGATGGGCTCCAGCTCGGTGCCGTAGAGGTAGTGGGTGGTGCCCTCGAGCACGAGGTGGTGGCCGTCGGTGGCCACCTGCGCGAAGAGGCACAGGCGCTGGCCGGGCACCTCGTGGTACCAGACCACGCGCGCGGCCCGGTCGAGGATGACGACCCAGCAGGGGCCCCGATACCAGCCCCCGGCGTCCACGCTGCCCAGCAGGAACGGAGCCTCCAGCGCGACCAGCTCGGGATCGGCGTGCAGCAGGGCGGGCAGGGGCAGATCGGCGGGCAGCACCCCGGTGGTGGCGGTGTGGTCCTCGCTCTCGAGCGCGTGGCCGCCGTCCTCCTGCTCGAAGTGGAAGACCACCTCGGTTTCTGGGGGCAGGCCCAGCAGGACCTGCTCCTGGTCACCCTCCGCCAGGCCGCGGGCCGGGGTGCGCATGGTGGGCTCGCCCGCGACCCCGTAGACGAGGACGCCGCTCTCCACAGCGCGCTCCTGGTGCCAGCCCACCCGCAGCACGGTCTGGACGCTCGCGTCCACCTCGACGGTGACCTCGGCCACGGGGGCGGCCGCCTGCACGCTGTCCTCGGGCGGAGGGCTCTCCTCGGGCGCGGGCTCGGGCCCAGCGCAGCGCGCGCCCAGCAGCAGGATCACAGGGACCAGGCGCGGGCCGCCGGACGCGCGGGACGGGCTGGGCTCCCGGATCACTGGGGACTCCGGAGGTATGTGGCGGTTCTTGCAACACGATCGGGAGGTAAGCCCCCCTTTGTGCGACAGATTCGGCGGAGGGCCGGAAGGTGAGCCTCGAAAACGGGCGTTGGACCGTCGTGGTGGCTGGCGGAGAGGCGGAAGTGTTGCGCAAACAGGGGGATACCCCCTGCTCGTGTTGCATAAAAGCGGGGATACCTCCCCGGAGCGGCGAGGGCCCGGCGCCTGCCCGCGGAGCGGTGCGCGCGCATGGCTGGGCGACCGTGAGCGCCCACTATCCCTCCCCCGGCGGCCCTCCGGCCGGGGTCCAGGTCAGGCCCAGGGCGAACAACGTGGTGGTGGCCGAGAAGACCCCGTTGCCCACCTGCTTGCCGCTGTAGACCAGGCCGGTCGTGGGATCGATGGCCACCTGGAACACCAGGGAGCGGTCGATGGTGTGGGGGAAGATGAAGGCCTGGCTCAGGCCGACATCGAGCGCCAGGCGCTCGGGCAGCAGCGCCACGGTGCCCCGAGGCCGTAGCCGAGCTTGGGGCCGTCGGGCATCATGACGGACCGGTACGAGGCGCTCACGGCCGAGGTCTCGAAGAACAGGCCCGCGCGGCCGGCCAGCCGCGGCCTGAACGCCAGCTCGCCCCCGAGGCGCACGGAGACGGCATCGCGCAGGGTGGAGGGCAGGACGATGTCGTCATCCACCGTCACGTCCTGGTCGTTGTCCACGAGGTCGATGAGCAGGTCCACCTCGGACAGGGTGAGCTGCCCGAGCCCGCTCCAGTGCTGCCAGGCCACGTCCAGCTCCACCTCGGCGCGATCCGAGGGCCGCCACAGCCCCCCGGCCCGCACGATCATGGGCATGTGCACGTCGAGCAGGACGTCGTCATCCGTGGCGCTGGCCACCGCGATGAGCTGCCCCATCTTGGTGCCGCCGGTGTAGTAGGTGTTCTTGGAGAAGTCGGAGGTGAGGCTGCCGCGGGCGTCGAAGTGCACGGGGGGCACGAAGGCCAGCCCGCCCTGGAAGGGGGTGTCCACGCCGCCGAACAGCAGCCCGAGGTTCCAGGTGAGGGCGAAGGGATCGCGGGCGCTGACGGTGGTGGTGATGTCGTAGTCGGGGTCGTCGGTGGCCAAGAAGCCGCGCGGCTCCATGTGGGCCACCAGGGACTGCTCCACCTGCAGGAAGGTCCAGGCCACCCCGGCGCCCACGGTGAGCCAGGGCAGCACCCGGTAGGCCGCGCTCGGGCCCACGTTGCCGGAGAGCACGGTGGACTCCACCAGGGAGAAGCGCTGCGGGCCGTCGGCCGGGAAGGAGAGCAGCGGGGCGTAGGGGGTGTAGACCCCGAACGCCAGGGCGAAGTCCGGGTGGCCGAAGTGCGAGGAGACCCCGAAGCCCGGGATGGGCATGACGGGGGCCTGGTTCTCGACCGGGTCGAAGACCATCGTGGAGCCGTCGTTCTGCAATTCGTCCGCGCGGTCGAAGTGTACCGCCTGCATCACCCCGGCGCCCTGCAGGTGGACCATGGAGGGCACCTGCACCAGGGCCGCGGGGTTGTAGTACTGGGCGGAGAGATCGCTGGCGCCCACCGCGCAGGCCGCCCCGCGCCCCATGCAGCGCGCGCCGACCCCGGTGGAGAAGTACCCAGCGGCCTGGGCCGCGCCGGGCACGGTCAGCAGCAGCCCGAGGCTAGTCGTCCTGCGCATACAGATCCTCGCGCACCTGGTTGAAGCCGAAGGGGTGGTTGAAGGGGGCCTCGATCTGGCCCTTCACCTCCCCTGCGGGGGAGACCCGTTGGATGAGACCGTTGACCGACCAGGTCACCAGGGTGTCGCCGTCGTCGAGGCGGTGCAGGTCGCCGAGGACGAAGGTGGAGACCCCCGCGGAGTACTCCCAGATCTGCTCGGCCCGGCCCGCGTCGGGATCGAAGTCGTACTCCAGCACACGCGAGTAGGGGTCGTCGGAGCCCTCGTTGTCGAACACCCGGAAGCGGCCGTTGGCGACCTCGAACTGGTGGGAGTGCATGAAACGCCCGGAGCCGGAGGCGGGCTCGATGGTGGCGCCCACCCAGCCGAAGGCCCAGCCGCAGGTGCCATCGCGGAAGACCTGCACCACGGTGCTGAAGTTGCGCAGGGAGATGTAGTAGCAGTCATGGGCGGGGTCGTAGTCGAGCGCGTTGGCCCAGGTCCAGCCGTACTGCTGGTCGTCGCCGATGTCGGTCTCGGGATCGAAGCAGTCGAAGGCGGTCCAGACGGTGCTCAGGGTGCCGTCGGGGGCCACCTCGACGATGGCGTCGCCCTTGACCTTGTCCTCGGAGTACGAGGCGATGGCGCCGATCGTGCCGTCGGGCAGCTCCACGATGTCGTGGGCCAGGTAGGGCACGGGGATGCGCTCCACCGCGGAGCCGTCCAGCGCCACCCGCTGCACCACGGAGTCGGGCGATGGCGTGTCGATGTTGGCCTCGTTGAACAGCACGCTCTCGCCGTCCACCGAGAGCAGGGCCCGGTAGGTATCGCGCTCCGACTCGAACAGGTGCCACCAGACGTAGCGGCCCTGCCCGTCGAGAATGACGGCGCCGATGGGGTCGCCCAGCAGGGGGGTGACCATGTACGCGCCCATGTCGCCGGTGACCGTCAGGGAGGGCAGCTCGGGGGGCAGGAAGCCCGTGGTGACGGGCTCGCCCATGGCGAGGCTCTCCCCTGCGGAATCCGCCAGCGCGACGATCTCGAACCCGACCTCGGTGTTCGCTGGCATGCCGAGCAGCAGGGCCTCGTGGTCCAGGGCCTCGGCGGTCTCCGTGGCGGTGGTGTGGACAGGACCGTCGGGCTCCCAGAAGCGCACGAAGCCCAGGGAGGGGAGGTCGGTGCTCCAGCGCACGGTGATCACCGTGGGGATCTCGGGGCTGAGCTCGGCCTCGATGTCCGAGATCTGGATGTCGGGCCGACAGCCCACGAGGGCGAGGAGCAGGACGAGGCGCGCCATGGCTCAGCCCTCCACCTGGATGACGGTGAGGAAGATGGGTGCGGGGTTCTGGCAGGTGGTGCACATGAGCGCCAGCACGTAGGTGCCCGTGGCCTCGAAGCCGGTGAAGGCGCCGCCGTCGCCGGTGGCCTGGGCCAGATCGGCCGAGAAGCTGGCGGCGATATCGAGGTACCAGAGGCCGGTGGCGTCGAGCTCCAGATCGAGGAAGTGCCCCTCGAGGTCGGCGACCCGGTAGTCGGGGTAGTAGCCCAGCATCAGACGGTCGAGCTTGGAGATCTCGAAGGGGTTGCCCAGGCCGTTGACGGTCAGATCGCCCCAGTCCACCACCCAGGAGTCGGCCTTGGCCGACAGGCTGATGGGGGCGAGGCTCTGGAGGTCCACCGAGAAGTCCAGCGTGCCGCAGGCCGAGCCGAAGGAGACCTCGGTGACCTCGGAGGCCTCCAGCGGCTCGAGGAACATCAGGGCCAGGGTGCCCATGCCCGGCTCGTCGCCGGCGCCCGCCAGCAGCAGGTAGGTGCCCCCGCCCTCGTAGAACTCCTCCGCCAGCTCCACCTCGGTGCCCTCGAGGGTGAAGTCCTCGAGCTGAGCGCAGGTGTCGCCCACGGGCACGTGGTAGGAAAGGAAGCCGGAGAGCGCCGAGCCGCTCAGGGTGTCCTGGCTGAGCTGCTCCTCGATCTCGGCCTCGGAGAGGTCGAGGAAGCGGGCCACGGTGAGGATGCCGACGTCGGCCGCGGGCTCCACGGCGTGGCACTGGAGATCCTCGGTGAGGCCGTCCCAGCAGATCTCGAGATCCTGCCCGGAGGCCACGGCCACGGAGGGGGCGTCCACCGTCCCCACGTAGGAGAAGTTGTTGGCGTCTTGCAGGTAGATCGTGTGATCGCAGCCGGCGAGGGCCGCGAGGGCGAGGGCGAGGGTGCGCATGGAAATCCTCCCGCTAGGGGGCGAAGGCGTACAGGTCCTCGATGAAGACGGTGCGGCCGATGAGGCGATCGTAGTCGTCGGGCAGGTCGATGCGCCAGTCCATGTCCCAGACGATCTTTCCGTCCGGGGTCACCTCGCGGAGGCGGCCGTAGGAGCCGTAGTTGTGCAGGGTGTTGCCGTTGGGCAGGCGGTGGGCCTCGCCGGCGGTGTTGGCGTTCAGCTCTCCGTCGGCGCCGAAGCTCCAGATCTCGCGCAGGGTCATGGTCTCGTCGTCCACCTGGTACTCGCGCGCCACCGTGCGCTCCACCTCCTCGGGGCGGTCGGTGGTGTGGGTGGACAACAGCAGGGTGCGGTCGTCGGTGAAGACGGCGCCGTGCTGCCAGGCGAAGGCCGACTCGACGGGATCGAAGGCGTAATCGCCGTACTCCTGGCCGAAGACCCGCAGCGTCTCGCCGGTCTGGCGGTCGATCTGCACCAGGGTGTTGGTGGTGTAGAAGGAGTAGAGGAAGGAGTCGCTCTCGGCGTCCCAGGTCAGCGTGTTGGACTGGCAGGTGCGGACGATACCGTGCTCCTTGCTGAAAGCCGAGCAGTCCCACAGCACGGACTCCTCGCCCCCGGGAGGCTTGACCTTGAGCACCTCGGTGCCCCAGGTGGCGGAGCCCCAGGCCAGGACGCCATCCGGCAATTCGGCCCAGGCGTGGTGCCCGCCGGGGGTGGCGGTCACCTCGACCTCGCTGCCGTCGATCTTGCTGCGGTGGACCATGGAGCCGGCGCCCTGGTCCCAGTTGGACCAGAAGGTGAACTCGTCCCACATGAGGTCCGCGCCCGAGAGCGAGACGCGCTGGAAGGTGGTCCAGTGGTGATCCGGGGTCTCCTGGGCCCAGACCACGCGGCCCTCACGATCGACGATGAAGCGCCAGAAGTCGCCCGCCACCCAGCCGCCGGTGTTCTCATCCACGCTGCCCAGCAGGTACAGGCCGCTGGGCTCCCAGTGTTCGGGATCGGCCACGTGTACCTGGGGCAGGGGCAGGCCTTCTGGCAGTGGCCCGGTGGTGCCGCGGTGCTCCAGGCTCGAGATGGTGCCCTCCTCCGCCTGCAGGACCGCACGAAAGGTGAAGTCGGTGGCGAAGGGGATGCCCAGCAGCAGGAACTCTACGGGGCCGGCCTCCACCTCACGCGCGGGGGTGCTGTGCCAGGCGGCCTCATCCACACGGCGGAACTCGACCCAGGCCGTGGTGGCCTGCTCGGACTCCCAGCCCACGTAGACCAGGGAGGCGATGTCCTCGTGGAGGCGCCAGCTGATCTCGCCGACGATGGGATCCTCGCCCGAGTCGGGGGTGGAGTCGGGGGCGGTGTCGGGGGCGGTGTCGACGGGGACGGCGGTCTCGGGGGCGATGGGGCAGCCGAGGGCGAGCAGGGCGATGAGGGGGAGCGCTCTCATGGGGACCTCTGGGGGACTCCACGGTATTCCATGCGCGGGCGCCTGGCGCGCAAAAAAGCCGTCCTGCGGGGGGCCGCTCAGACCCTCTGCGTCATCCTCTTCGCGGCGAGGGCCACGCAGACCATGGCCAGGCCGTGCAGCAGGGGGCGCAGCAGGCTCCAGGCGTCCCGCAGCACGAGGCCCGCATCCACCCCCGGCTCCCAGGACCGCATGAGCAGCGAGGCGGTGATGGCCACCACCAGCTCGCCCGCCAGCGCCAGGCCCTCGAAGGCCGCGGCGAGCACCAGCAGGGTGCCGGCTGGGCCGTCCGCGCGCCGCACCCGCCGCAGGGCGATGACCACCACGAGCGCCACGCCGAGCAGCCCCACCAGGGATGTTCCCGCCCAGACCGCACCGAACCACTGGATGATCATGGGAATCTCCCTGGTAAACGTCATTCCTGGTAACGGCTAAACTGTCGAAAACGTAACCATCGGTTAGTGCATCTTCCCACGACCTGCGGAGCATACACCATGTACCTGCTGGTGGTCCGAGAACCCGGCAAGCGGCCACACGCGCTGCACCTGCACGGCACCCACACGTTCATCGGCCGCGCAGAGGATGCAGACCTCGTGTTGCCCAGCATCTCGGTCAGCCGCCGTCACGCCTGCGTACAGTATGACGGCGTCCAGCACGAGATCCTGGACCTCGACAGCCGCAACGGCCTGACGGTCAACGGCGACCGCGTCCCGCGGCGGGTCCTGGCACACACCGACGTCATCCGCATCGGGCGCTACCAGGTCACCTTCCTCGACGGGTCCCTGCTGGCCCCTTCCGAGCGCGAGAGGATCGAGGCCATGAGCCCCCCCGCCTCGCGCAGCCTCGACTCGGGGAGCGAGACCCTCGTTGTCCCAGGATCGGGGCTGACGACCTACCGCGACCCCGAGGCGGCCGTCCTCGTCCGCGAGGATCGCCACGGCGAGCGCTGGCAGCCGGGCGCCCGCCGGCTCACCTTCGGCCCCAGCGGCGACATCCCCGTGGAGGTTGGCGCGGAGTCCGGGCTGCTGGCCGAGATCACCTGGGACGGCGAGCGCCACCGCCTGCAGCGCCTGTCCCTCCTCGGCAAGGTCGATGTGAACGGGGCGCGCGCGAAGAACGCGATCCTGGTCCCCGGCGATCGGCTCGACATCGGCGAGGCGACCTTCAGGTTCATGGTGGTGGGGTAGGCAGCCAGCAACCCCGCCTCGATCCAGGAGCCCCAGGGCACGAAACGCCCCAGCAACAGCATGGGCTGGGGCGTCTTCAGCTCCGCCGGGATCAGCAGGGCGAGGGTGAGGAGGGCGGCGGTGAGGGCGGTAGGCAAGGGGGCCTCGTGGCGGGGATTAGTGCCCCGCCAGGCAGGCCGCCAGATCCTCCTCCACCGTCCCGGTGGGCTTGAGGGCGAACCCCTCCACCAGCACCTGGAGCACCGGCGGGGTCACGAACGCCGGCAGCGTCGGGCCGAGGCGGATGTCGCGCACGCCCAGGTGCAGCAGGGACAGCAGGATGACCACGGCCTTCTGCTCGTACCAGGACAGCACCAGGGACAGGGGCAGGCCGTTGACGTCGGTGTCGAAGGCGCATGCCAGGGCCTGGGCGATGACCACGGCGCTGTAGGCGTCGTTGCACTGGCCGATGTCCAGCAGGCGCGGGATGCCGCCGATGGTCCCGAACTCCAGCTTGTTGAAGCGGTACTTGCCGCAGGCCAGCGTGAGGATCACGGCGTCCTGGGGCACAGACCGGGCCAGGTCGGTGAAGTAGTTGCGCCCGCTCTTGGCCCCGTCGCAGCCGCCGATCAGGAAGAAGTGCTTGATGGCGCCGGTCTTGACCGCCTCCACCACACGGTCGGCCACGCCCAGCACCGCGTGGTGTCCGAAGCCCACCAGGATGGTCTTGTCCGAGCCGTCCTCGGTGAAGCCCGGAGCCGCGAGCGCGGCCTCGATCACCGGGCCGAAGTCGTCGCGCTCCACGTGCGCTACGCCGGGCCAGGCCACCAGGCCCGTGGTGAAGATGCGCTGCTTGTAGGAGGGCCGCGGCCGCTGGATGCAGTTGGTGGTCATGAGGATCGCGCCGGGGAAGGCGTCGAACTCCTTGGCCTGGTCCTGCCAGGCGCCGCCGTAGTTGCCCACCAGGTGGGGGTGCTTCTTCAGCTCCGGGTAGCCGTGGGCCGGCAGCAGCTCGCCGTGGGTGTAGACGTTGAGGCCCATGCCCGCGGTCTGCTCCAGCAGGGCAGCCAGGTCGAGCAGATCGTGGCCGGAGACGAGGATGGCCTTGCCGGTGACGGGCTCGACGCGCACGGGGGTGGGCTCGGGGTGGCCGAAGTGTCCGGTGTTGGCGGCGTCCAGCAGGGCCATCACGGTGATGTTCACCTCGCCCACGCGCAGGGCCATGGCGGTGAGGGCCGCGACGTCTTGCGGATTGTGAGCGAGGAAGGCCAGGGCTTCGAGGAAGAAGTCGGCCACGGTCTGGTCCGTGTGGCCGAGGATCAGCGCGTGGTCCGCGTAGGCCGCCATGCCCTTGAGCCCGTACATGACCAGCTCCTGCAGGCCGGTCACCACCTCGCCGACGCGCTCGAAGCGCTTCTGGATGCCGATGGCCTCGCCCTGCAGCACCATGCCGTCGAGATCGTCGGCGGGGACGCAGTGGGGCGGGATGGCGCGGATGGTGGGGGTCGCACCCTGGGCCTCGCAGGCGGCGAGGTAGGCGGCCAGCGCGTGCCGGGAGAGGCGAGCGCCACGGCGGACGAGGCTGGCGAGCCGCTCGGGGTCGAAGTTCACGTTGGTGATGGTGGTGAAGAGCGCCTCGAGCACGAAGCGGTCAGCGGCCGGGTCCTGGACGCCAAGCTGCCGCGCGGGCCAGGCCACGGTGGCCAGCCCAAGGGCGGTGTGGACCAGCAGATCCTGGAGGGCGGCGGTGGGGGCGTCCTTGCCGCAGACGCCGGCGACGGTGCAGCCGCTGCCCTTGGCGGTCTGTTCACACTGATAGCAGAACATGGGGGACTCCTTCTGTTGGGGAAATCAGCCGTGGAGGCGGCGTTCGGAGAGGACGGGGCCGTGGCTGCCGAGCACCACCTCGTCCACGACGAGATCGGCGCGGTGGGAGCGCAGCATGGCCTGGTGCACCAGGGCGGTCAGCCCGCCGCAGCAGGGCACCTCCATGCGCACCACGATGACGCGGGGGATGGCGTTGGAGGCGAAGATCGACGCGAGCTTCTCGACATACGGATCGGTGCGGTCGAGCTTGGGGCAGGCCACCACCACCGAGCGACCGCGCAGGAAGCGCCAGTGGATGTCGGCGGAGGCCACGGGCCCGCAGGTGGAGAGCACCACCAGCTCCTTGCCGTGGAAGAAGGGCGCACGCACGGGTACCAGGTGCAGCTGCACCGGCCACTGGGCGAGGTCCGAGGGGTTGAGCTGGGCCGGCAGGCCGGCGCCGGAGACCGCGGGGGTGGTCCGGGAGGGCTGCTGCACCTTGACCGCGGAGCCGGGGCAGCCGCAGGCCAGGGGCTCTGCGGGGGTGTGCGGGGCGCCGCCCAGGGCGCCGAGATGCACCGCCACGGCGGCGGGATCGAAGGCCGGGGCCTCGCGCTCCACGATGCGCAGGGCGCCCTCGGGGCACTCCCCGATGCAGGCGCCCAGACCGTCGCAGAAGTCGTCCTTGACCACCCGCGCCTTGCCTTCGATGACCCGCAGTGCGCCCTCCTCGCAGGAGGTGACGCACAGGCCGCAGCCGGTGCAGAGGGCCTCGTCGATCTCGATGATCTTGCGCTTCATGGTGACCTCCTCGGGTGGCCTCAGGGTAGGGCGCCCCGGGCGGGGCGGCCTTGATCGCGATCAAGTGGATACGGATTTCAGAATCCTGTTTCCAGTTTAGGTCGGTAGACCGCCCCTGAACCATCCAGTTCCCCTGGAGAGGCGCCATGAACCATCCATCCTGGGCGGACGGAACCCCGGGTGGGCTCGTCGCACAGATGAAAACCGGCTTTCACACGAGGGGGTCCCCCTCTCCCGCGCCATGGGTGGATGGTTCGTCCCGGGTCTCCACGAGAAGTGGATGGTTCGCACCGTGTCTCCGCGGAGGAACCCGGGCCCCGCCTCTGCAGCGACTCCGGGGATGGTTCGCCCGTGTCGCAGCGCGGGGCTCCGCCCGGTGCCTCAGCTCTCCGCCAGCAGCCGCTCCAGCCCCCCACGGTCCAGCAGGGCGATCTGCTCACCCTCCTCGGCGATCAGCCCGGCGCGCTTGAGCACCGCCAGCGCCCGGGAGAAGCTCTCGGGCTGCAGGCCGAGGTAGCAGGCGACGTCCTTCTTGGCGGCAGGCAGGGTGACGCGCGCGCCCTGGGCATCGCCCAGCCCGAGCAGGTAGGAGGCCAGCCGGGCCGCGCCGGACTTCTCGCCGTGGGCGGCGAGCGAGCGGGTCAGCTCGTGCAGGCGGGTCATGGCGGCCGCGAGCAGGCGCGGGGCCAGCTCCTCGTTGCGGCGGAAGGCCGCCAGCAGCGCCGCGCGGGGCAGGACCAGCACGGTGCAGGGCTCCACACACTCGGTGCTGGCCGGGAAGTCGATGCCCATGAGCACCGGCACCTCGGCCACCAGCGCCGGGGCCTCCAGCAGGTGGATCACCTTGGCGCGCCCCCCGGGCCCCCGACGCGCCACCCGCACCGCGCCGTGCACCACGCAGAAGAGACGATCCGCGGGCTGCCCCTCCTCGAACAACACCTCGCCGCGGTCGTACAGGCGCAGGCTCGCCGCGCCGGCCAGGGCCTCGCGGTCCTCGGGGCCCAGGGCCGAGAACACCGGCTGGCGGGACAGGTGGGCGGCGGTGACGCCGGGGCGGGGCTGGAGGCTCTTCACGCGCACCTCGCGGGCTGGGCTCGCCTCCTCTAATCAGGTATGCAGCCTCCTGATTCGCTCACCGGAGCCGCCATGAGCACCATCCTCCGCATCAGCGAGGCCGCCAACCTCGGCATCCACGCCATGGTCTTCCTGCACCTCCGCACCGAACACGATCCCCGCAGCGCCGCCGCCATCGCGCACGGCCTGGGCGTGTCCGGGTCCCACCTCGCCAAGGTCATGCAGCGCCTGGTGGCGGCCGGCTTCGTGGGCTCGGTGCGGGGCGCCCGGGGGGGCTTCACCCTGCTGGCCGACCCGGCGACCACCTCCCTGCTGGACATCTACCAGGCCATCGACGGCCCCCTGCAGCCGGCCGGCTGCCTGATCGAGCGGGAGACCTGCCTCATCGAGCGCTGTTGGCTGGCGGGCCTGGAGGAGGCCACCTTGCGCCTGGTGAAGGCACACCTGGGCAGCCTGTTTCTCGCCGATCTGATCCCGCGTTCTGCCTGAGCTGGCGGGCGGTGGCGCCCTGCGCCGCTGGCATCTTGACACGCCGTGTCGCATTTTTTGCTTGCCGACCGGGGTGGTTGGCGTGTATCCACATGCGCATCCCAGCCAGCTCCACACTCCCGAGGTGCCCATGAGCGCGCCCTCCCTCGATCCCGTCCAGACCGTCATCCAGGGCCACACCAGGGTCGCCTCCTGGCTGGACAACCTCTGGGCCTCCCTCGGTACGCTGGCCGAACAGCCCGACGCGGGGCCGGGCTCACTGGAGGCCTGCTTCCGGGAGCAGGTGCGGGAGCACGTGCTCTTCCTGGAGGATCGCCTGCTGCCCTCCCTGCTGGATCTCGACCCCGAGCCCGCCGTGGCCACCCTGGTAGGCGAGCTGCGCCGCGACCACCTCGCCATCCTGGTCGATTGCAGCCGCCTGTTCATCGATCTGGCCAGCTGCATGGTCACCGACGACACCGCCGCCTGCGTGCTCGGCGCCCACACCCGCGCCCGCGCCCTCCGCGAGCGGATGCTGACGGCCACCGCCCGCGAGCGCGATCAGCTCATCCCCCTGCTGCGCCGCCACCGCGACGCCCTGACCGTCGCCCTGGCGGCCTGATCCCCTCCCCTACGGCGCCACCCCCAGCCGGTAGACCACGTACAGCCCGAGCACCGCCAGCCCGTAGACCACCAGCAGCGCCAGCGGCGCCCAGCGCGGCAGGGCCATCCGTTCCTCCAGGGCGGGGCGCCATGGTGCGACCACCAAGGCCCAGGTGGCGCTGGCCAGGACGAAGCCACCGAGCACGTCCACCAGGTAGTGCTGCTTCACCATCAGGGTGGAGAAGGCGATCAGCACGCCGATGACCACCGCCACGCTCCCCACCACGCGGTCGGCCTTCCAGGAGCACAGCGCCGCCAGCACGGCCAGGGTGACGTGGATGGAGGGGAAGCAGGTGCCGGGCGGATCGATGTGGTAGCAGACGGCCAGGCCCCAGGTGGCGAAGGAGGTCACGGGGACCTCGGCGCGCTGGTCCATCACCACAGGCCAGGCGAGGAAGACCGCGAAGGCGCTGGCCTGGACCACCAGGTAGGCCAGGGCCACCCGCCGGAACAGCCCGCGGCTGGCCACGATCAGGCCCGGTGTGAAGCCGGACACCATGACCGCGAAGTAGACGTACATCCAGCGCGCGTCCACCGGCAGGGCGCGGTCCACCCAGGTGGCCGGGTGGTGCCCACCTGCGCCATCCAGGCCGCGGGAGATGGGGAAGTACAGCAGGTAGAAGGCGGTGACGCCCCCCGCCAGCAGCAGGCGTTCGGCGATCGGATGGAGTCGGGGGCGGCGCGCGCTCATGGGCGGATGATACCAGTCATCCACCATCCAGGTCACGCGGAGCGTGCCATGCCCGAGAGCTCCCCCACCCTCGATGCGCAGGTCCACGCGGCCCTCGTCGCCCTCGGCTCCCGGGATGCCTCCGCGACGCGCGCCGCGCTCGTGGCCTGCGGCGAAGATGCGGTGGGCGCCACCTGCGTCGCCCTGCTCCGTGGGGACGCCCTGGGCAGCCCCGGCGCCAACGGCCGCGCGGTGTTCGAAGATCTCGAGGACCTGCTGGTGTCCCTGGCGCGCGCCCACCCCGCGCGCTGGCTCGACGCGGTGGCCCGCGCCCCCGACCTCATGGAGCGCATGCCCGCGCTCTCGGCCACAGGCTGGATCGAGGGTCCGGAGGCCGCCGCCTTGCTGCACCGCGCCCTGGGCAGCCGCGACGGCACCCTGCGCTGGCTGGCCCTCTCGCGGCTGTGGGAGCGACGCGATCCGGGGCTGGCCCCACGGCTGGGCGCCCTGCTGTCCGACCGCGACGGGCTGGTGGTGCACGTCGCCGTCAAGGCCTTGCGCGCGGTGGGCGGCGCCGAGCACCTCCCCGCGCTGCGCGGCATCGCAGGCACGGAGGGCCCCGTCGGCACCCGCGAGGCGGCCCGCGACGCCGTGGAGGCCATCCTCACCCGGCTCGGCCAGCCCCTTGACGGCCCTGCGCGCCTGCTGGCCGTCCCCCTGCCACCCGACGCCGACCTCTGTGTGGAGGAGGCCTGCTGGGTCCGGGCGGGCGAACGCCTCGCGGACACCCCCGCCGGGCCCGTGCTCGCCCCCTGCGCCGGTGTGGTCGTGGGCTTCGAGGAGGGCGCCCCGGCGCGGCTTGTGCTGCGCCGCGATCCGCCCGCCTGATCCGCGTGGGGATGATACCTGGCGTCCCCCGCCCTCCCCATCTGGAGGTACCCATGGGCTTCCTGCCCCGCGAAGGCGCCTTCCCCGCCCTCAAAGTCAGCGCCCACCGCCTGGAACCCCGCGGCCCCTACGCCGAGGCCCAGGCCGCCTGGCTCCTGCCGGACGAGCGCGCCGTGCGCCGGCTCACCGCCCTGCTGGAGGCCACCCGCACGGGCGTGGCCGCCCACTTCTACATGGACGCCGAATTGCAGGGTGTGCTCTGCGCCTCGCCCTGGCCCCACACCTTCGTCTCCGACTCGCTGGCCATGGCGGATCGGGCCATCGCCATGATCCAGGGCGGCGTCGAGCGCATCGTGGTGCTCGGGGTGGACTTCATGTCCGAGAACGTGCGCGCCGTGCTCGACGCCCAGGGCTACGCCCACGTGCCCGTGCACCGCGTGGCCACCGAGCCCATTGGCTGCACCCTGGCCGAGGCCGCCGCCTCCCCGGCCTACGACGCCTGGCTCGAGGCCGCGGCCCGCACCCCCCAGGCCCTGCACGTCATCTACATCAACACCGGCCTGGACGTGAAGGCACGGGCCGAGGCGCGGGTGCCCACGATCACGTGCACCTCGTCCAACGCGCTCAGGACCGTGGCCCAGGCCATCGTGCAGATCCCCGGCGTCGCCCTGCGCTTTGGCCCCGACACCCACATGGGCCGCAACCTGCGGGTCAGCCTGGAGCGGCTGGCCGCCGCGGATCCCGCGGAGTGCGTGCGCTTGCACCCCGATCTCACCCCCGCCGCCGTGGCCGCCGCGCTCGAGCGCTACGAGGCCTTCCCCGAAGGCGCCTGCGCCGTGCACCAGGTCTTCGGGGCCGAGGTGGTGCGGGTCGTGCGCGAGCACTACGGCCACGCCCTGGTGGCCGCCCACCTGGAGGTCCCGGGCGAGATGTTCGATCTGGCGCTCGCCGCCCAGGCCGAGGGTCGCGGCACCGTCGGCTCCACCTCCGACATCCTGGCCTTCATCCTCGCTCGGCTCGATGCCGCCATCGCCGCGGGGGAGCGGGAGCTGGCGCCCGTGATCCTGGGCACCGAGGCGGGCATGATCACCAGCATCGTGCGGGCGGTGCAGGCCCGGCTGCGCGAGGCGCGCTCGGGCCTCGCGGTGGAGATCCTCTTCCCCGTGGCCGCCGGCGCCGTCACCGCCACGGGCTCGGCGGAGCTGCCCATCGTGCCCGGCGTCGCCGCGAGTGAAGGCTGCGCCGTGGACGGCGGCTGCGCCACCTGCCCGTACATGAAGATGAGCTCGCTCGGGGCGCTGGAGGGCTTCCTGGAGCGGGTGCGCGAGGGGGCTTCTGCGGAGGATCTGCGCGGCTTCGAGCCCCGGCGCTACTCGGAGACGCTGCAGGGCCGCCCGCTGGCGGAGTGGGGCACGCAACCCATCCTGGCCATGCGCCACCTCCAGCGCAGCGGGAGGCTGAGCGCGGAGCTGGTGGGGCGGGTGCGGGGGTAGGCCGGGGTTGCTGGGGAGCCATGGGTGCCGATCCTGACGCGCCCAGGGACCCATGGGTGCCTTAGTCGACGCAGACCGTCAGGATCGAGGGGCATACCCCCACCTCCTGTCAGGATCGGGGGGGATACCCCCCTCGAGCGTCGATCTTGGGGGGCATGGGTCCTCCGAGGCGTCAGGATCGAGGGGGATACCTCCCGCGCCAGGCCCAGGGAAGCACCGTTCCGTCTCCGATCCGCACCGGGACGGGCACCCAGGCGAGCGCGCTCGTCAGGGCGCGACCCTCTGGTACCCTACCGTCGCACTCGGAGAAGACCCCATGCGCCCCCTCGCCATCCTCGTCCCCCTGGCCCTGCTCTTCGGCGGCTGCGGCAACGACATCCACCCCAACTTCACCGACAACGACGGCGACGGCTTCGGCGCCGGGGACGACTGCAACGACGACGACGCCCTGATCTACCCAGGCGCCCCCGAGATCTGCGACGACATCGACAACGACTGCGACGATCTGGTGGACATGGACGACCTCGACGTCACCGACGTGCCCATCTGGTACGCCGACGCCGACGCCGACGGCCACGGCAACCCCGGCTTCTCCATGCCGGCCTGCGAGCAACCCACCAACTACGTCGCCGAGGGCGACGACTGTGACGACGGCGACCCCAACTCCCACCCCGGCGCCGCAGAGGTCTGCGACGAGGCCGACAACGACTGCGACGGGGATGTCGATGAGGACGTTGCCACCACCTGGTACCGCGACCAGGACGGCGACGGCTTCGGCACTGGCGCGGTCTCCGTGGCCGGCTGCGAAATGTCCGAGGGCTACGCCGAGCGCGACGACGACTGCGACGACACCGACCCGGACGTGAACCCCGACGCCGACGAGCTGTGCAACGCCGTGGACGACGACTGCGACGGCGACACCGACGAAGACGACGCCATCGACGCCCCCACCTGGTACGCCGATGCCGACGCCGACGGCTACGGCGACGCCGCCACAACCGCCGTCGCCTGCGCCGCCCCGAGCGGCTTCCTCGCGGACGACACCGACTGCGACGACACCGCGGGCGCCGTGAACCCCGCCGCCACCGAGCTGTGCAACGCCGTGGACGACGACTGCTCGGGTACCGCGGACGAGCCCTACGCCGCGGACGCCCCCACCTGGTACTACGACAGGGACGCGGATGGGTACGGAGATCCCGCTGCATCAACAGCCGCCTGCGCCGCCCCTACGGACTACGTGGCGGACGCCACCGACTGCGACGACCGCGACGACGACGTCAATCCCGCCGCCACCGAGCTGTGCGACGGCACGGACAACGACTGCGATGGCACGGTCGATGAGCCCGACGCCGCCGATGCCGCCACCTGGTACCAGGACCGCGATCTGGACGGCTACGGCGACCCCGCCCTGGCCACGGTCGCCTGCACCGCCCCCTCAGGCGCCATCGCGGACGGCCGCGACTGCGATGACCTGGCGTCCGGGATCAACCCCGCCGCCACCGAGGTCTGTGATGGTGTGGACAACGACTGTGACGGCACCACCGACGAGGATGACGCGGCGGACGCCCCCACCTGGTACTACGATGCGGATGGGGATGGGTACGGCACTTCAGCGTTCACCTCCCGGGCGTGTGTGATCCCAGCCGGGTTCTCCGAAAGCGCTGACGATTGCGAAGATACCGATCCTGCTGTGAGCCCCAGCGCGTCCGAGGTCTGCGGGGATGGGATCGACAACGACTGCGATGGTGGCCCATCGGGTTGCGGTATCCAGGGCGATGTCGATCTTTCTATTGCGGCGTCGTTTCTGGAGGCAGAGAACGCATCGGACCGCGCGGGGCTCGGTCTCGCCACGGGTGACTGGGATGGCGACGGGCTCGATGACCTCCTCGTCGGCGCCTACGGGCACGACGCGGGCGGATCCGATGCCGGTGTTGCATACCTCATGTTGGCTCCGTACGCGGCGGGCACGACGAACCTGTCCACCGCCCATGCGATCCTGGAGGGCGAGGCTGCCGGCGACAATGCCGGTTACAACCTTACGCTGGCCGACCTCGCAGGAGACGGGAGCCTGGATGCGGTCATCTGCGCCGCCGGGGACGACACCATCGGCCCCAACTCAGGAGCGGTCTACGTGCTCGACGCAGCAACTGCTGGAACCATGTCTCTGGGAGAGGCGAGCGCGAAGCTGATCGGTGAAACCGAAGGTGACCATGCGTGCCGTTCGGTCGCTGCTGGGGACATCGACGGCGACGGCGACGACGACCTCCTCATCGGGGCCTACATGGAGGACTCCGGTGGATCCCAAGCTGGCGCGGTCTACGTGGTTGCCGATGTCCCCACTGGTTCAACCAGCCTCGCCGACGCCATCGCCAAGCTCACTGGCGAGGGTGCCTCGGCACAGGCGGGCATCTCCGTGGCCTCCTGCGACCTGGACAGCGACGGCATCGACGACGTGATCGTCGGCGCCGACGGCGAGGACACATTCGGCTCCTGGGCTGGCGCAGCCTACATCGAGTACGGGCCGATCTCGGGCACGATCTCCCTGGGCTCCGCAGACGCACGGCTCTACGGTGAGGATGCCACGGACAGCGCCGGATGGGCGCTCACCTCCGGCGACATCGACGGGGACGGCGCCCAGGACCTGGTCGTGGGCGCCTACGGTGAAGGCTCGGTGTATGGATACGCGGGCGCCGTGTACATCATCACACAGCGCGCCACGCTGCGTGACATCACGACCCTGTCGTCTGCCGACGCCAAACTCACCGGAGAACACAACAGTGACCGCGCTGGCTACGTCCTCGCGGCGGGGGACGTCGACGGGGACGGGTTCGATGACATCGCCGCGTCCGCTCCGTGGGTGGATACGGGTGGGACCAGCGCAGGATTGGTATATCTGTTGTCTGGCCCCCAGTCAGGCACCAGCACTCTCGCCGGCGCCTCTGCCCGCCTCGTCGGCGAGGATGCGTACGACATCGCCGGACGCGCGGTGGCGCTTGGCGATGCCGACGGCGATGGGTTGCTGGATATCTTCGTCGGCGCCCCAGGGGAGGGCATGGGTGGGTCCTACGGTGGCGAGACGTATCTTTTCTATGGGATGCTCGGTTTGTAGCAAAGGAAGACACATCGGAGCACTCCCATGAGCACCATCAGCCTCCGCCTCCCCGCCTCCCTCCACGGCTCCCTGCGCGATCTCGCCCAGCGAGAGGGGACCTCGATCAACCAGATCATCGTGACAGCCGTGGCCGAGAAGCTCTCCGCGCTGGAGACCGAGTCCCTGCTCGCCGCGCGCGCCGCGCGGGGCTCCCGCGAGGCTTTCGACCGCGCGCTCGAGAAGGTCAAAGACCGCGATCCGCCCGACGACGACCAACTCTGACCCCCTACCTCCCCACCCTCCCCTGCACCCCCACCTGCAAGGCCGCCCCGAACCGCGGCACCGCCGCCGTCCCCAGCTTGTCCTCCAGCGCGTCCCCCGCCGTGTCGATCTCTTCACTCTCCCCGCCGGCCAGCACCAGGGTGAGCGGCGCCTGCACGAACAGATCGAGGCGCTCGCTCAGCCGCAGCTCCCCACCCGGCGCCAGGTAGGCGCAGACCAGCGACGGCGCCGCGAAGACCTCGAAGTCGTCCATGGGCAGGGAGGCGTGGTCGGTCACCACGGTCCCACGCTGGTAGGCCACCCCCAGCCCCACCAGTGGCCGCAGCCGCGGCACCGGCATGGGCGCCAGCCGCAGGCCCACGTGCACCCGCAGGTTGCCGTTGGGGCTCACATCGTCCGTGTGGACCTCGGGCTCGGCCTCGCCGATCTCCTTGAAGATCTCCACGTGGTAGTGCCCGCCCTCGCGGGCGATCCCGGCCTCGATCTCCAGCCAGGGCGCGACCCCGAAGCCCACCGACAGCCCGAGCGAGCTGCCTGCCCCCGCCTGCACCTGCTGCACCGCGTAGACCCCCAGCAGCCGGTTGGTGTTGGCCTCCAGGGCGTAGCGCCCGTGGTAGAGCGCGCCGCCCGGCCCCCAACCGCCCCCGCCGGCCAGGCGCAGCAGCACCCTGCCCTTCCGACCGCGGGCCAACTCGCGCCAGGTGTCCACGTCCCAGCCGCTGTTCCAGTACGAGAGGTACTCCTTCGGACTCAGGCCCTCCAGGTCCCAGGGCGCCTCGTCCCCCAGCTCGGCCATCATCGCCGCCATGGAATACCGCGGGCGCTCCTCCCACTCCGGGCCCTCGTCGGGCGAGATTCGCTCGTCCTCCAGCCCGGCGGCCTCCCGGCCCACCAGCTCGGGGTCCTGCTCCGGGTCGTAGGGCGCGAGCGGCTCCGCCGCCTCCTCGGCGGCCTGCACCCGGATGTCCACGGCCTCGCGCGCGCGGCCCGCCACCGCGTCGTCCAGCCCCGCCCGCACCGCGGCCGCGAAGGCCGCGAGATCATCCGCATCGAAGGGCAGCACCAGCTCCGCGCCCTGCTCCAGCTTCCCCACATCGAGCAGGGCGATCTCGGCCTGGCCGCCCTCCACGCGGCCCGTGATGGCCCAGGCCGCCCCCGCTGCCTCCGCTAGCCGGAAGGTGCAGCCCTCCAGCTCCTCCGCCTCGCAGGCCGCGAGCCAGGCGGGCCCGGGCTGGCCGTCCACGGCGGCCTCCGTTGGAGACAGCGGCTCGTAGGCCGCGGCCAGCGCCTCCGCCAGCGCCCCGGCGACCGCAGCGGACGCATCTCCGTCCACGTCGATGCGGGAGACGAGCACGGGGGTGCCCGCGAGGGCGGGGGCGAGCAGGAGCAGGGAGGGGAGGAGCAT
The DNA here is from genome assembly GCA_043814015.1 of Pseudomonadota bacterium. Classification (GTDB taxonomy): domain Bacteria; phylum Myxococcota_A; class UBA796; order UBA796; family JAFGLY01; genus JBDRKM01. Next base: position 55,142 of record JBDRKM010000070.1, read on the forward strand.
CGGGAGCCTCCGGCGGGGTGAGGATGCGCGCCGCGCAAGGCAGGTTCTACCGATCGGATCACGCCGGGTCAACCGCGCGCGCCGACGCGTGGCTCGCCCCTCCCCCCGGGGAACGCTACGACGCCGATCCCGGCGGACTCACAGGCGATGCGGCTTGTCGGGAGGCCTGAGGCTGGTATCGTTCCCAAATCTTCGGAGGAACCCATGCGCTCACACCTCGTGCTCATCCCACTGGCCCTGCTGTTCTGGGGCTGCACCGACCCCCCGCCGATCCACTTCACCGACAACGACGGCGACAGCTTCGAGGCCGGCGATGACTGCAACGACGACGACGCCCTGATCTACCCAGGCGCCCCCGAGATCTGCGACGACATCGACAACGACTGCGACGATCTGGTGGACATGGACGACCCCGACGTCACCGACGTGCCCATCTGGTACGCCGACGCCGACGCCGACGGCCACGGCAACCCCGGCTTCTCCATGCCGGCCTGCGAGCAACCCACCAACTACGTCGCCGAGGGCGACGACTGTGACGACGGCGACCCCACCTCCCACCCCGGCGCCGCAGAGGTCTGCGACGAGGCCGACAACGACTGCGACGGAGACATCGACGAGGGCGTCACCACCACCTGGTACCGCGACCAGGACGGCGATGGCTTCGGCACCGGCGCGGCCACCGTGGCCGGCTGTGAGATGGCCGATGGCTACTCCGAGCGCGACGACGACTGCGACGACACCGACCCGGACGTCTTCCCCGCGGCCGACGAGTACTGCAACGGCCTCGACGACGACTGCGACGGGACCACCGACGAAGACGACGCGCTGGACGCCCCCACCTGGTACGCCGATACCGACGCCGACGGCTACGGTGACGCGGCCACCAACGCCGTCGCCTGCGCCGCCCCCAGCGGCTTCCTCGCGGACAACACCGACTGCGACGACACCGCGGACGCCGTGAACCCCGCCGCCACCGAGCTGTGCAACGGCGTGGACGACGACTGCGACGGCGTGACCGACGAGGACGCCGCCGCCGACGCCCCCACCTGGTACTACGACCGGGACGGCGACGGCTTCGGCGATGCCGCCACCACCACCGCCGCCTGCGCCGCCCCCACGGACTACGTGACGGATTCCACCGACTGCGATGATCGCGACGACGACGTCAGCCCCGCCGCCACCGAGCTCTGTGATGGCACCGACAACGACTGCGACGGTGCCGTGGACGAGCCCGACGCCGCCGACGCCCCATCCTGGTACCAGGACCGCGATCTGGACGGCTACGGCGACCCCGCCCTGGCCACGGTCGCCTGCACCGCCCCCTCCGGCGCCATCGCGGACGGCTCCGACTGCGACGATCTGGAGCCCGAGGTCAACCCCGCCGCCACCGAGGTCTGCGACAGCATCGACAACGACTGCGACGGCACCACCGACGAGGACGACGCGGCGGACGCCCCCACCTGGTACTACGATGCGGACGGCGACGGCTGGGGCGGCACCGGCCTGAGCCACGCCGCCTGCGCGGCACCCACCGGCTACGTGGCCACCAGCACCGACTGCGATGACCTCGTGGACACCGTCCATCCCACCGCCGACGAGTATTGCAACGGCGACGATGATGACTGCGACGGCACCACCGACGAGGACGACGCGGTGGACGCCCCCACCTGGTACCTCGACTACGACGGCGACGGCTTCGGCGGCAGCAGCATGACCGCCGTGGCCTGTTCGGCCCCCTCCCACTACCTCGCCGATCATAGCGACTGTGACGACGGCGAGGCGAGCATCTTCCCCGGCGCCGACGAGTGGTGCAACGGGGCGGATGACGACTGCGACGGCATCCTCGACGAGGACGGCGCGCTGGACGCCCCCACCTGGTACGCCGACGCGGACAGCGACGGCTTCGGCGACGCCGCCACCACCGCGGTGGCCTGCGCCGTACCCAGCGGCCACACCGCCGACGACAGGGACTGCGACGACAGCGACGACGCCGTCTTCCCCGGCGCCGACGAACACTGCAACGGCTACGACGACGACTGCGACGGCACCACGGATGAAGACGACGCCCTGGACGCCCCCACCTGGTACGCCGATGTGGACGGGGACGGGTATGGCTATTCGGGCTGGACCAACATCGCTTGCTACGAGCCCTCCGGCTTCGTGGACAACGACGACGACTGCGATGACGGGGACGCGTCGGTCCATCCCGGGGCTTTCGACCCCCAGGACGGGCTGGATCTGGACTGCAACGGCCAGGACTGGATGAGCCTCGCCTCAGCCGACGCCAAGCTGCTGGGGGAGACGGCCGACGACCGGGTCAAGGTCGCGTACGGCGCGGGAGACGTCAACGCAGACGGCTACGACGATGTGCTCGTGGGCTGCCGGGAGTGTGACACGGCGGTCGGGACCGACGCGGGCCAGGCCTATCTGTTCCAGGGTCCGCTCACGGGGGAGATGAGCCTCGGAACGGCGCAGGCTGTGCTGATGGGTGAAACCGCCGGAGACCTGGCGGGTTTCGCGGTGGCGGGCGCGGGCGACACCAACGCCGATGGCTTCGACGATATCCTCGTCTCCGCTCAGGGCGATGACGACGGTGCCTCCGAGGCGGGCGCCGCCTACCTCCTGCTTGGCCCCGTCCTGGGCGAGATCGACCTGGCCACCGCGGACGCCAAGATGATTGGTGACGCGGCGAGCGACTACGTCGCCTACGCCCTCGCCCCCGCTGGCGATGTGAACGCCGACGGCTTCGCGGACTTCATGGTCAACGTGGGGTTCGACGATCCGGTGGGTGCCGGACGCAACGGCTCGGCCTGCGTCCTGCACGGCCCGGTCAGCGGGACCGTGGACCTGACCAGCTCCGACGCCGTGATCTACGCCACCGCTGCGGGGTACGTCGGCCTCAGCATGTCCACGGCCGGTGACATGGACGGCGACGGGCTCGACGACATGCTCATCGGGGCGCGCGCCGACTCACAGAGCGGCTTCGCCTACGTGGTACTTTCACCTGTCGCGGGCCTCTTCGAGCTCGGGAGCGCCGAGGCCACCTTCACCGGCGAGACCACCTACGACTGGGCCGGCAACTACAACGGCGTCGCGGGCGGCGGCGACATCGACGGCGACGGCTACCCGGACCTCCTCGTGGGCGCCCCACACGCGAGCTGGGGTGGCCGGTGCTACCTCATCTACGGCCCCGTCTCCGGCACCCACAGCCTCTCCACCGCCGGCGCCATCTTCGACGGCACCGACGCCAGCCACCAGGTCGCCTACGTCTCCATGCCCGGCGACATGGACGGCGACGGCGTGGCCGACTTCGTGCTCGGCGACCCCGGCAACGACGATCTCGACTCCGACAACGGCGCCGCCTACATCTTCCTGGACGCCCCCACCGGCAACCTCAACGGCGACAGCGCCGACGCCATCCTCAAGGGCGAGGGCGGTGGCGACCAGGCCGGCTACCACAACACCCCCGCAGGCGACGTGAACGCCGACGGCTTCGCCGACATCCTGCTCGGCGCCGGGCGCGACGACGACGCCGGCTCCGACGCCGGGGCCATCTACCTGATCCTGGGCGGGGGCTTCTGAGAGGCCCACCCGAGCTATCCCCCCCGACCCTGACGACCCCAGGGACCCATGGGTGCCTATGTCGACGCAAACCGTCAGGATCGAGGGGCATACCCCCACATCCTGTCGGGATCGGCCGGCATACCCCCCCTCGAGCGTCGACCTTGGGGGGCATGGGTCCTCCGAGGCGTCAGGATCGGCCGGCATACCTCCGCCGCCCGCACCCTCGACCCCTGCCCACCGCGATACGTTCCCGCGCGCATGTCCCACACCCTCGCCCGCGCCCTCGTCCTCGCCTGCCTGCTGGCCTTCGCCGCCATCCGCCTCCTCTTCCGCCGCGCCAAGGGCCCCCGCGAGCAGCTCCGCCCGCGCCGCGAGCGCCTGCTCACCCGCACCATGACCGTGGCCGTGGTCCTGCCCGCCCTGGGCTGGCTCGGCTCTCCCGCCGAGGCCTGGGGCGATGTCCCCCTGCCCCCCGCCCTGCCCTGGCTCGGTCTCCTCCTGGCCATCGCGGGCCTGGCCGGCCTGGCCTGGTCCCACGCCACCCTCGGTCGCGAGTTCTCCCCCTGGCTCGAGCTGTTGACCGAGCACCGCCTGGTCACCAGCGGCCCCTACCGCTGGGTGCGCCACCCCATGTACACCGCCGGGCTGGTGCAGACCGTGGGCTGCGGCCTGCTGGCCGAGAACGTGCTGGTGCTGGGCTTCCCGCTGCTCGCGCTCGGCGCGCTCATCCTCGTGCGCCTGCCGGACGAGGAGCGCATGTTGCACGCGCGCTTCGGCCCCACCTGGGAGGCCTGGGCGCAGCGCACCGGGCGGCTGCTGCCGCGGTTCGAGGGATGGACCACGCGCCCGTCACCCGGTCCGGGGCCCCAGGGGTGACTGTGCCGGCCGAGATGATTCATCTCGGGGCGGAGTGGCGCGATCCGGGGCCCCAGGGGTGACGTTGCCGGCCGAGATGATTCATCTCGGGGCGCAGTGGCGCGATACGGCCCGCCG
>JBDRKM010000071.1:0-70335 GCA_043814015.1 Pseudomonadota bacterium
TTTTTTTTCAAAAAATCTTGAGTCCTAGTGCCTGACACCCCGCCTGCACCCCGCCTCCCTGACACCCCGCTTCGCCCCCACTCCTGATAGCTGTCCTCCGACCGCTCCCGAGGACCCTCATGCACCCCGACCTCCCCACCATCCTCGCCGCCGCCGAGCGCATCGCACCCTGGGTCCACCGCACCCCCGTGGCCCGCTGCCGCACCCTGGACGCCCGCTGTGGTGCGCAGCTGTTCTTCAAGTGCGAGCACCTGCAGAAGGTGGGCGCCTTCAAGTTCCGCGGGGCGAGCAACGCGGTGCGCTCCCTCGCGGAGGCCGAGGCGGCTCGTGGGGTGGCCACCCACTCCTCGGGCAACCACGCGCAGGCCCTGGCCCTGGCGGCTCGCCTGCGGGGCATCCCGGCCCACATCGTCATGCCCTCCAGCGCCTCGGCGGTGAAGCGCGCCGCGGTGGAGGGCTACGGTGCTCGGGTGGTGACCTGCGCCCCCACCCTGGCCGCGCGGGAGTCCACCCTGGAGGAAGTGGTGGCCGCCACCGGCGCCACCTTCGTGCATCCCTACGATGACTTCCGGGTCATCGCCGGCCAGGCCACGGCCGCGCTGGAGCTGCACGCCGAGGTTCCCGAGCTCGACGTGATCATGGCGCCGGTGGGTGGCGGGGGCCTGCTGGCGGGCACCGCCTTGGCCACCCACTTCCTGGCCCCACGCTGCAGGGTCATCGCGGCCGAGCCCAGCGGAGCCGACGACGCCGCGCGCTCCCTGGCCGCCGGGCGGGTCCTGCCCTCCGTGGCCCCGAAGACCGTGGCGGACGGCCTGCTGACCTCCCTGGGCCGGCGCAACTTCCCCATCCTCCAGCACCACGTGGAGCGCATCGTCACCGTGGACGACGCCGCCATCATCACCGCGATGCGGCTCTTGTGGGAGCGCGCCAAGCTCCTGGTGGAGCCCTCTTCGGCCGTGCCTCTGGCCGCGCTGCTCTCCGGCGCCCTGGATCTCTCCGGCCTGCGCGTCGGGATCATCCTCTCGGGCGGCAACGTGGACCTCGACCACCTGCCGTGGTGAGGCTATTTCTCGGCGATGTTCCGGCGCACCACGGGGAAGGCCTGGCTGTTCAGGACGTTGATCAGCGCCTTCCGCTGGTCTTCCGTGACGGGCGCGCCGCCCTCCGGGACCACGAGGGAGGCCTCCAGCGGCTTGCGGTCGCTGATCACCCAGCGCACCTGAGCCCCGGTCGGCTGGCCCTTCTCGTCCTTCCAGGAGACCGTGAACAGGCACTCCAGGTTCGGTTCGGCGCGGGTCAGCGCCATGCCGTCGAGGTTGGCGCCCTGCGCACCGGGCGCGAGGGCCTCCACGATGGTGGTGGCCAGGTTGGTGCCAGCGGCGCCCTCGAAGGTGAGGTGGATCGACTCTTCTGCGCGCTCCGACCAGGGCCGCACGTAGGCGGCGGCTGCCGCGGCGGCGGCGTTGTCGGCCTCCGTCTTCGGCCCCCAGTAGAGCTGCCAGAAGCCAACGACGCCTCCGAGGGCCAGCAGGAAGAACAGGATGACCCAGGCGTTGGCGCTGGACTTCCGTTTCCGATGCTCCGAAGGCTCCTCCGGGGGCGGCGCGGGGCGCTCGGGCATGGAAAAAGTCTGGACCTCGCGCGGGTCGCGGGGGGTGGACGGATCGGTGCTCATCGGTGCCTCCTGGCGGGCAGAGCGGGCAATGTGCGGCGGCCTACTGCCGGAAGTAGCCGTGCACGCCCAGGTAGCCGGCGCTCACCCAGACCCCCATCGCGTCGACATCCTTGTACTTCTCGATGCCGATCTGGCCGCCGAGGTCGAGCCCGACGTTCTTGGAGAGCGGGATGATGATGCCGCCCACGCCGAAACCCTCGAGGGTGCCGCCGTTGGCGAACCCGGCCAGGGCCCCGATGTAGGCCCAGTTGGGCTTCATGTCGAAGTAGTAGCGCGCGCCGCCATCGATGCCCCAGCCGAGGTCGTCCACGTCCTTGATCTTCTGCAGGTAGACCTGGCCCACGATCTCGAGGCGCTTCTGGACGAAGTACCCACCGGCGGGGGCGATGGTGATGTCCCAGCTCGAGGCTCCGTCCCAGGAGTAGAAGTCGAGGGTGGCGGAGCCACCCAGCTCCATGGTGCCCTTCTTGAAGACGAGCTCGCGACCTTCACCGCCCTGCTTGTTGCCACCGCCCTTCTTCTTGGCCAGGGCGGCGGAGGGTATCATCAGGGCGAGGGCTGCGAGTACGGGCAGGATGCGCTTCATGGAGGTCTCCACTGGTTGGGGGTGACGGGGGGAGGATACCCTGAATGGAGGGGCGTTACCATGGCCGCGACGGACGTCGCACCGAGCGGCCCATGGCGCGCTGGACATCCCGCGCCCGCGGGATACCCGGGCCCTCCCCCCTCGGAGAATCGAGACATGGCCGAGAAGAAGCGTTCCTCCGGGTGCCTCCTGGGAGGCTGTCTGCTGTTGGTCGTGGTGGGCGGCGCCCTGGCCGTCGTGGGCCTGGCCGGGAGTGGCGCCTGGTATTGGTACGGGGCCTCGAACCTTGGATCAGCGCCGATGGAAGTGGAGCGGGAGCTGCCTGGGGAGCCGCCTCCAATCCCCAGCGTCGAGCCAGAAGAGGCTCTCCCGGTGGTCCCGGATCTGGCCACCCCGGGGGTGACGCAGGTCCCCGCCGTGCAGCCCGCCGCTGAGCCGCAGGACCTCGCCGCGGCGCGCTCGGCGCTGGAGCAGGCCAGCGCGCCCACCGAGCCCCGCTCAGCGCCGTCCTCCAGCGGTGGCGGGGGTGGCAGCCGCAGCGCCGCGTCCGAGCCGACCTCGTCTGCCGCGCCCCCGCCCGAGGCGGCACCCGCCGAAGCGCCCGCCGTTTCCACTGGCTCCGGCCACAACGTCACGGTCGAGGGCCCCGCCAGCGTGGTGCTGATCAGCTCGGCCGGACGCTTCCCCGTCCCCGGCAGCATCGTCCCCGGCCGCTACGAGGTCGAAGCCACCTTCCCGGGCGACGAGCCCGTGAAGTTCGGCAACCTGACCGTGGCCAGGGGCGGCAGCTACACCGTGGTCTGCAACCCCCGCATGGGCATCTGCCGCGCCAACTGAGCGGGCGCCGGGCTACTGCAGCGCGGCGTACCCGATCTGGCGGCGCTCGGAGAGCATGCGGCTGGAGATGCCGCGGTCTCCGATCTCCACCCACTGCTCGTTGGCGGTGGAGAAGATGATCTGGACCCCCCGCGCTTCGCCCGCCCGGGTCCACAGCCCCGTTGAGAAGTTGATGTCGCCATTGGAGAACTTGGCGGCGCAGACCGCGGACTCCAGGGGGTTGTGGTTCGCGTCCACCAGGGTGGCCGTGATGATCACGTACTGGGCGAGCTCTTCGGCCTGGTTCCAGGCGAAGTCGAGGTCGGCCAGGGTGATGGTGGGGAAGGAGTCGTCGTCGAGCGAGATCCCGTCGATGTCAGCCGGCTTGGGGACGCGCATGAAGGTGTGGACCTTGATGTTGCCGGCGTCGTTGGTGGGGAGGGCGTCGAGGCTGTATTTCCCGATGGGTAGCGCACCGACCGAGGAGGTGAACACGCCGGCCTGGGGGCTCCACGGCAGGGTGATCTCACCTTCGGGCCCGGACAGGGTGGCGGAGGTGGCTCCCGGGTCGGCGAAGATGCTCGCGAAATCGTCGAAGCTCACCTCGGTGAGGTCGCACTCGCCCACCCCTGCGGGTGCGGCGAAGTCCAGCGCGTGCAGCTGCCGCTCGGCCTCGGCCGTCCAGCCCCACCAGATCTGCCCCCCTTCTTGTCCCGGGTCCCAGTAGCCGCCGAGGTACTCGTCGTAGGACGCATGCCCGAAGATGCGGGTGGCCTTCGGCGTGACGTAATCATCGTAGGTGCCCGGGATCCAGGGCCAACAGCCGGCGGCGAGGACGGCCGCGAGGGCGGGGAGGAGGGCGCGGGGGCTCACCGGCCACCTCCGGTGAAGATGGCCAGGCTGCCGAAGGTGACCGTGAGGGCCCCGCAGCCGATGGCGCCGTAGTAGGCCCCGTTGGTGAGCCAGAAGGTCTGCTTCGTGGGGTTCCGGTCGAAGGTGGTGCGTGAGAAGGCGGCGCCGCCGTACAGGCCGCCTCCCACCACGCCGGAGATGATGGTGGCCGCCACCAGCCCGCCCTTGCCGTGCTCGCGGGCCTTCGGGGTGGGGGTGGGGGCCGTGGCGAGATCCGCGCGGGCTTCGCGGTGGGAGGTGTCGGGCTTCGGATCGCGCTTCGGCTTGGGCTCGGGCGGAGGCTCGGGCTCGTCGAAATCGAGCGGGCCTTCGTCGCCATCGGCCAGGTCTGGTGCCTCTGGCTGCGCGCGGGGCGGCGCGCTGGCCACGGCGCCCTGAGCGGGCAGATTTCGCGGAGGAGGCTGGTTCGCGAGGACGTAGCCGGTCCAGCGCACGCTGCCGTCGCCGATGCCGAACTGGATGATGGCGGGCAGATCCTCGGCCCGTTGGCGGGTCTCGGTGCCGTCCACGTAGGCGTACAGCCCCGCCGGGGGCGCGAACGAGCCGATGAAAGGGTTGGGCCCGTTGCGGGCGCCGGCCCAGAGGCGGGAGAGCTTGCCGCCCTCGGGCGCGAGCTTGTCGGGCAGCTCGTAGGCGGGCTCGATGGCCTGCGCCGCACGGAAGGCCAGGGTGGCCGCCTCGTCGTCGCCGTTGAAGAAGGCCTTGATGCCCGCGAGGCGGTGGTAGGCCGCCGCGCTGGTGGGCGGGAAGACCACGGACAGGCAGCCGAGAGAATCCTCGGCCTGCTCGCTGGAGACCGCGAAGGACTCCTCGTCGAGGGTGGCGAAGTCCAGCAGGGCCTGCTGCATCAGGCTGGAGACCTGCTCGGGCGAGGTGGGCGGGCACTGCTGCGCGGACGCCATGCCGGCTGCCAGGATCAACCAGGACAGCATCGAGGAACCTCCTGGGGGCGCGGCGGCCCCGCTGGTTGCGGGGTGCTTTTATGCTGAGCGGTCGGAAGAGGCCACGACGGGAGGGTTCATGGCCTTGGCGGTGGTCCGCCTTACGTGTTAGACGACTCTAACAGAAATGTTGCCCCTCCTCCGCCATCGTCGCTTCCACCGTCTGCTGCTCGCGGTCGCGGTGGCCTGGGTGGGCATGGGCACCGCCATGCAGGTGCACCACCTGCAGTACCGGCACGTGCCCTGTCCGCTGCATCCAGACGAGCTCATCCACGTCCACAACGCGGCCGGTCGCGTGGCGCCCCTGCTCACGGGGCAGCCCCAGGGCGAGCACCACCACGATCACACCCTGAACACCCTGGCCACGCCCTCCACCCTGGTGTTCACGCCGGCGATCCCCGCGCCCGAGGTGCGGGCCTGGCGCTTCACCCCCCAGCGGCCCGGGGTCGTCCTCCTGGTCGGGGGCATCCTGCACCTGGCGCCCAAGACCTCGCCTCCGTCGCGGGCCTGATTCGGCATCGTCTGCCCGTATCGTCCCTGCGGCCCCGCCGCGGGCGCCTGGGATGGATCGCCCTGGAGCCCTCCGTCCCGGCGCGCCTGCCCGCCGTCTGGCTGGCGCTGTGCGACCCATACCCGCCGTGCGCCAGTCCATGGCACCGCGGGAGGGTGTCGTGTGTCCCCTCATCCCTTTCCTCGAGGATCTCCAATGTCTCCCTGCAACAACGGCTCTCAAGGTGCCTTCCACCTCCTTCTCCTGGCCGGTCTGGCCACCGGCGCGCTGGTGCCGGCGCCGGCGTGGGCCGATCCCACCCTGCATGAGGCCTCCCCGGACCAGGGCTCGAGCGCCGGCGGCACCGCCCTCGTCCTGACCGGTACCGGCTTCGAGCCTGGCGCCGAGGTGCTCGTCTGCGGTCGCGCCGCCGGCGATGTGGCCGTGCAGCCCGACGGCACCCTCGCCGCCACCACCCCCGCCGGCGAACCCGGCCTCTGCGACATCGCCGTGCGCGATCCCGACGGCAGCATCGCCACCCTCACGGCCGCTTTCCGCTACGTCACCACCCCGGCCGAGCCGACCCCCGACGCCGCTGAGTACCGCGGCGATGACACGGTGGTCACCGGCACCCGCGTCCCCCGCAAGCTGGCCGACACGCCCGTGCTCACCGAGCTGATCCCCGCCGAGGTCATCGAGGCCCGCGGCGCGGTCTGCCTGCTCGACGCCCTCTCCAACGAGCCCGGCGTGCGGGTGGACAACGTCTGCTCAGTCTGCAACACCACCGGCGTCAAGCTGGCCGGCATGCCCGGACGCTACACCGCCCTGCTCATCGACGGTGTCCCGGTCTACTCCTCCCTCGGCCAGACCTACGGCTGGCTGATGGTCTCGGCCGCGGACGTGGCCCGCATCGAGGTGGTCAAGGGGGCCAACTCCATCCTGTACGGCACCGACGCCATGGGCGGCGTCATCAACGTCATCACCCGGCGCCCCGAGGAGCAGGCCCGCGCCCGCATGACCTCCGAGTACGGCGCCTTCGGCTATCACTACCTCACCGGCACCGCCTCCGCGCGCCGCGGGGACACGGGCGTGTCCGTGGTGGCCTCCCACACCTCGCATGACTCCGTGGACCGCGATGGCGACCAGATCAGCGAGTACACCGGCTACGACCGGGCCAACATGGCCTCCACCTTCACCTGGGAGCGGGGGCGCGTCTCGACCCTGACCCGTCTCTCCGTCACCCAGGAGAAGCGGCAGGGTGGCGGGCTCGGCTCCTTCGTCGAGGTCCTGGACGACGACGAGGCCCGCCGGGCCGTGTCCGAGAGCATCCTCTCCCGGCGCCAGGAGGGCTCCTCGGTCATCGACGTGGACCTCGGCCCGAAGCTCGATCTCGAGACCACCATCGCGGCGGTCCACCACGTGCAGGACTCCGACTACGAGGGCGAGGTCTACGTGGGCGACCAGGTCATGCTCTTCGCCCAGGAGGCCCTCGAGGCCCAGCCCTGGGAGCGCTACTCGCTGGTGGCCGGCGCCACCTACCGCGGGGAATTCCTCGACGAGAACCTCGCCATCTCCGAGTACGCCTACCACATGGGCGGCGCCTTTGTGCAGGGCGACTGGATGCCTTCCTTGATGGCCGAGCTGCTGCACGGCGTGCGCTTCGACTACCACAACGTCTTCGGGCCGGTGTTCACCCCGCGGGTCTCCCTGCGCGTGACCCCCCTCCCGCCGCTGACCCTGCGCCTGACCGGCGGCACCGGCTTCCGCACGCCCACCACCTTCTACGAGTACGCCCACGGCGTGCGCCCCGAGGGCTACGAGCTGCTGATGGACGCAGACGAGCCGGAGCGCTCCCTCAATGGAGCCCTCAGCGCGTCGCTGGACACGGGGCGGGTCTTCAGGGCCACGGCCAGCGCCGCCTTCAACCGTGTGATGGACCCCATCACCGTGGACACCACCGAGGACGGCAACCTGCTGGTCCACAACGTGGACGGGTACCTGGACGTCATCGCGGCAGAGGTCCAGGTCCAGAGCGCGCCTGTGGACTGGCTCAGGCTCGCCGCCGGCTACGGCCACTACATCTACGACGACCAGGGCGGGGCCCTCGTGTCGGCGGCCCCGGCGGACACCATCGACTTCGCAGTGGACCTGGTGACCGGGGCGGGTTTCATGGGCTCGGTGGCCCTGGAGGTCTATGGCCCCATGGACCTGCGCGGGGTGTACGGCCCAGCCTTCCACGGCGGCGGGCAGATGGACGTCGCCCGCTGGCTCGACCCGGCCAGCGCCGACACCTCCGGGTACAAGCTGGAGCGCTCTCCCTGGTGGGCCACCCTGGACGCCCGCGCGGAGCAGCGCCTCGGCGATGGCGTCTCGCTGTACGCCGGTGGCAAGAACCTGACCGACTTCCACCAGTGTGATGTGGAGTCGCCGCTCATGTTCCCCGAGGAGGACGACGGCAGCGCCGGCCCCATGGACGTGGTCTACATCTGGGGCCCCCTGCGGGGGAGGTTCCTGTACGCGGGCCTCAAGGTCGAGATCTAGGGGGCCGCGATGCGCACCATCACCCTGATCCTGGCTCTGGCGCTGCCCGTGCGCGCCCTCGCCGAGGAGCCCGACTATGCCGCCCTGGCCGTCGAGCTGGCGGAGCTCCGCGCCGAGGTGGAGCGCACCGAGACCGCGCTGACCGCGCGGCGCGCCCACGCCGAGGCCTCGCTGCACGCCCTGGTGGAGCAGCAGAGCGAGCTGCAGGTGCTGATCCAGCGCGAGCAGCTCCGCCTCGACGGCGCCCGCGAGCAGATCCTGGAGCTGCAGGCCGCCGCCGGCGACCGCGGCGCCGAGGTGCAGGCCCTGGCCCCCATCGTGGTGCGCCACGCCGAGGCCCTCATGGCCGAGGCCCGCCGGGCGGCGCCCTTCCGCCTGGAGGACCGCCTGGCGGAGCTGGAGGCCGTGCGCGACGGCGTCGCCTCTGGCGCCATGGACCCGCGCGCCGGGGCCGCGCGCCTGTGGCGGCACGTGGAGGACGAGCTGAAGCTCTGCGAGGAGGCCGGCCTCGCGCGCCAGGCCGTGCCCCTGGAGGGTGGCGCCGTGCTGGCCCAGGTGGCCCACCTCGGCCTGGTGGCCCTCTTTTTCCGCACCGACGACGGTCGCTTTGGCCGCGCGGTCCCGGCCGACGACGGCTGGCGCTACGAGGTGCTGGGTGGCGGGGCTGCCCGCGCCCTGGCCACGCTGTTCGACGCTCTCGACAAGGGCGTGCGCTCCGGCGCGTTCCGGCTGCCGCTGGAGCCGCCCGCCGGGCTGGACCTGGGAGGTGGGCTGTGAGGGCCGTCTTCCTCCTGGCCCTCGCGCTGCCGCTCGCCCCCCTCCAGGCCCGCGCCCTGGTGTCCGATCCCCTGGTCCAGGCCTACGAGCTGGAGCGCCGCGCGCTGCAGGCGGAGCTCACCTCGCTCCAGGGCGAGCTGGCCCGTGCCGACGGAGCGCTGGCCTCTGAGGAGGCTGCCCTTCGGCAAGCGGTGGGCGACCTGCGCGCCCGCCTGACCGCGCTGGGCCTGGAGGCGGACCGCGAGGAGCGCCACCTGGAGACCCTGCGGGTGGAGCAGGGGGGCGGCGCGTCCCAGCAGGAGCTGCTGCTGGTCACGCTCGATCTGGCCATGGCCAGCCTGCAGCGCGCGGGCCAGCCCATCGCAGGAGCCCAGGACATGTCCGACGGCGACCTCCTGGACGCCACCTTCTGCGGCGGTGCCGCCGTGCTGGAGCAGGCCAGCTCTGTCCACGTCGCCGAAGAGCGCTTCTTCCTGCCCGACGGGCGCGAGACCGAGGGGCGGGTCATCCACCTCGGGCGCGTGGCGGCCTTCGGGCTCGACGTGGGCGTGGCCGGAGCCCTGGTGCCAGCCGGCGGCGGCGCTCTGAAGCTGGAGCACGACGAGCGGGGTCAGCTTCGGGGCTGGCTCGGCGGCCACGGCGGCCTGCTCGAGGTCTACCTGCAGGAGCCGGGCAGCCGTGACCAGCAGGCGCGGGCCGAGCTGAGCCTCTGGGAGCACGTCTGCTCCGGCGGGGCCCTGGTCTGGCCCATCCTGGGGCTCGGCCTGCTGGCCGTGCTGCTGGCCGCGGAGCGTGTCTGGACCCTGCGCCGGCTCCACAGCCGCACGGACCGCCTGCTGGGCGAGGTGCTGGGGCACGTGGCCAGGGGCCTACTGCAGCCGGCCACCGAGGCCTGCGAGCGCGAGCCCGGGGCCCCCAGCCGGGTGCTGTTGGCCGGCCTCTCCCACTGGCACCTGCCCAAAGACCAGCTCGAGGACGTGCTCAAGGAGGCCATCGTGCGGGAGTTGCCCCGGCTGGAGCGCGCCCTGCCCATCATCGCCGTGGTGGCGGCCGTGGCCCCGCTGCTCGGCCTGCTGGGCACGGTCACCGGCATGATCGCCACCTTCGAGGTCATCACCGAGCACGGCACGGGCGATCCCCGGATGCTCTCCGGGGGCATCTCCGTGGCGCTGGTGACCACCGAGCTCGGCCTGATCGTGGCCATCCCGGCTCTGCTGGTGCACAACCTGCTGGGCACCCTGGCGGATCACCTCGGCAACGACATGTACAAGGCCGCCCTGGTGCTCTCCAACGCCCTGTACAAGCAGGAGTCCTTCCGTCTGGACGACGGGCGCTGGGTCGCCCGCACCTATGAGGCGCGCGACGAGCCCACGGGCGAGATCGCCTTCCACCGGGAGGGCCCCCGCGCCGTCCCCCCACCCCCCGAGGACCCGTCACCGCCACCCCTGCTGCCCCGGCCCTACCGCCGCGGCTCCGGGCGAGGTGCGGGATGATCCTGCGCCTCTGGAGCTACCTCGTCGCCGGTGGTTGGGTCATGCCGCCGCTGGTGGTGGTCGGGCTGCTGCTCTGGTACCTGCTCGCCCTGCGGACCCTGCACCTCGCAGGCGCCGGCGGAGGGGCGCTCGACGCGGGCCTGTCCGCCTTGTCCCACGGGGAACGCCCCGCCGCGCAGCGCGGCGTGCTGGGGGCCGCGCTGCAGCGGGTCCATGCCGGCCTCGGCCGCAGCCTGCCGGCGCTGCGCGAGGTGGAGGCCTCCCTGACGCTGGACCGCCTCACCCTCGGGCAGCACCGCCGGCCCGTGCGGGCCCTGGTCACCGTGGCCCCGCTGCTCGGCCTGCTGGGCACGGTCTCGGGCATGATCGAGACCTTCGCGTCGCTCGGCGACGCCGCCCTGTTCTCCCGCTCCGGGGGCATCGCCGGCGGCATCTCCGTGGCGCTGGTCAGCACCCAGATGGGGCTGCTGGTGGCCATCCCGGGGCTGTTGGCCGGCCGCGCGCTGGACGCCCGCCAGCGGCGGCTCGAGAGCCAGCTCCATCGCCTGGCGACCTGGCTCTCGGCCCACATGGCCGCGCGCCTGGCCGGGGAGGCCCCATGATGTCCCCGTTGCCGCTGCGCCGTCGCGATGGCGCCGACGAGGTCAACATCGCGCCGCTGATCGACATGGTCTTCATCCTGCTGATCTTCTTCATGGTCAGCACCACCTTCGTGCGGGACGCCGAGCTCGATCTGGAGCGGCCCGGCGCCTCCACCGACGAGGTCGCCGATGCCCGCGCCCTGCGCGTGCAGGTGGACAGCCGCGGCGGCGTCTACCTGGCCGGCCTGCCGGTCAAGCCCTGGATGCTGGAGGGCCGTGTGCGCGACGCCCTGGCCCACCAGCGCTACCAGAACGTGCTGGTGGTGGCCGACCGCTACGTGGACACCGGCACCCTGGTGGAGGTGGTGGACGCCTGCCGCCTCGGCGGCGCCCAGCACGTGGGCGTGGCCGTGGAGCACGAGGGATGAGCCGCCACGCCCTGGCCGCCCTCGTCAGCGTGGCCGTCAACCTCGGTGTCCTCGGCCTGTTCCTGCGATTGAACGACACGCTGCAGGGCCACGCTGCCAGCGTGGACGCCCAGATCGCCGTGGTGGACTTCGTGGCGCCCCCGCCCCCCGCGCGCCGCCCGCGGCCTCCCGCGCCCCGCCCCGCCGAGGCCCCGGTCAAGGCCGCGCCCCGCATCCCGAACCTGCCGTCGGCCATGCAAGCCCCCGAATTGCTGGATCTGGACCTGGACGGCGTCGATCTGCTGGCCGGCCTGATTGGCGATGGCCTCGGTGGCGCCGGGCTGGTGATGGCGGAGGACCAGGTGGACCGCCCCCCCGAGGTCCTGAGTCGCGTACCGCCTCGCTACCCCACCGCCGCGCTGGACGCGGAGCGGGAGGGCGTGGTCACCCTGCGCCTGCTGGTGGATCAGGAGGGCGCGGTCCAGCGGGTGGAGGTGCTGGAGGCCGAGCCCCCCGGCGTCTTCGAGCAAGCCGCCACCGACGCCGTGTCGCAGTGGCGCTACCGGCCCGCGGTCTACCAGGGGCGCGATGTGCGCTGCTGGTACCGGCAGCGGGTGGTCTTCAGGTTGGAGTGAACGATGGAACATACACGGGAATTGAACCGCCAAGACGCCAAGGTCGCCAAGGGGGGGCTGCCGGTATGCGTCGGGGGCTGGGAGCGGCGGAAGGAAATTTCGCGCGAAGACGCAAAGACGCGAAGATGCCGGTGGCTGACTCGGATCGTCGAGGCGGGGTGGGGCGGCGTCGGGTTCTGGGGGCTGCCGCTCCTTGGGTGGGGTGGGCGGTGGCTGCCGGCGTGCTGTGGTGGCGGGGTTCGTCCGGTTCATCACGACGCCCGTCACGGCGCCCGCCGTGGCGAGTCGGGCGCGGAGACCTGTGGGCTTTCCTCGCAGAAATCCCAATCTCCTCGGGGAGAGGGGCTGGGGGGGGCGGGCTCCGGTGGTTCCCTGGCGGGCAGAGCAGGGGCGGGAGCACCGATCGCCGCAGGCGTGTGCAACCCCGGAGAGGGGGCGGCCTCGTACGTGCTTGCCCGACCACACGGAGAGAGCCCATACCCAGGTAGCTCTTGCGCGGATCGCGCAACAAGTCAGAGGATGGCCCCTCATCCCACGAGTTCTTGCGTGGATCGCGCAACAAGTCAGGGGATGGCCCCTCATCCCACGAGTTCATGCGTGGAACGCGCAACAAGTCATGGGATGGCCCCTCATCCCACGAGTTCTTGCGCGATCGGTCGGTCTCGACCGCTGCGTCCGCGAACGTCTGAGCGAACCCGACGAGCGACTGCCCCGGTGAGCGTGGTGCCCACAGGATCTCGGCATCCTTGGCATCCTTGGTCTTCTTGGCGGTTTTCCGGGGATGGATGGCGACTCGCGGTGGCGGCCCTGCTGCTCTTCCTCACCCTCCCCTCCGCCCACGCCGCGGGTCCTCCCGTCAGCGAGCAGGTGCGGCAGCTCCTCCTCGCCGGGCAGCCGGACCAGGCGGCGGAGTTGCTCGAAGCGCACCGCGAGCACGAGGAGCTGGACCCGGTGGAGATCGCCGTGCTCGACGGGCTCATCGCCCAGCAGCGCGGGCAGGATGCGGAGGCGGTCTGGCTGCTGCGGCATGCGCTGGAGCTGCAGCCCGAGCGGGTGAGCGTGCACCTGTACCTGGCCCAGTCGCTGCACGCCCTCGGCCAGCCCGAGGCCTGTCATCGGGAATTGCTGGCGGGGGAGGGCGCCGGCGAGTCCCTGCCCGCCTACTTCGCGCTGCGCGCCAGGGTGGAGCAGGACCTCGGGCGCCTGCCGGACGCCTTCCACACCACGGCCCGCGACCTGGAGCTGCACCCCGAGGCCGTGCTGCTGGCCCGGGAGCAGGCCCTGGTGCTGCTGCGTCTCGGTCTGCTGGAGGCCGCTCGGGAGCCGGCGCACCGCTACCTGGCCGCGCGGCCCGAGGACCCTGCCGCCTGGCTGCTGCTGGCCGAGGCCCTGCGGCGGGCCGGCGACCTGTCCCGCGCGAACCTCCTGCTGGAGCAGGCCATGCTGCGCTTCCCCGCTGACGTGGAGGTGGTCTCCCGCCTGGCCTACGGCTACGCCCTGGCGGGCCAGCCTGTCGCGGCCACCCGCCTCTTCCTGCGGGCCCAGGCCATCGAGCCGCGCTTCGCCTTCGAGATCGCCGAGCAGGAGCGCGTGGCCGGGCACCCGGTGCGCGCCCTGCACTTCAACGCCGAGGTGGCCGACGAGCCGCGCAAGCTCGGCCAGCGACTGGGCATCTACGTGGGCATGGAGCGCTGGGACCTGGCCGCCAGCCTCCTGCCTCTCCTGCGCGACCAGCCCTGGCTCGACGACACCCAGCGCTACCAGCTCGCCTGCGCCTGCCACCTCACGGGTCGGGATGAGGAGGTGAGGGAGCTGGCCGAGGACATCACGGATCCCTGGCTGGCGGAGGGGGTGGGGGAGCTGTCGGGCTCGCCGTGAAACGGCGCCGTCGTCCCCCCACCAGCCCCAGCAACGCCGGCAGCAGCCAGCCCACGCCCCCCGTAGAGCCCGAGGAGCAGCGGCAGCCGCCGCCGCCGAGGAAGCGGTCGCCTGGCAGGCCGCTCTCGCCCGGGCCGCCCGAGTCCAGGCCGGTGTCCCCGAAGCAGGGGTCGTTGACCTCGCCCGGCGTGCCGCGGCCGCCGTCGCCGTAGACGGAGGTGGACGGGCACCAGTACACGCCGTTGTCGTTGAGCGTGGCGTCGGCGGCGTCCGGCTCGAGGGCGAGGCTCGCGCCGGCCTGCCAGGCGAAGGGGTTGTCGTCGTCGTCCCACACGACGGTGTCGAGATCCTCGTGGTTGGCACGCAGGGCCAGGCGCCCGTAGGCCATGCTCAGGGTCCCGGTGGTCACCGCGCAGTCCACAGGGACGCCGCCGTTGACCTCGGGATCGTCCACAGGCGCGATGACGAAGTGGGCATCCCGCGGGAGGGTGTGCTCGCAGGTCACTGGGCTGACCCCGGTGTCCCCGTGCTTGATGAGGAGGCCGGCGAGGTTCACCGTCTGCCCCGCGAGGTTCTCGATCTCAATCCAGACCCCGACATCGTGGTGCACCTGGCTGGGCTCCAGCATCATCTCGGTGATCACCAGATCCCCGACCTCCAGCGCCGCGAGCGACACGCCCGGGTCCTCCCCGTCGCAGTCCTGGTCGATCCCGTCGCCCACCACCTCGGGGGCGCCGGGCCAGGCGTCGGGGTCGTCGTCGTCGCAGTCGGTGCCGTCGTGGATCCAGCCGGGGGGCCCCTCGCACTGCTCCAGGGTCACCGCCTGGTCTCCGTAGCCGTCAGCGTCGGCGTCGGGATGCCAGACGGCCGTGTCGTGCATCGTCGGGTCGGTGTCGTCGCAGTCGCTGGCGTCGGCGACGTAGCCGGCGGGCGCGACCCCGTCGCAGGTGTGCAGCACGGAGCCCGGATCGCCGTAGCCGTCGTGGTCGCGGTCGGCGTAGAAGGGGGTGCCGTCGGCCGCGTCGTCGTCCACCAGGCCGTCGCAGTCTTCATCCACGCCGTCGCAGTGCTCGGTCGCCCCGGGGTGGATGGACGGGTCGCCCTCGTCGCAGTCGCCGCACAAGGCCACCCAGCCGGAGGGCGCGGTGCAGGCCACCTCGGCCCGAGCCGCATCGCCCCAGCCGTCGGCGTCGGCATCGGGGCACCAGGCGGTGGCGACGAGATCGGGATCGTCGTCGTCCACCAGCTCGTCGCAGTCGTTGTCGAGGCCGTCGCAGACCTCATCGGCCAGGTCGTGGACGGTGGGATCGAGGTCGTCGCAGTCGCCGTCCACGGGGGAGCGGCCGTCGCTGTCGTAGTCGAGCAGCCCTGCGCAGGCCGAGCCGTAGGCGCCCAGATCGCCAACGCTGCCGTCGAGATCGGGCCAGGCGGGGGAGCCGGCGTCCATCAGCACGGAGCCGGGCGCCAGGGAGAGATCGTCGTTGGTCCAGTCGCCGTCGGCGCTGTAGGCCACGAAGCCCGGGTCGGCCTCCTGGTTGCCGTTGGTGCCGGTGGGGGCGGCGAGCCCACCGCCCCAGGCCCCGCCCGCGTTGGCCCAGACGTCGTCGTAGGTCAGGTAGGCGGTGCGGAACGCGGCGTCGGCGTACACCCCCCAGCCCGCCTGGGCGTGGGCCACGATGCTGTTGGTGACCGTGGCCCAGCCCGCGTCCAGGTGCAGGGAGCCGGTGGCCGACGAGGAGGAGCCCACGAAGGTGGCGTTGCGGATGGTGGCCATGGGGTCGGTGAGCTGGACATCCCCGGCCTCACCGGCGTTCTCCTGGAAGAGCACGCAGGCGTAGCTGCCGCCCACCTCGTCCAGCACGGCGCCGGGCCTGGCCGAGGCGGTGTTGCCGCGGAACAGGCCGCCCTGCAGATCGAGGGTGGAGGTGCCGGTGACGGCCAGCGCCCCGGCGGCCACGCCCTGGTTGTCCTCGAAGCCCACCTGCACGGCGGTGACCTCGGCGTCCTCCAGCGCCAGGGCCCCGGCACCCGCGGTGGTGGTGTTGCCCACGAAGCGCAAGCCGTCCAGCGTGAAGGTGCCCCCGGAGAACCGGGAGGGGCGTGCGGTGCTGCAGCCCTCCACCAGCACGTCCGTCAGGCTGGCGTTCTCGAGGTCCAGCGGGCTGGTGCCCGCGGCGCCGCGGCAGGTCACATCGCGCCAGGTGGCGCTGTGGGCGGAGGCGCAGGCCCCGCCGGGGGCGATGGCGGCGTTCGCGAGGGTCTGGTTGGTGGTGACCAGGCCGTCCGTGGCGCAGGTCAGGGAGGCGCCGTCCACGGAGATCTCGTGGGCTTCGACGCAGTCGTCCCCGGCGTCCACGGCGAGGTCCGAACCGTAGATGTAGCCGCCGGTCGTGATGCCGGCGCCGCCTGCGGTGATGTCGAGCCCCGCGATGGTGAGCGTGGGCCAACCTGAAGAGGTGAAGCCGTCGCCACCGGCCTCGACGACGACGTCCTCCAGGGAGAGGCCGAAGGCGTCACCCGTGTGGGAGATCCCCGCGTCGTGCGCGACCAGCGTGGTGTGGGTGATCGTCAGGCTGCGCGGGCTGGCCCCGTCCAGGATCAGGGCGTCGTAGGCGGTGGAGGTGAGCGCGCTGTCCTCGATCAGGATGGTGGGCGCGTAGGTGTGGCTCTCGATGACGCGCAGGCCCACGTTGCGGGCCTCGACCTCCGTGTCCGCGAGGGTGAGCGCGCCGTCGGCGTCGAACACGATGCCGCTGGTCCCGGCGTAGACGGTGGTGCCGCTGAGGGTGGCGTCCTGGGACCCGGAGAGGTCCAGCCCGCGGGCGGCGGAGACGACGCCGGAGTCCTCGATCACCAGGGTCCCGTGCTCCCGGTTGAAGGCGTCGCCCGTGGTCTCGATGTAGCTGCGCGCGACGTGGAGCGTGTGGCCGCTGTCGCTGAAGGTGCCGATCCCGGTGAAGACCGAGTCGGAGACGGTGGCGGTGCTGGAGACGGCCGTGTCGTAGCCGCTCACCGTCACGCTCGAGAGGCTGACCGTGCCGCTGGTGACGAGGGTGTCGCCGGGGCCGGTGAGGCGGCTGTCCTGCACGGTGATCTGCCCGCCGACGCTGAACGGTCCGGAGAAGTCGGAGCCCTCCACCGTCGCGGACTGGCTGGCGTAGATGCTGCCGCCATCCGCGGTGATGCCGGTGAGGAGTGCCCCCGTGACGCTCAGGTTCGCGAGGGAGGCGCCCGCGGCGAACCCTGTGAACGTGGAGCCGTCCACCATCAGCGGGCCGGCACCGCTGAGGTAGAGGGCGGTGGACGCCCCCCCGCCGAGGTCGAAGGTGTCGTCCAGGGAGGAATAGGAGCCGTTCGCGGAGACCACCCGGCCGTACGCGTCCTCGAACAGGCAGCGCTCGGTGGCGAGCACCGAGGAGCTCCCGGAGATGGACACCCCGGCGTAGGTGTAGGCGGACGTGTCGCCATAGAACCAGGAGTCGAGGATCTCGGCCTCGGCTCCGTCGAGCACCCGGAGCACGCCGTTGGAGCGGCTGCCCGCGGTGTTGTCGTGCGCCGTGAGGCCCTGGACCGAGAGGGTCCCCCCGTCGAAGGTGAGCAGCCCCGGGTAGGTGTAGCTGGTGTCCTCCAGGGTGTTGTCCGCCACCTCCAGGCCCGTGAGGGTGGCGTCACAGTCGGCGCAGGAGAGCAGCGGCGCGGTGACCTCGTTCAGCTCGAGGGTGAGCCCGTCCCACGCCAGGCTGGCGCTGTCCACCGCCACGCCGCTCTCGGACAGCCAGGCCACCCCGCCTCCGAACCAGTCCCAGCTTCCGCCCTCGAAGCTCCCGCCTTCCCCCGGCCCCCAGAGCTCCACCGCCGTGAAGTCGAAGGTCGCGCCCGAGGCCACCAACAGCGAATCGCAGCCGCTGAGGGAGAGGTCCGAGGCGGCGAGCCTCTCGCCCGCCGTGGCGGTCAGGCAGGTGGCGATGCCCGTGCCGCCCAGGACGGTGCTCCCGGCGCCCACCCCCTCCAGGGTCAGATCCCGACCCCCGAGATCGATCCCCTCGATGTAGGTCCCCGCCGCGATGGCGATGGTGTCGCCGCTGCTGGCCAGATCGATCGCCCCCTGCACCGTGGCGCTGTCGCCGCCGCCGGCCGGGTCCACGTACCAGGTGGCGGCCATGGCGGACGGGAGCGCCAGGAGGAGCAGACAGAGCGCCATGTTCGATCCTCCGTAGACGCGAACAGTGTACCACCGCGCCCCACCCCGGCCCGTGGAATAGAAGGCCTTCATGCCCCCCGCCCCCCCGCGTCGCCGCCGCCTGTCCCTCGACGACTACGTCGAAGGCGTCCTCGCCGGTGACCGCGCCGTGCTTGGCCAGGCCATCACGCTCGTGGAGAGCAACAGCCCGCGGCACCAGGCCCAGGCCCAGGAGCTGCTGCTGCACCTGCTGCCACACTCCGGCAAGGCCCACCGCGTCGGCATCTCCGGCGTGCCGGGCGCGGGCAAGTCCACCTTCATCGAGGCGCTGGGCACCTGGCTCTGCGACCAGGGGCACCGGGTGGCGGTGCTCGCCGTGGACCCCTCCAGCCGCGTCTCCGGCGGCTCCATCCTCGGCGACAAAACGAGGATGCAGCGCCTGGCCACCCACGAGGCGGCCTTCGTGCGCCCCTCGCCCTCATCCGGCTCCCTCGGCGGGGTCGGCCGCAAGACCCGCGAGAGCATCGTGGTCTGCGAGGCCGCCGGCTACGACATCGTGCTGGTGGAGACCGTGGGCGTCGGTCAGTCCGAGGTGCTGGTGGCCGACATGGTGGATCTCTTCCTGGTGCTGATGATCGCCGGGGCCGGCGATGAGCTGCAGGGCATCAAGCGCGGCATCCTGGAGCTGGCGGAGATCGTGGCGGTCAACAAGGCCGACGGCGACAACCTCCTGCGGGCCCAGCGCGCCCGGCGGCAGTACGAGAGCGCGCTGCACTTCATGCAGCCCCAGAGCCCATCCTGGCGCCCTCCGGTGCTGTGTGTCAGCGCCTTGGAGGGCACGGGGCTGGATGAGCTGTGGGCAGCGGTCGAGCGTCACCGTGAGGTGCTGCAGGCCACGGGCGAGCTGCAACAACGCCGCACCCACCAGCGCCTGCGCTGGATGTGGAGCATGGTGGATGAGCGGCTGCTCTCCTCCTTGAAGGCCCACCCCGGGGTGCGGGATCGGCTCGGCGCCATCGAGGACGACGTGCTGGCCGGGCGGCTCACGCCGACGCTGGCCGCCCGGGGGCTGCTGGAGGCCTTTGGCGTGGAGGTCGGGGAGGGCTGAGCGCCCCCGGCGCCCTCCGGCGCGCCTCTCCGCCCCGAGATGAACCATCTCGGCCCGCTCTGGCGCCCCCGGCCCTCTCCGGCGTGCCTCTCCGCCCCGAGATGAACCATCTCGGCCCGCTCTGGCGCACGCGGCCCCCAGGCGGGAACGGGAACGGGAACGGGGACGGGAACGGGATATGCCAGAGCCATGAAGGGCACCCTTCGAGCCTTCCTCGCGCTGTGCGCCTGCCTGACGCTGTTCCTGGCGTTGCGGGTGCTGCGCGCGCGCTCCGAGGAGGTGCCCACCCTGTCGCAGGCTGACCTCGAGGAGCGGCAGGGCGTGGCCGTGGAGCTCGAGGCCGTGGCCCTGCGCCCGGTGCAGCGCGCCATCACGCTGTACGGCACCGTCGAGGGCGCCGAGCAGGCCGAAGTGGTGGCCACCAGCCCCAACCTCCTGGCGAGCCTGCACGTGGCCGTGGGCGATACCGTCCGCGCGGGCCAGCTGCTGGCCTCCATGCGCACCGTCTCCCTCTCGCCGCTGGGCTACCCCTACGAGCCGCTGAAGGTCCAGGCCGACGCGCTGTCCCACGAGGTGGCGCGGGTCCAGCCGCTGTACGAGCAGGGCGCGCTGACCGACCAGCAGTTCCGCGAGCTGAAGGCGAAGTCGGACGCCGCCAGCGCCCAGCTCGACTCGGCCCGCGCGGCCGTGCGCATCACGGCCCCCATCGCCGGTACGGTCACCCGCATCGACTTCCGGCCGGGTGAGCTGGTGCCCAACGATCGCCCGCTGATGCAGGTGGCGCGCATCGACGCGGTGGTGGTCGAGCTGATGGCCGAGGCCAACGACATCGCCGCCATCGCGCCTGGCCAGGACGTGGAGATCCGCGCGGCGGCCTTGCCGGGCCAGGTGCTGCACGGCGCCGTGGTCGAGCGTTCCCTGGGGGCCTACCCGGTGCTCAACCAGTTCCGCGTGCGTGTGGCCATCGACAACCCGGCTCGCGCCCTGCTACCAGGCTTTTCGGTGGAGGCCGGCATCCAGGTCGGGTCCCCCGAGCCCGGCCTGGCCGTTCCGCTGCGCGCGCTGGTGAGCAGCGACGAGGGCGCTTCGGTCTGGGTGCGGGACGCCGAGGGCAGAGCCCTGCGCGTGCCCGTCACCGTGGGCCTGGACGACGATCACTGGGTCGCGGTCCAGGGGGAACTCACCCCGGGCCAGCCCGTGGTCACCCTGGGCAAAGAGCGGGTCCGCCACGACGGCCAGAAGCTGCTCCCCGTCGAAGGCGGCTAGCCCCCCATGTGGCTCTCGCGCCTCTCCGTGCGCCGGCCCGTGCTGGTGAGCATGGTGATCGGCTTCTTCGTGGTCTTCGGCCTGGTCTCGGCCCCGAAGATGCCCGTCGAGCTGCTGCCCAACGTGGATCTGCCCTACGTGATGGTCACCGTCATCTACCCGGGCACCGCCCCGGAGGATGTGGAGAACAGCGTGATCATCCCGCTGGAGGACGCGCTGGGCGAGGTGGCGCACCTCAAGAAGCTGCGCGCCACGGCCAGCCCCGATGTGGGCTGGCTGCTGCTCGAGCTGGAGATGGGCTCGGATGTGGAGCGCGCAGTGGAGGAGATTCGTTCGGCGCTGGACGAGGTCTGGTCCGACATGCCACCGGGCGCCCGGCGCCCGCTCATCCGCCCCATCAGCGCCGGCTCCGTCCCGGTGGTGCAGCTGGCCGTCACGGGTCCGGGCGAGCTGGCCGAGCTCACCCGCTGGGTCCAGGACAACGTGCGCGAGGATCTGGCCCGCATCCCCGGGGCCGCCGCGGTGGACCTGGTGGGCGACCGGGTGGGGGAGGTGGAGGTGGAGGTGGACCAGGAGCGCCTGCTGGCCCACCACCTCACCCTGGGACACGTGATCGAGGCCGTGCGCGCCGGCGGGGTGGACGTCCCGGCCGGCACGCTGGACGACGGCCTGGCGGCGGTGCCCGTGCGCATGGCCGGCGCCTACGGCTCGCTGGACGATCTGAAGGGCGCCATGATCCTGGCCCCCACGGGCGAGCGCCTGCCGCTGACGGCCGTGGCCGAAGTACACCTGGGCGTCAACCCGGAGACCACCATCGCCCGCATCCAGGGCGAGGCCGCGGTGGGGGTGGCCATCACCAAGCGCCCCGACGCCAACACTGTGGCCCTGGGCCAGGCCGTGGCCGCCTCCCTGGAGCAGATCCGCGCCCGCGCCCCGCCAGGCACCGAGATCCATGTCTTCTTCGATCAGTCCGGCGCCATCCAGAGCTCCATCCAGAGCCTGCTGGGCACCCTGCTGCTGTGCATCGCGCTCACCGCGGCGCTCTTGTACCTCTTCCTGCACGACTGGCGCGGCACCGCCATCGTGGCCATCTCCATCCCCTGCTCGCTGGTGGGCACCCTGACCTTCGTGCACATGGCGGGCTTCACCATCAACTACATGACCCTGATGGGCCTGGCCATCACGGTGGGCACCCTGGTGGATGCCTCCATCGTGGTGCTGGAGTCCATCGCGCACGAGGCCGAGGGCACCGGGGACAGCGCCGCCGCGGCGGACCGCGGCACGGGCCGTGTCTTCCTTGGCGTGCTCGGCTCAACCGTCACCAACATCGCGGTCTTTCTGCCCATCGCCTTCATGCAGGGCATCGCCGGCCGTTTCTTCGTGCAGTTCGCCTTCACCGTCAGCTTCTCCATGGTGCTGGCGCTGTTCATCTCCTTCACCCTGACCCCCATGCTCGCGGCCTGGCTCTACCGGAACACCGCCGGTCAGCCCCGCGCCGCGCGCCGCCCCGGCCCCCTCGCGCGTCTGTGGAACCGCGGGTACAACTGGTTTGAGGAGGGCTATCGCCACGTGCTCCGCTGGGCGTTGGGTCATCGCGCGGCCACCCTCGGCGGCCTGGTGGCACTGCTGGTGGGCGCGGTGGTGCTGCTCGGGGCGGTGGTGCCGCTGGGCTGGTTCTCCAATCCAGATCAGGGCTTCTTCATCATGCAGCTCACCATGCCGCGCGAGGTGGGGCTGGAGGAGACCAACCGGGCCGCGGCGCGCTGTGAGGCGGTGCTGCTGGCCGATCCTGGCGTCGAGACCGTCTACACCGAGGTGGGGCTCTACAAGACCCTGTTCGGCCGCATGAAGGCCCGCAACCGGGCCGAGGGCCAGGTGGTGCTGAAGCCCTCTGAAGCCCGCGACCCCACCCCTGTGGTCATCGAGCGCCTGCGGGGTCAGCTGGCCGCCGCGGCGCCGGGCGCCGAGATCATGCTCAAGGAGCTGGGCGCGGGGGAGTCCGCCATCCGCGACGACGTCATGATCGAGATCGTCGGCCCGGACCCCGAGGTGCTCGCGGGCCTGGCGGACGCGGTGGTCGAGCTGCTCGACAGCCTGCCCAACCTGGTGGACATCGACCGCAGCGGCGACGAGCTGGGCCCCCAGATCACGGTGCTGCCGGACCGTGCGCGCATCGCCGCCGCGGGGCTGAACCCGGCCCAGGTGGGCCTGCTGCTGCGGGCCGCCATCGAGGGCGACGCCCAGGCGCGCCTGCGCACCGATGACGACGAGATCGCTGTCCGCGTGCGCCTCGGCGAGCGCTGGCGCGACGATCTGACCGCCGTGGGCGCCACCACGGTCCAGACCCAGAGTGGCGCCCAGGTGCCCCTGCGCGAGCTGGCCCGGGTGGAGGAGGTCGAGGCGCCCATCATGATCTCCCGCCAGGAGCGCGCCCGGCGCATCGCCGTCTTCGCCAACCTCTCCTACGGGGCCATCGGCGACACCGCGAAGCAGCTCGAGACCGGCGTGTCGCTCTTCAAAGTACCCGAGGATACCCACATCCGGGTCGGCGGCGAGGAGGAGCAGCGCGCCGAGGCCGCCCACGAGATCGCCGTGGCCCTCGGGCTGGCCGTGATCCTGGTGGTGATGCTGCTGGCGGGCCTCATGGAGTCCCTGATCCACCCCTTCACCATCCTGTCGACCCTGCCGCTGGCCCTGGTGGGTGTGCTGCTGGCCCTGGCGGCCAGCGGCGTGGAGCTGGACATCTTCGGGCTGATGGCCGTGGTGATGCTCGTGGGCATCGTGGTGAACAACGCCATCCTCATGATCGAGGAGACCGAGCACCAGCGGGCGGAGGGCGCCAGCCTGGAAGAGGCCCTGGAGGCCGGCACCCTGCGCCGCATGCGCGCCATCCTGATGACCAGCTTCTCCACGGTGGCCGGCATGCTCCCCCTGGCCATGGCGCTGGGGGTCGGCGCGGAGCTGCGCCAGTCCATGGCGCTGGTGTCCATCGGCGGGGTGGGCTCCTCGTCCCTGCTGGTGCTGCTGGCCTGCCCGGTGCTCTACCACCTGGTGGAGCGGGCGAAGGCGCGGATCACGGGGCGCGGCTAGGGCTGCAGCACCGAGGCGTAGAACCCGTAGTAGAGGCTGGCGATGTAGAAACCCTCGGGCAGCGGGCCCGCGGTGGGCGCCTCGAGCGCGACGAAGTCGCCGCTGGAATCCTCGGAGATCACGCCGCAGACCTCTTCGTTGCGCCAGACGTAGGAGAGCTCCAGGGCCTCGCCCCAGATGTCGGAGTACAGGTAGCCGGCGGTGACGTAGGGCTCCCAGTCCGCGGCCCAGTCCTCGCCGTCCGCGGTCACGGAGGCCTCGAGCGCGCTGGCCAGGCCGTAAAGCTCGCCGACGCCCACGCCCCAGGTGAAGTTCGCGAGCACGTTGCGCAGATCGGTGTCGCCCCAGGTGGCGGCGCTGACCGGGCGGCAGGTGGTGGTGCCGCCGGTGGGGTCGATCTCCCAGCCCTCGAAGATGGTGCCGCCGCTGTCGGAGGTCCAGCCGCTGGCCACGGGGGCCTCGGAGAGATCGAAGAGCACGCTGCAGCTGTTGGAGAAGGTGCTGTCGTAGAAGATGAACTCCACGTAGGCGGTGTCCGTCGAGCCGTCGTACTCCCAGTCGTACAGGGTTGAGTCCTCGGCCACGAACACGGCCTCCATGCCCACGATGTAGGGGTTGAAGGGGGGGCCCGCGGTCGGACCCGAGGAGACGGGGAGGTCGTACTCGGGCCAGGTGCAGGTGGACCCGCCGCCGCCGATGTCCACGCTCGCCGTGGCGGAGGTGCCGGTGGTGGTGCCGTCGCTCGGCGTGACCGTGCAGACCCAGGTCTCGGACTCGCCCGTCTCGCTGGCCAGGATGGTGTCGCCGGCCCAGGTGGTGGCGGCGGTGGCGGTGTAGGAGGTGCCGTTGCGGGTCCACAGCATGAGGTAGGTGAGCGTGTCGCCGTCGGCGTCGGTGGAGGGGGTGAGCACCTCGCACACCAGGTCGTCCACGCCCGCCTCGGGCTCGGCCGGGGTGATGGTGACGGCGGGGGCGGTGGGCGGGCTGTTGCGCACGGTGACGGAGGTGGCCGAGACCGGGGTGCCCGAGGCCGTGCCGTCGCTGGGGGTGACGGTCAGGCCCACCACCTGCCCGCGATCGAACGCCGTGGCCCCCAGGAGGCTGGCGCCGGTGCCCGCGGCCGCGCCGTCCACGGTCCAGGCGTAGCTCAGGGTGACGGTGTCGCCGTCGGCGTCCGAGGTGGTGGCCACGGCGCTGGCGGTGCTGCTGGTGTAGAGGGTGGAGGGGCTGATGGAGACCGCGCTGGCGACGGGCGGGCTGTTGACGGCCACGGCGGTGCCCGTGGTGACCGGGGTGCCGGTGTCGGTCCCGTCGGAGGGGGTGACCACCGCGTAGATGCTGTCGCCGCGGGAGAAGGTCGTGCCGTCGATGGCGGGGACGGTGGCCACCAGCGCGCCATCGACGTACCAGGCGTAGCTCAGCAGGACCGGATCGCCATCCAGGTCGGCCGTGCCGGAGACGGTGACCGAGAGCGTGTCGGCGGCCGTGGGGCTCAGGGTGGAGAGGGTGGCGCTGGCGATGCTGGGCGCGGTGTTGGCCACGGTCAGGGCCGCGCTGCTCACGGGCGAGCCGTCATCCTCGCCGTCGTTGGGGGTGACCACGCACAGCACCTCGTCGCCGCGGTCGAAGGAGGCGCCGTCCAGCGAGGTGCCGGTGCCCACCTCCAGGCCCTCCACCAGCCAGGAGTAGCGGTAGCCCTCGGCATCGCCGTCGGCGTCGGACCAGCCGGCGGGCAGGCAGGTGAGGGCGGTGTCCTCGCGGGCCTCGGTGGGATCGAGGGCCACGGCGGCGAGGGCCGGGGGGGAGTTGAGGATGGTGACGACGCTCGTCTCCAGGGGCTGGCCGTCGAGGTAGCCGTCGTTCGGGGTCACCCGCACCTGCACCTGCTGGTGCTTGGCGAAGGTGCCCGCCGCGGCGGCGCAGGAGGTGTCCGCGAAGACCTCGAGCCCGTCGGCGGACCAGGCGCAGGTGGAGGTGACCGCGTCGTCGTCGGGATCGCTGGTCTCGATCAGCACCTCCATGGCGCTGGTGGTCCAGGCCGGATCCGGGCTCAACAGGGCGCTGATCACCTCGGGGGGCTCGTCCTCGATCACCACCGAGGCGCTGGTGGGCTCGCCCTCGAGCTCCCCGTCGAAGGGCAGGGCGGTGACCTCCCAGCGCTCGCCGTGCAGGGTGGCGGAGGCCGGGACGGTGTCGCCGTCGATGCCGGCGTCCACGCCGTCGCGGGTCCAGGACCAGCGGAAGCTCACGGCGTCGCCGTCCACGTCGGCCCCCGTGGCGGTGGCCAGCAGATCCTCGCTGGCGAGGGGGGCGCTGGGGGTGATGGTGACCGTGGCGCTGGGCGCGGAGTCGGCGATGGTGACGCTGGCGGAGCCCGCCGGACCCTCCAGCTCGCCGTCGGTGGGCACGACCAGCACGGTCCACAGCTCGCCCCTGGTGGTGACATCGGAGGGCACGGTGTCGCCACCGAGATCCACGCGCTGCGTGCCGTCCTGGGACCAGGTGTAGGTGTAGCTCACCGTGTCCTTGGCCTGGGGGTCGAGGGCCTGGGTGACGAAGCTGGCCACGAGGTCGTCCAGGGTGGTCGGGTCGGAGGGGACGATCTCCACCACGGGGGCGCTCGGCGGCTTGTTGCAGGCCGAGAGGAGGGCGAACACGAGCAGCGCGGGTGCGACGTTCCGCTGCATGGTGGGCTCCGGGAGAGGGGTTTTGGCGAGGAGGGGAGCCTAGCACGGTGGCCCGCCGATGCACGCGCGGGCCGGGCCGAATAAGACAGCACGCCTGCCATGCTTTCGATGCTCCCGCTGCTGCTGACGCTGCTGCTCACCTGGTCCACGGGTCGGGCAGGGGCCGCCACGTATGGCGAGGGTGTCTGGCCCGAGCTGCCCGCGCTCCCGGCTACCGAGATGGGCGCCGATGACGCCGCGCTCGTGGTGGGGGTCGGCCGCTACGACCACTACCCCGATCTGCGCGGCGCGGTGGTCTCGGCACGGCAGTGGGTCGACTGGCTGGCGGGCACCCAGGGTGTGCCGGCCGAGCGCCTCACCCTGCTGGTGGACGAGCAGGCCACCTGCGCCCGCGTCCGCGAGGCGGCCTTCGAGGTGGCGCGCTCGGTCCCCGAGGGCGGCACGGTCTGGGTGGTCTTCATCGGCCGCGGGGCGCTGCGCATGGACGCCGGGGGGGCGTTGCTGCTGGGCGCCAACGCGGATCCCGGGGCCACCGAGGCCCGCGGCCTCGGCCTCGGCCTCTCCGGGCTGCTCGACGCCCTGGGGCAAGGGAGCCAGAAGCGCGCGCTGCTGGTGCTCGACACCGCCTTCGTGCCCGGCGAGTCCTTCCAGGCCGGGGGCGGCGCGCTCCCGCCGGTGCTGGAGCCGGGGGAGTCCTTCCAGAGCCGGGGAAACGCCACCGCGCTGCTGGCCTCCAACACGGTGCGGCCGCTGCCCAGCCTGCCGGAGCTGCGCCAGCCGCCCTTCGGCTACCTCGTCCTCGGCGCCCTGCGCGGCTGGGCCGACGCCGATCACAACGACCACGTCACCGTCCCCGAGGTCATGGACTACGTCCGTTCGGTGCTCGGCGTGCTGGACCCCGGGGCCGCCGCGCTGCCCGCGGCCTGGGGCCCCACAGAGGGCTTCGCCATCTCGCAGGCCAAGGAGTTCCCGCCCGATCTGGCCGAGCTGCTGGGTCGGGCCTCGGATCGCCGCCTGCAGGGGCGCATCCAGGAGCTCTCCGAGTCCGAGCGCATGCTGCGGGCCGAGGCCTCGGCGGTCTGGCAGGCGGTGATGGCGGCCTACGGCGAGGGCGGCGAGGACGCCCTGGCGTCGGTGCGGGACTTCATCGCGCGCTGGCGCATCGCGCGGGTGCAGGTGGACCAGATGCAGCGCTGGGTGCGGGTCTCCGAGGTAGACGAAGCCCAGGCGCTGCTGGCGGTCTCCACGGTGCGGCCCGTCGGCGAGATCGCCGCGCGCACCATGGCCGAGGAGCGCTACCGCCAGCTGGCCGAGGAGGTCCGCCAGTTCACCCGGCGCGGGGCCTGGAAGGGGGTCGAAGCCTCCTACCGGGAGATGCTCGCGCTGCGGGAGCAGGGGGTGGTGATCAGCGCCCAGGACCACCAGTCCGGCGCCGAGGCCGCGCGCCAGCTGGGCGATCCCACCGCGGTGCGCGAGCGGCTCGTGGCGGCCCTCGATGCGGGTCCCAACGACCAGGTCGTGGGCTGGCTCAACGATCTCGAGCAGAGCTACCACCGCGTGCGGCTCGTGAACGCGCGGCGAGAGCCCGCCTCCCTCGATCCGGTGATCCTGCCGTTCGCGCCGGACAAGCGCGCGGCCGTGGTCGCGGTGCAGGAGCGCATCGAGGACACGGGCAGCTACGAAGGCCTGCTGCCGGCGGGCGTGTACCGCTTCGGCGGGGAGCTGCTGGTGGTCACCCCGGGGGATCCTCCCGTCGACCTCGTCATCGAGCGCGGCCATCGCGGCCAGCGCTGAAACACGGAGGGCACCATGACCGATCCCCCCAGGCCCGAGGACTACACCCCTGTGGAGAAGGTGGAGCTCCACCAGCACGTCGATGGCTCCATCCCCGCCGAGGTCACCTGGCAGCTCATGATCGGCAACGGGCTGGCCCCGGTGGGCACCTTCGATGAGATGCGCCGGCTGCTGGTGCTGCAGCCCGAGGAGCAGGGGTCACTGCTGGCCTACCTCGACAAGTTCCACTACCCCCTGTGGGTCACCCAGTTCTACGACAACATCGCCGATGCCACCTTCCACATCGCCGAGACCGCCTGGAGACACGGGGTGCGCGGGCTCGAGCTGCGCTACGGCCCCAACATCCACACCTACGCGGGCCTCACCCTGCGGCAGTCCATCACCTCCGTGCTCGCCGGGCTCAACCGCGCCGAGCGGGAATTGCAGGGGATGCGCTGCGGGCTGGTGGTCATCGCCATGCGCCAGTACGGCCCCCACATCGCCAAGATCCTGGCGCGCCAGGCTGTGTCCGAGGCCCAGTACCTGCACGACCGCGTGGGCGTGGTGGGCTTCGACATCGCCGGGGCCGAGCGCGGCAACCCGCCGCACCTGTTCCGCGAGGCCTTCGACATCGCCCGGCTCGGCCGCCTGGGGCTCACGGTCCACGCCGGCGAGGAGGGCCCGCCCGCCTACATCTGGCAGGCCCTCGACGAGATCGGTGCGAAGCGTATCGGGCATGGGTGCAGCGCCGTGCGCGACCCGGAGCTGCTGCGGCGCCTGGCCCGCGATCAGGTCGTGGTGGAGTGTTGCCTGACCTCCAACTACCAGACCAACGCGGCCAAACGAGGCGAGCCCCACCCCATCGTGCGGTTCCTGGAGGCGGGCGTCCCCGTCGCCATCTGCACCGACAACACCACCGTCTCGGACACGGACCAGGACCGCGAGTGCGCGCTGGCCGCGTCCCAGATCGGCGATGACGCCGTGCGCCAGATCCTGGCCGCCACCCCAGCCTACTCCTTCATCCGGGGCCTGCGCCTGCACCGCGCTCCGGTCGCCCGATAGTCCGCATCCTTCGCTTGACGCGCCGGTCCGGGCGCGTGAGAAGGTCGGTCCCTGCACTCCCCATGGAGCGTCCGCCATGTCCGAGCTGAAGCAGAAACCGGCCCAGGAGAAGTCCCTCGCCGCCACCCTCTTCGAGGAGCTCGTGCAGCCCTTCATCGACGTGGTGCATGCGCCCCGCGCGCTGTGGGGCATCAACCTGGCCTACGTGCTCGAGGGCATGGTCTACTTCGGGATGCTCGGCTACCTGGCCATGCACTTCTCGGACTTCGTGTTCAAGGGGGTGGAGCACGCCGACGAGTGGTCGCACTCCATGGTCATGGTGCTCACCGCGGGCATCACCCTCTCCATGGTGGCGCTGGGCTGGGTCTGCGACAAGATCGGCGTGCGCAAGGCGCTCATCGTTGCCTTCATCCTGCTGTTGATCGGCCGCTGCATCATCTCGGGCGCGCCCAACGTGCTCGGTATGCAGCCCGACGGCCTGTGGTCCCCCCTGCACCTCACCACCATGGCCGGCATCCTGTTCGTGCTGGTGGGCTACGGCCTGTACCAGCCCTCCGCCTACGCGGCGGTGCGGCAGTTCACCACGCCCAAGACCGCGGCCATGGGCTTCGCCATGCTGTACGCCCTCATGAACCTGGGCGGCTACCTGCCCAGCTTCGCCTTCCTGCTGCGCGACGAGAAGTTCCTCAACCTGGGCATCCCCGGCACCTTCTGGGTCTACACCGCCTTCACCGCGGTCGCCCTGGTCACCACCCTCCTCATCCTCACCCGCAAGACCGTAGCCGAAGCCATCGCCCGGGCCAAGGCCGAGACAGAGGCCATCAAGGCGGAGACCGAGGCCGGCAAGTCCGTCGAGCAGAAGGCCCAGGAGAAGTCCGACGCGGACGCCGCCGCCGCCGCCGCCGCGGGCGATCAGAAGCTCCCCTGGCACGTGTGGCTGGTGCTCGCGGCCTGCATCGGCGCCGCCTTCTGGCGCCTGCCCCTGAACTGGGCGGGTGGCGTGACGGCGGTGCTGGTGGCCGTCCCCCTGGTGGTGCTGCTGCTCCCGGGCGGCCAGCGCCAGAAGGTGGTCAACTTCGTCGCGCGGCACCCGCTGGGCGACCTCAAGTTCTTCTTCTTCATCTTCGCCCTCATCCCGGTGCAGACCCTCTTCACCTACAACTGGCTCGTGCTGCCCCAGTACATCGAGCGCTCCTTCACCGGCTGGATCGGCGAGTACTTCGAGCTCACCGCCAACCTCAACCCCATCCTGATCTTCATCGCCGTGCCCATGATCGCGGCCGTCACGCGCAAGTCGGACACCTACAGGATGATGATCATCGGCACCGCGGTCATGGCCGCCCCGGCCTTCCTGCTGACGCTGGGTTCCCACTGGTGGACCATCTTCCCCTACATCGGCATCATGACCATCGGCGAGGCCATGTGGCAGCCCCGGTTCCTGCAGTATGCCGCCGAGATCGCGCCCGAGGGCCGCACCGGCGAGTACATGGGCGTGGCCCAGCTCCCCTGGTTCCTCACCAAGATGCTGGCTCCGTTGCTGCTCACCGGCTGGATGATGGACCGCTACTGCCCCACCGAGGGCGAGCTGCACACCGAGAAGATGTGGTTGATCTACGCCTGCATCGCCATGATGAGCACCGTGATGCTGGTCCTCGCCAGGAAGTGGATCGGCGCGAGCATCAAGACCGCATCGCACTAGTGCCGCTGCCGGGAAGGCCCTTACCAGGGACTTCCGGCGGCGCTAACGCGCCGGCCGCTACGCGGCGCATCGGCACTATCCGTTTTTACAGGGGGGCCGCGCCCCCCACGCGCCCTGCGGGCGCTCCCCCGCGGGCGGCCGCAGCCGCGGCCGCCAGTGCACGCGCCGACGGTCCTCGGAGGGGTGGTCAAGGACTTCCGGGCGCGTGCACTAGGCGTCAGAACTTCGGCCAGGATTCCAGCTCCAGCCCCGTGAGCGTGGTGTCGGCCTGGTAGCCGGTGGTGTCGGTCAGCGCGACGCTCCCCGAGAACGTGCCCCAGAGGTGCTCGCCGTCCGCCGAGTGGCCGAGGACCGTGAAGGTCGCGCCGCCGCTGCCCTCGAAGTAGAAGTCGTAGCCGGCGCTCTGCAGGGCGTCGGTGTACTTGATGTCGCCCACGTCGTAGGTGCCGGCCACGCGGATGTCCCCCAGCACCTCCACGTTGACCTGGACCTCGCCGGAGCGCTGGTTGCCCACGATGTAGCCCGCGCTCGCGCTGCTGAACCAGTAGCCCGGCTCGCCGGCCCAGGTGGAGCCCCCGAAGGTGGCCTCGAAGACCGGATCGCCGGGCTCGAAGGTGTGATCCGTGTCGGAGTCGCTGTCGGCGTCGGAGTCGGAGTCCGTGTCGGTGTCGGTGTCGGCGTCCGTGTCGGTGTCGGTGTCGGGGCTGGTGTCGTCGGGGGTGGTGGTGTCGTCGGTCTTCTCCTCGCCGCAGGCGGCGAGCAGGACGAGGGCGAGCAGGGCAGAGCGCATGGTTTCCTCCTGGGTGGCCCCATCATAGCCTCGGCGAGCGCGGCATGCCGCGTCACGCGGGCTATGTTGTCGCCCGCTGCGCCATCCGCCGGGAGGTCCCGTGGTCGCCACGCTGTCTGTATCCTTGCTCGCCCTGGCGCTGGCACCCGCCGCGATCGGGGCCGGCTCACCCGCCGAAGTCCAGCACGTCTCCACCTGCCAGGGCTTCTTCGGCGATGTCCGGCGCGGCGCGCCCGGGCTGCACTGGGGGCCGGTGGTCCACATGGGCGATCGCGCCCTGCGCTCGGTCTGGGACCCGCGCTGGGGCGGACCTGGATCGCGTCCGCTGCTGGTGCGCGGCGAGCAGGGCCCCGGGATCGACGAGCGCGAGCCCCTGCTGCTCGACGACGCGCCCCCGCCCCGCAAGGAGCTGATCATCCTCACCACGAACAGCCTGGCGGCCGACAGCCGCGTGCTGCCGCGCTTCATGGATCTCCGCCAGGCCGAGGGCTGGGAGGTGGTGCTGGCCACGGAGGCCGACTGGAACGTCTCCACCGGCGGCGCGCTGGACGACCGCCCCGAGCGCATCCGCACCTGGCTCAAGGGCCGCTACGAGGACGACCCCGGCGCCTTCCTGCTGCTCATCGGCGATCCGGACCCGGACGTGGGCGACGTCCCCATGAAGGCCATGCACCCCTTCCACCCCATCTGGAGCTCGCTGGACGCCGATCTCCAGGAGGAGTTCGAGATCGTCCCCACCGACTGGTACTACGCCGACCTCCAGGAGGACTGGGACTGCGACGGCGACGGCTACTTCGGCGAGTACGACGACGACCGGCGCTGCGTGGACTGGGGGCCGGAGCTCTTCGTCGGCCGCCTGCCCATCTACGGCGACGTGAGCCAGCTCGACGCCATGCTGCAGCGGCTGATCGACCATGATCTCGAGGCCGACAAGTCCTACCGGCTCGATCTCCTGCTCGCGGCGGCTTTCCTGGGCTTCGACGAGGGCGGTGATGGCGGGTACTCCGACCACGACGACGCGGCCTGTGTGATGGACGCCCTCTATGAGGCCCTCCCCCTGGAGTTCCTGCCTGGCACCACGCGGTTGTACGAGGGCGAGGGGATCATCACCAGCCTCTATTCCTGCGAGGGTTTGCTGAACCGGGACAGGTTGATCGAGGAGTGGAAGCAGGGGCGGGGCTTCATCTTCCTCTCGGGGCACGGCTGGCCCCAGGAGATCTACCGGGTCACCTGGGACGGCGACGACGACGGCAACGGCTACGCCAGCGGCTGGGAGGAGGGCTGGACCCCCTTCATCCAGAGCGGCGACGAGATGGAGCTCTTCGGCACACCCGCCGGCTTCACCTTCCACATGAGCTGCCAGACCGGCAAACCCGAGGATCGCGAGAACCTCGGCTTCTCCTTCCTCAAGGGCGGCGCCGTGGCCACCATGGCCGCCACCCGCTCCTGCTGGGGCACCACCGTGGGCTACGGCGAGGTCTGGGAGCCCTGGCCCGAGGTCATCTCCGCCACCACCCTCGGCTACTACTATGTACTGAACCTCACCGCGGGCTGGACCCTGGGCGAGTCGGCCGCCTGGCCCAAGTACGCCCTCCCCGGCGACGGCTGGGGCTACTGGAACGCCATCGCCTGGACCACCCGCTTCGAGTTCAACGTCTACGGCGATCCCACCCGCACCATGGAGCAGTGCGTCGAGGACGAGGACTGCGACGACGGCTCGCCCTGTGACGGCACCGAGACCTGCGAGGTGGGCTTCTGTATCCACCATGATCCGGTGGACTGCTCCTCGCTCGACACGGACTGCGCCGTGGGGCGCTGCGAGATCAGCTCCGGTGAGTGCTACTCCGCGCCGCGCGCCGAGGGCGCCTCCTGCGACGACGGCTCCTGGTGCACCGAGCTCGACGCGTGCAGTGAGGGCGTCTGCCTGGGCCAGGACCGCGACTGTGGCGACCGCCCCGGGCACACCTGGAGCTGCGACGAAGACGCCGATCAGTGCGTGTGGGAGGCCCTCCCCGAGGATGAGGGCGGCTGCGGCGGCTGCGCAAGCCGTGCTACCGGGGGGGCGGCCCTCGGCGGGCTCGCGCTGCTCGGCCTGCCCGCCCTGATCCGGCGCCAGCGCCGTCGCTGAGCGGATCGCCGTGCGCGCCCACCGGTGGCCCATCGTCGGGCTCGTGGCCCTGGCACTGGCGGTGCTCTGGCCGCTGCCGCTGGGGCAACGCGCCCTCGGGCACCCCGGCTCCGATCTCGCCGACCACCTCTGGGGCGCCTGGTGGTGGGGCGGGGCGCTGCTCTCCGGCCACCTCCCGCTGCACACCACCATCAGCCACCTGCCCGCGGGCCAGCCCTTCTGGTACGTGGACCCGGTGGGCGCGGCCCTCGCCCTCCTCCTGCGCCCCTTCGGTTTCTCCGCCGCTTGGGATCTCGTTCTGTTCGTCGAGGTGCTGGGCGCGGGCCTGGCGCTCTACGCCCTCGCCTGGCGCCGGCTCAGGAGCGTCCCGGCCGCCTTCCTGGCCGGGGCCCTGGGGGTCAGCGCCCCCTACCTGCTGGGGCTGCTGCACTCGGGGTTGACCGAGTACCTCGGCATCTTCTTCCCGGTGCTGGTGCTGGGCGCCGGCCTGGAGGCGGCGGAAGGGCGGCGTTGGGCCTGGCTCGCCGCGGGCCTCGGGGTGGCGCTCTCCACCCTGCAGGCCTTCTACTACGGCGCCTTCGCCTGCCTGCTGCTGGCCGCCCTGGTGGTGGGCCCCGAGCCCGGCCGGCGGGTGCTGCGCCTGTTGCCCGCCTTCGCCCTGGGGTTGGTGCTGTCCGCCCCCCTGCTGTGGCTGGCCGGCGGCACCCTGTTCGGCGTGTCCGGCGCTGTCGACGCCAGCA
Organism: Pseudomonadota bacterium; assembly: GCA_043814015.1. Taxonomy (GTDB): domain Bacteria; phylum Myxococcota_A; class UBA796; order UBA796; family JAFGLY01; genus JBDRKM01. The sequence continues at coordinate 34,256 of JBDRKM010000071.1, forward strand.
GCGCCCCCGGCTGGCAGCAGGTGCAGCTCCCGGCCACCGACCTCACCCTCTACCTGCGCCCGGGCAAGCACTACTTCCCCGACACCCCGGCGTTGGGCAACCCCGGCATCCTGCACGTGCACTACCTCGGCTGGGTCGCGCTGCTGCTGGCCGCCTGGGGTTTCGCGCGCCACCCGGGCCTGCGCACCCACCGCTGGGCCGCGCTGCTGTTCCTGGTGTTGGCATTGGGCCCCGCCATCGCCTGGAACGGGCGCCCCGTCATGCTCGGGGACATGCCCGCGCCCCTGCCCCTGGCCTTCCTGTACCGCGTGCCCCATTCGGTCTGGCGCTTGGTGCACCACCCCTACCGGCTGACCGCCTTCCTGGTCCCGCTGCTGGCCCTGGGCGCGGCCGCGGCCGTGGCGCGCGGGCCCCGCTGGCTCCTCTGGGCGGCGCTGCCCCTGGCGCTGGCCGAGAACCTGCTGCTCAGCCCCGCGGTCTGGCCCCTGCCGCTCACCGACACCCGCGCCCCCGCCGTCTACGCCGAGCTGCCAGGTCCCGGCGGCGTGCTCGACTGGCCGCCCGACGCCACCACCTGGAACCGGCGCTACGAGCTCTGGCAGGTCCAGTACCGCCGCCCCATCCCCTACGGCGTCAACGTCTTCCTGCGCGATCCCATCCTGCAGGATCCGCTGGTGGCCGCGCTCGTGGACGCCCTCGAGGACCCCGCCCGCCGCGTGCGCAACCGCGACGTCCCGGGTGATGTGGCCTTCCCGCCGCCGCATCATGGCGCTACCACGGGGCTCGGCGCCTTCGGCCTGCGCTTCCTGGTGCTGCACTGCGCCGCCCTCTCGGAGCGCGAGAACAGGGCCACCCGCGCTACCCTCGCCGCGCGCCTCGGCCCCTCCATCCTGCGCACCGAAGGCGAGGAGGTCTGGGAGATCCCCGGGCGCTGAAGCAGGAAGAGCGCCCCGCGGGGCGCTCTCCGTGGCGGGCGGGGGCTACCCCTCGCAGTCACCCATGAGCGCGTACTCGACCTCGATGGTGGAGCCGCCCTCGGGGATGTAGTCGGTCTCGAAGATGATGGCGTTCTGGCCGCGGTCGTACTCCCAGCCCAGGGTGGAGGTCACGCCGTCCACGCGCACCTGGATGGTCTCGGGGACAGGATCCGCGGTGAGCTGGAAGGTGTCGAGGGTCTCCGCGGAGGCCTCGGCCAGGGCGGTCAGGTGCGCGGACCAGTCGGTGGCGCAGATGGACAGGAAGATACCGCCGGTGGCCACCGTGGCCTCGTAGAAGCCGGTGTAGGCGGCAGCCGAGCCGCAGCCCGAGGGGTAGTCGCCGCCGACCGCGTGCATCACCACATCATCGGGGTCGTCCTTGTAGGACTGGAACAGGGTGACGTAGTAGGACCAGGGGTTGGCGGACTGCTCGGGCTCGTCGGAGACGCCCACGAGGTTGAGCTTGCCATCCTCGCGGATCAAGCCCTCGTTGCAGTTGCCGCGGCCGGTCTGGACCAGGCAGGCCTCGAGCAGCGTGAAGGCGCGCTCCGTGGCGGAGGCGTAGGACCCACCGATGTTGATCATGGTGTTGATGGTGTCCTCGGCCTCGGACTCGGTGAAGGTGTTGTCGATCCAGAGGTTGGAGCCGACGATGCAGCCATCGTCGTTCACGGTGGCGGCCACGTGGAAGTCGGAGTCCTGGTTCACCATGGTGGTGACGAAGGTGCCGAAGTTCGCGATGACGTTCGCCATGTTGTCGTTCATGGACCCGGACTTGTCCATCGCGAAGATGATGTCCGAGGCGCCGCGGATGGGCTGCTCGAAGACGTCGAGGGCCTGGCCGTAGAAGGCACCGTTGCCCTGCTGGGAGACCTGGACCGTGGGGTTGAAGGGGTCGTTGGAGGAGACGACCAGGTAGGCCACGTCGGCGTACTCATCCAGCGGCAGGTAGCTGACGAAGACCTCCTCGCTCTCGGAGGGGCCGAGCGTGATCAGGCCGTCGTCGCCGCCGTTCTCATCGTCGATGCCGGAGAACAGCAGATCGGTGTTGGCGGAGTTGAAGGTGTAGCCGTCCACCACCAGATCGGCGTTGCCGATGTTGGAGACGGTCAGCGCCAGCTCGTTCTCGCAGCCGACCCAGATGGTGCCGAAGTCGTAGCTGGTGGGGCTGATCTCGATGACGGGGGCGATGCCCTGGCCGATGACCTGGACGCGGGTGACAGGGGTGTCCGGGTCGTCGGAGTCGATCAGGATGAAGGTGTCGTCCACCATGGCGGTGGTGGGGTCGTAGACCACCTCGAACTGGGTGCTGCCGCCGGGCTGGACCAGCACGGACTGCACGCCGGTGATGGAGAAGGGGGCGGAGGTGTCCTCCAGCTCGAGGTTCTGGATGTGGAGGTCGCCGGTGCCGTCGTTGCCCACCGTGACCACCTCGATGTGCTCGGTGAGATCCGCCACCTCGACGTTGCCGAAGTCCACCACCGGGGGATCGACGGTGATGTTCGGATCGCCGCCGTCGTCGATGTCACCGGGGCCGTTGTTGCCGTCGCCGAGCGCGTACTCGGTGCAGGCCAGCGAGAAGACGCCGAAGAGAGAGAGGAGGAGGGTGGGACGCATGGTGGTGTTCTCCTGGTGGAAGGCGAGCCGTCGGCTTCACAGTCTACGTGCAGCAAAGGTAGCAGAGCGATCATTCCAGCGCACATTTTTTCCGCATCATCGCGAGCGCGCGATCCGGCGGGCTCAAGGGCGGGGATCGAGGCGCACCACCAGGCTGCGCGCGCGGCGCGGCGCGGGTGGCAGCGTCACCTCGACCAGGACCGCGGCGCCCTGGCGCGTCACGGACACCGCGGCGCGCCCCTGGCCGTGCCTCAGCAGCACGGTCCGCGCCGCGCGTTCGAGGCGCCCGACCAGCAGGGAGCCCCATGGATCGCCGCACATGGCGTCCATCAGCGCGCCCTCGAGCTCGGCTTCCAGATCGTGCATCGCGGGCCTCCCTGAGGTGATACCAGGGTAGCGCGGTCGGGCCAGACCACCCACTCGAATCCAGGAGCGCACCATGGCCATCAAGGGCATCGAAGGACTCTCGGACCAGCAGATCCACTCCGAGCTGCAGCAGGGGGCCCGCTTCGTGGTGTTCGAGTACTGCTTCTCGATCTTGATCATGACCTTCAAGCGCGGCTCCGCGGTGCACTACCTGCGCCCCGGCGAGAGCGCCTTCGTCAAGAGCCTGCCCTACACCCTGATCACCCTGCTGTTCGCCTGGTGGGGCATCCCCTGGGGCCCCATCTACGGCATCGCCGCGCTGTTCACCAACCTCTCGGGCGGCAAGGACGTCACCGCGCAGAACATGGACGCGGTGGGGCGCAATCGCTAGGCCTTCCCCTCCAGCTCCTCCCACCGCGCATACAGGGCCTCGGCCTCCGGGCCGATCTCCGCCAGGCGGCGGCTGAGGGCGCCGGGATCGGCGTTCGGATCGCGGTAGGTGGCGGGATCGGCCAGGCGGGCCTCCAGGGCCTGCTGCTCTGCCTCCAGGGCCTCGATGCGGGCGGGGAGGGCCTCCAGCTCGCGGCGCTCGGCGAAAGACAGCCGGCGGCGCGCCGGGGGCGGCGGGGGCGTGGAGGTCGAGAGCGTCCGCGTGGCCTCCTCGGCGCGCGCCGCGAGCTCGGCGGCGCGGGCCTGGGCCGCGGCGCGGGCCGGGGGCCGTGAGGCGTAGCGCTGGACGTGGCCGTCGTCTTCGAAGGCCAGCAGCCCCGTGCACACGCGGTCCAGGAAGGCGCGGTCGTGGGTGACCACCACGGCGGCCCCGTCGAAGCCCAGCAGGGCCTCCTCCAGCACCCGCAGGGTCTGCAGGTCCAGATCGTTGGTGGGCTCGTCCAGCAGGAGCAGGTTGCAGCCCTGCAGCAGCAGGCGGGCCAGCAGCAGGCGCGCGCGCTCGCCGCCCGAGAGGGCGGAGACGGGCTGGTCCAGCATCTCCCGGGAGAAGAGGAAGCGCTCCATGAATGAGGCCACGTGGACCAGGCGCTCCCCGATGCGCACGTGGTCGGGCCCCCCACCGGCGGACTGGAAGACCGTGTCGCGCTCGACGAGGCCACGGCGCTCCTGATCGAAGAAGGCCGCCCGCACCCGCGGGCCGCGTCGCACCTGCCCTGTGTCGGGCTGGAGGTGCTCGGCCAGGATGCGCAGCAGGGTGGACTTGCCGCAGCCGTTGGGGCCCAGGACGCCGAGCCGCTCCCCGCGCGCCAGCTCGAAGCCGAGGTCGTGGAACAGGCGCCGGCCGCCCAGCGCCATGCCGATCTGTTCGGCGTACAGCAGCACGTGGGCCAGGCGCTCGCCGGTGGAGAGGTCCAGGATGAGATCGCGCTGTTTCAGCAGGGGCCGGGTCGCCTGCAGGGCCTCGAGGCGCTGCAGCCGCGAGCGGGACTTGGTGGTGCGCGCGGCGGGGGAGCGGGCGGCCCAGGCCGCCTCCCGGGTGATCATGGCCAGGCGCACGTCCTCGGCGCGTCCCAGGGCGGCCTGGCGCTCGGCGCGGGCCACCAGGTAGTCGCCGTAGCTGCCCTCGTAGCTGACGCAGACACCGTCCTCGACCTCCACGATGCGCTCGGCCACGGCCTCGTTCAGGTAGCGGTCGTGGCTCACCAGCAGCACGGCGCCGCGGTAGCCCGCCAGGAAAGCCTGCAGCCACTCGGCGGCGTCGACGTCGAGGTGGTTGGTGGGCTCGTCCAGCAGCAGCAGGTCCGGCTGGCCGAGCAGGGTACGGGCCAGGGCCACGCGGCGCCGCTCCCCACCGGACAGGCGGGCGATGCGGGCCTCGCGCGGCGGCGCGCCGACCCGCTGCAGCATGGCGTCCACCTGGTGGCCGAGGTCCCAGCCGGTCATGTCGAGCCGCTCCTGCAGCGCCCCGACCCGCGCCATGTCGCCCTCTTCGAGCGCCCGCTGGTAGCCGCGGACGAGGTCGCGATGCCACGCGATCGCCCCCTCCAGCACCTCGCCCACGGTCTCACCGGCGAGCGTCGGATCCTGCTCGAGCATGGCGATGCTGCCGCGACACCGCACCTCGCCGTGGTCTGGCGGGACCGCGCCGGCCAGGACGCGCAGCAGGCTCGACTTGCCGCAGCCGTTGGGGCCGACGAGCCCGATGCGCTCGCCCTCATCGATCTTCAGATCGCAGCCGCGCAGGATCAGGCGATCCCCGAAGCACAGCTCGATCCCGCGGGCCTCGAGCAGGCTCACGGTGTCTCCTCCCCGGGGGGAGGCAGGAACGCGCCGCCGGCCTCCACCAGGAGGGGCTGGGTGAGCTTCAGCCGCCGCCGGCCGCGGTGCAGGTCGGCCTCGATCACGTAGGTCCCCACGGGGTCGCCGGGGTCGAACAGGACGTCGATCCCGGGGCGCAGGATCGAGACGCCGGGCGCCGTCGCGTCGAGGTCTGCGGCGGAGGTGCCCACCTGCTCGCTGTGCAGGACGCTGCCATCGGGGGCGTGCAGCCGCAGGGAGCCGGTGATGTCGTCCTCGCCCGGCGGGGCGGGGTCGTACCCGGTCACCGCCGCGCGCACGAAGGCCTTCTGGCCGTAGACCACCCCCTCCAGCATCCCGGGGTGCTCGCGGCGTTCGGCGGGCGTGGCCTGGGACCAGGCCAGCAGGGTCTGGGGGCTGTCCGCCACCAGCACCAGCCCCGCCAGCTCTCGCGCGGGCCGCGCCTCCGCCTCGGACACGGCCGGGGACTCGCCCCGGTCTCCGCAGGCGCAGAGCAGGGGCAACAGGGCCGCGAGGGTGAGGGACGGGCGCATGGGCACCTCCGGAGGGCGGCGGAGCGTAACCGGAAACAGTTAGTCCTCCCCCCCCCGCCCTGGAGGCTCTCCCCGTGCACGACAAGGTCATCGGCACCGCCCTCTCGTTCGACTGCCGCATCGGCTTCCACGCCCACGAGCCCCTGATCCTGCAGCGGGTCAGCGTGGACTTCGAGGTGGAGACGGACTGGCGGCGCTGCGCCCAGCGGGACGACCCCTCCGGGATCGTGGACTACTACGAGGTCAACCGGGCGCTGCAGGAGCGGATCATGGGGCGCTCCTACCGGCTGATCGAGGCCCTGGCCGAGGACGTGGCCCGGCTGCTGTGCACGCGCTTCCCCGTGAGCAGGGCCCGGGTGCGGGTCACCAAGAACCCCTTCGACATGCCGAACGTGGGGGCGGTGGCGGTGGAGTGCGTGCGGGTGCCGGCCGACTTCGGGGAGGCTTGATGGAGGTCTTCTCCAACAGCGCCATCAGCCTGGATGGGCGCCTGGGGACGGCCAGCTACGATCACCTCCGGCTCGGCAGCGAGGAGGACCTGCGCCGCATGGACCTGCTGCGCGCGCGGGCCGACGCGGTGCTGGGGGCGGGCGCACCTGGCGGGCCTGGAGCCTGCCGCTGCGCTCCCCCGCGGCCACCTCGGCGCGGCCCCTGATCAACGCGGTCCTGACCCGTGGCGGCGCGGGCCCCCGCGCCGGGCGCTTCTTCGAGGACCCGCGCACCCGGCCCGTGATCCTGGGCGGGCCCGAGGCCGATCTCGACGGCTTCCCTGCGGGGACGCCGGTGCACCGCGCGCCGGGGGAGCCCACCGTCGCCTGGGCCCTGGAGGTGCTGGAGCGCGTCCACGGGGTGCGGCGCCTGCTGGTGGAGGGCGGGGGCGATCTCATCGCGCAGCTGCTCGCCGCCGGCCTGCTGGACGAGCTGCACGTCACCCTCTGCCCGCTGCTGCTGGGCGGGCGTGGGGCGCCGAGCCTGGTGGACGGCCCGGGGCTGGCGCTGGCGGCACTGCCGCGGCTGCGCCTGGTGTCCGAGGAGCGCGTGGGGGACGAGCTGTTCCTGCGCTACCGGGTCGCGCGCGGCTGATCAGCTCGCCTCGCCGCCCAGGTGGACCTCCCCGAGCATGGCCCGCAGCTCGGGATCGTCCTCCCCCCGCCAGGCGAGGGTCTCGACCTGGGCGGGGGTGCGGGCGCCGCGCATCTCCATGCACAGGTGGCGGGCCTCGAGGTGCACGAAGACCGCGCGCGCGCCGAGGCGCGCGAGCAGATCCTGGGCGAGGGAGGCGCCGAGGCGCTCCTGTAGCTGGGGCCGCAGCGCGTGGTGGTGCAGCAGCCGCGCCACGCTGCCCAGCCCGATCAGGCGCCCCGCCGGGCGGAACCCCACGCAGGCCGTGCCCAGGAAGGGGACCAGGTGATGGGCGCACATGGAGTGGAAGGGCAGGCCACGCAGCAGCACCGGATCCGACGAGCGGGCGTCCAGCAGGGTGACGGCCGGGGCGGGCCGGCGGGGATCGAGGCCGCGCAGCAGCTCGAGGAACGCCGCTGGCGTGGCCGCGGTCTCGGGATCCTGGTCGAAGCCGACTCCGGCCAGGACCACCCGCAGGGCCTCCTCGGGGTCCAGGGGCGCGCCGGCCATCAGATCTGCTTGACCGTGCCTTCGTAGAAGCCGTCGAGGAGGGCCTTGTTGGCGTTCTCGACGACCTTGCGCTTGATGGACATCTTCGGGGTCAGCTCGCCGGACTCGACGGTGAAGTCGTGATCCAGGATCGCGAACTTCTTGATGGACTCATAGGAGGCCAGCTCGGCGTTGAGCGTGTCGATGGCCTCCTGCAAGAGCCCCCGCACCTCGGGCTTGGCGGCCAGCTCGGCGTAGCCGTTCCAGGTCAGGCCCCGCTCCTTGGCCCACTTGCCGACCATCTCCTCGTTGATGGTGATGAGCGCCGAGCAGAAGTTGCGCTTGTCGCCGTGCAGCACGATCTGGGAGACGTAGGGGCAGCGCGCCTTGAGCGTGTTCTCGATGTTCTGGGGCGCGACGTTCTTGCCGCCGGCCGTGACGATGATGTCCTTCTTGCGGTCGGTGATGGCGAGGAAGCCGTCGCCGTCCACCTTGCCGATGTCGCCGGTGCGGAACCAGCCGTCCTCGGTGAAGGCCTCGGCGCTATCCTCCGGGCGGTTGTAGTAGCCCTGCATGACGCCGCGGCCCTTGAGCAGGATCTCGCCGTCGTCGTCGATCCTGACCTGGGTGCCGGGCAGGGCGGGGCCCACGGTGCCGAATTTGAAGCTCTCCGGCCGGTTCACGAAGGTGGCGGCGGAGGACTCGGTGAGCCCGTAGCCCTCGAGCACCAGCACGTCGGCCGCGTGGAAGAACTCGGCGATCTCCTTGGAGAGGGGCGCGCCGCCGGAGATGAAGAAGCGCATGCGCCCGCCGAAGAGCGCCTTGAGCTTGGAGAAGACCAGCTTGTCGGCGATCTTGTTCTTGAGGGCGAGGAACCCGGTGGGCTCCTTGCGCTGCTGGCGCAGGGCGCTGACCTGGCGGCCGACCGACAGCGCCCACTGGAAGATGGCCCACTTGACGGCGCCGCCCTGCTTGGCGTTGTCCACCACCTTGTTGTAGACCTTCTCGAAGATGCGGGGGACGCAGGCCATGAAGGTGGGGTTGGTCTCGCCGAGCTGCTTGACCAGCAGATCGGTGTTGCCGTCCACCACGGTGGGGATGCCGAGCCGGATGAAGGTGATCTCCAGGACCTTGGCGAAGGAGTGGGCCAGGGGCAGGAAGAGGTACTGGCGGTCCGACGGCAGGAGGATGTCGAGATCGTCGATCCCCTCGCCCTCGTAGACCCAGCAGTCGTGGGTGAGCATGACGCCCTTGGCCCGGCCGGTGGTGCCCGAGGTGTAGATCAACGTGGCCAGGTGGTGGGACTCGATGGCGTCGCCGATGGCCTTCAGCTCTTCGGGGTGCTCCTTGTCCCAGGCGGCGCCCAGCTTCTCCAGATCCTCGACCGTGATCACCCAGTCGCCGTCCGCGCCGTCGGTGAAGGTGACGAGCTTCATGACCCCGGGGATCTCGCCCCTCACGCCGCGCAGCTTGTCGGCCTGGGCCTTGTTCTCCACGTAGACCACCCGCGTGCCCGAGTCCTGCAGGATGTACGAGCACTCGTCAGGCGTGTTGTTGGGGTAGATGGTGGTGGTGGCGCAGCCGGCGCTGAGGATGGCCATGTCGGCGGTGACCCACTCGGGGCGCGTGGCCGACACGATGGAGCAGCGCTGCTCGTTCTCCATGCCCAGCGCGCGGAGGCCGCAGGCCTGGAGGTGGACCTTCTCACCCACCTCGCGCCAGGTGATGTGGGCCCACTCGTCGTTGCGCTTGAACAGCATGGCCTGACCGTCGGGGGTGGAGTGCACCCGATCGCGGAACATCTCGACGACGGACTTGTACGAGGCGCTCGACATGAAGGCTCCTGGGAGGCTGGGGGGGCTCGACCGCCACGCGGCCCCCGGCTGGGGTCGCGGCGTATGTCAAGCGTCCTATCACGTTTCCGGCGGAGGGCGAAGCGACCACCGGCGGTGGTCGGCGGCGGCCGGGGCTGGCGGCGCCACACCGTGCGTCCCGCTGGCGACCTGCGGGCGGTCGTGGTGAGGTGAGGGGGTCTGTGTGCTGCTCTACATCCCCCCATCGCGGCACGGTGCTACATTGGGGCCCCTCCGAGGAGTCCGCCCCATGAACGGCCGCAGCAGCCCCGGGAAGCGCCGCACGCGCGTGCTCTTCGTGAAGTACCACGAGGCGGCCGACCAGCAGCCCCTGTCGCGCCGGGCGGCCGAGAAGATGGGCATCTACCCGAGCCTCTCCCTCGGCGGGCTGGCCTCCTGGCTGCGCCAGCACGGCTTCCCCGTGGCGCTGCTCGACCTGCACGCCGAGAACCTGCTGCTGGAGCAGGCCGCCCCCTCCATCCAGGAGTACGACCCCCACATCGTGGCCCTCACCAGCAAGACCCTCGGCTGGCCCGCGGTGCTGGAGATCGCCCAGCTGGTCCGCCGGGTGGCGCCTCGCGCCCTGGTGGTGGTGGGCGGCCCCCACATGACCATCTACCCGAAGGAGTCCCTCACCTGGGACTGCATCGACGTGACCGCGGTGGGCGACGGGGAGGACACGCTGCTCGAGATCTGTGAGCGGATCGAGGGGGGTGATGCACCCTGGGACGTGCCGGGCACCGCCGCGCGGCGCCCTGACGGTGAGGTGGTGCTCAACCCCCCCCGTCCCCTGAACCACGACCTGGACCGTTTCCCGTTCACGGCCTTCGATCTGATGCCCATGGAGCGCTACCACTGCCTGACGGTGCTCAAGCCCATGGCCACCATGGTCACCTCCCGGGGCTGCCCCTGGCACTGCGGCTACTGCTCCCAGGTCTACTCCGAGAAGCTCCGCTTCCGCTCGGTGGAGGCCGTGGTGGAGGAGATGGCCTGGCTGGAGAAGACCTGGGGCATCCGCGAGATCGTGATGTTCGACGAGACCTTCACCATCGGCAAGCAGCGCATGCTGCGCTTCGCCGAGGAGGTCGCGCGCCGCGACCTCGAGGTGCGCTTCAACATCCGCGCGCGGGTCGACACGGTGGATCGCGAGGTGCTGGTCGCCCTCAAGCGCGCAGGCCTGCGCTCCATCCACATGGGGGTCGAGGCCGGCACCGATCGCATGCTCAAGGTGATGAACAAGGGCATCAGCCGCGATGCCTGCGTCAAGGCCTTCACCGCCGCGCGCCTCGCGGGCATCGAGACCCGGGGCTATTTCATGCTGGGCTACCCCGACACCACCGAGCACGATCTGGCCGAGACCATCCGCTTCGCCAGCGAGCTCGGCCTGGACTGGGCCAGCTTCTCCGTGGCCACCATCCTGCCCGCCACCGAGCTGTACCGCATCGCCCGTGAACGCGGCTACGTCTCGGGCGATCCCTGGCTCGAGTACACGCTGAACGGCGGTGGGCCGCTGCCCCAGCTCGAGACCGAGACCTTCTCCGCGGAGGAGCTTCGCCGCTGGCGCACCCGCGCCTACGCCAGCTTCTACCTCGAGCCCGATCTGCTGCGGCGCAAGCTCTCCAAGACCGAGAGCCGCGAGGAGCTGGTGGAGATGCTCGGCGGTGCCGTGGTCTTCACCGAGATCCTCAAGGCGGCGGCGCTCAAGCGGGTGCCCCAGGTGGGGCGGGGCAAACTGGCGACGGTGTAGGCCACGATGAAGCGAAGCCAAGCCCAGCGGCGAGCCCTGATCGTGGCATGGATATGCCTCGCGCTCCTGCTGTTCAACCTCTGGGCCCTGAGCCGGCCCTGGATGTTCGAGGCCGAGCCCCTGTTCACCTGGCGCAAGGGTCCGCTGGTCAAGGAGTCCTGCCCCTACTCCAGCTTCCACGCCGCCCGGTACCTCTGGCCCGCCGTGGCGCTGATGCTCGACGGCTACATCGCCGCCCTGCTCGGCTGGCTGCGCGTCCAGCGGCGCCTGTCCAGGAGCCTGGCCGGCAAGCTCGGCCCCGTGGTGATCGCCGCTACCCTGCTGGTGCTCTTCGGGGGTGCCGAGCTGGGGGTGCGCGCGGCCATCCGGCACTACCAGTTCAACCAGTACCGCCCGGATCCCGAGCTGTACTGGTTCAACCGCCCCAACCTGCGCGACCAGTCCGACGACACCGACCGCGTCCCGCACAGCACCAATGCCTGGGGCTTCCGGGGTGCCGAGGAGATCGGCCCGCGCGAGCCGGGTGAGCTGCGCGTCCTCATCGTGGGCGACTCCTCCACCTTTGGCCTCGGGGTCCCCGATCCAGCCGTCTATGGCCAGGTCATGAGGCGGCGCCTGGAGGCGGCCACGGGCCGCAAGGTCACCATCATCGATACGGGCTCGCCTGGCCACACCTCGTACCAGGGCTGGCTGCTGTGGGAGCGCTTCGCCCCCCTCTTCGCGCCAGACTTTCTGGTCTGGGCCTTCAACAACGACTCCTGCCTCGACATGATCGCCGAGCAGGACCGCCTGGACCGGCCCGCCGCGGTGATCGCCCTGCAGCGGGTCTTGTACCACTCCGATCTGTACCTGATGGCCGAGCAGGTGGCGCTGGACTTCCTGCGGCGCTCCGACCGCGCGCGCTTCCAGCAGACCTACCCGAGCGACAAGTCCGGCTGGGTCAAGCGCGTCTCCTTCCGGGACTACCAGGACTACCTGGCGCGCTTCGACCGCTCCGCGCGGGATCGCTGCGCCTGGCCCATCTTCGTGCGCATGCCGTTGAACCGGCGGAGCGTCCGCGATCACGAGATCTACAGCACCTCCTTCGACGACGCCTACCGCGACTACCTCTCGGAGGACTTCTGCGTGGCCGAGGGGCGCCTGTGCCTGGACGCCGAGCGGCGCTTCAACGGGCTCACCGAGCCCGGCCTGTTCCTGCCCGATCACCTCTTCCACCCCAGCATCCGCGGCCACGAGCTGCTCGGGGAGTGGCTCGCGCAGCTCGTGTTGGAGCGCGGCCTCACCGAGCCGCCGAGCCCGGCCTGCGCCGAGGAGCGTTGAGATGGCCCGTCTCCACCTCGCCACCCCCGCCCTCCTCCTGGTCGCCTGCCACGGCGCGCCCTCCCAGCCCCCGCGCCCAGCCGTGGGAAGCGGCCCCGTGCCCATGGTCTTCGTCCAGGGCGGCACCTTCCTCATGGGTGCGCTGGACTCCGATCCCAAGGCCCGCCCCTGCGAGCGCCCGCGCCATCAGGTCACCGTCTCGGATTTCTACCTCGACCAGCACGAGGTCACCGTGGCCGCCTACGCCGCCGCCGTGGCCGCGGGACATGTCACGGCGCCCGAGAGCGAGGCCCACCTGGACTGGCACGGCGAGCTGGCCACCTGGGGCCAGCCCGGGCTCGAAGAACACCCCGTCAACGGGGTGAACTGGCTGCAGGCCGACGCCTACTGCCGCGCCCTCGGCAAGCGCCTGCCCACGGAGGCCGAGTTCGAGTACCTGCTGCGCGGCGCCCACCCCGACGCCCTCTACCCCTGGGGCGACGAGCCCGCGCCCACCAAGGGCTTCGGCAACTGCGCCTGCTCCGAGTGCCCGCCCCAATACGCCGAGGGGCACCCCATCCAGGGCTGCGACGACGGCTTCATCAAGACCGCCCCCGTGATGAGCTTCGCCCCCGATCCCCACGGCATCTACGACCTCACCGGCAACGTCTGGGAGTGGTGCGCCGACTGGTACGGCGAGCGCTACTACGGCGCGGAGCCCGTGACCGATCCCACGGGCCCCGCCTCCGGCCGCGACAAGATCCTGCGCGGCGGTGGCCACCACTGCGTCATCGAGGAGCTGCGGAGTTCCGAACGCCACCACAAGAAGCAGGGGGACGGCGCCGTGTTCTCGGGGTTCCGGTGTGCCAGCGGCGCGCCGGTGCCGTGAGCGCCCTACCTCACCGCCTTCTGCCGCGGCGCGAGCGTGAAGTCCATCGGCACCATGTGGGTCTTCGCGGCCCAGACCGCGCAGGCCTCCAGGCGCTCCTGGTGCACAGGTGTCACCTGCAGCGTGGGCTCGGCGCGGCCGGCGAGGTAGTCGTTGAAGTCGAGCACCTCGCGCGCCAGGGCCGGCGAGAAGCGCCCGCGCTCGGCGGCCCAGGCCGCGGCCTGATCGGGGTGCTCGCGGCCCCAGGCCAGGGCGTCCACCAGGGCCGCGTCGTAGCGGTGCCAGGCCTCGTCGGGCAGGTTGGCGTCGAAGTCCAGCACCACCGACCAGAACGGGGTGCTGGCCACCACCCTGAAGGGGTGCTCGTCCAGGGCCTTGGCGAGCCAGGGATCCCAGAGCAGCAGCCCGTCGAGGCGGCCCGCCTCCAGCTCCAGGACATCGCGCTCGCCGTGCCCCTGGGCCATGTCCACCCGCACCGTCTCCGCGATGCCGGCCTCGCGCAGCCAGCCATCGAGCGCGAGATCCGCCGAGGCGCCCCCCAGGTAGGCGATGTGGCTGCCCTTCAGATCCGCGATCCCCTGCACGGGTGAGTCCTGGCGCACCACCAGGGCCATCCGCCCGAGTGCACCCGGGCTGCCACTGATCACGCTCCCGGGCAGGTGGTGCAGGTGCACCATGGCCGCGGCCTCGCAGGAGAAGGTCGCATCGACCTCGCCCGCCGCACAGCGCTCGTGCTGGTCCTTGCCGCGCTCGAAGTCGAGGAAGGAGCCCTCGAACCCGTGCTGGGCCAGGATGTCCGTGCGCTCCAGGATCTCGCCCAGGGCGGCGTGCAGCGGGGTGAGGGAGGACGCCCCGATGCGGATGGGGGTGAGCTGATCGGAGGCGGGCCGCGGGGTGCAGCCGGCGAGGAGGGCGAGGAGGGGGAGGGGAGGCATGGGTGGAGAACTAACCGGCCCCACCGTCCTTCATCGCCACCACACACCGCTCGTTCCCCCCGAGGTCCTTCAGGGTCTCCACCCCCACGAACCCCGCCACCCGTGCCAGCTCCCCCACCGCCTCCCCCTGGTCGAAGGCATGCTCCATGATCAGCCCGGTCCGGGCCCGCGCGAAGGCGGCCGGCAGCAACCTGCGGATCACAGCGAGCCCGTCTTCACCCCCGTCCAGTGCCCGCCTGTCCTCCCACCTGCCCACCTCGGGCTGCAGCCCGGCGAGCTCGCGGCGGGGGATGTAGGGCGGGTTCGAGATCACCCAGTCCACAGGCCGCTCTGGGGGGATGGGCGCCAGCAGGTCGCCCTCCAGCAGCGCCACCCGCGCTTTGATGTCGAGGCCCTCGGCGTTCTCCTTCGTACAGGCCAGGGCCGCGCGGTTCACGTCCACCGCGTAGAGCCGCACGCAGGGGCGCGCGGCGGCCACAGAGAGGCCCAGGCAGCCGGTGCCGCAGCCCACATCGGCCACGTAGAGCGGCTCCTCGCGCTCCTCCGGGATGCGCGCCAGCAGGGCCTCCACCAGGACCTCGCTGTCTGGCCGTGGCACCAGCAGGCCCGGGGCCACGCGGAAGTCGCGTTCCCAGAAGGCGCGGTGCCCGGTGAGGTAGGCCACCGGCTCGCGCTGCCCCCGGCGGCGCACCAGCTCCCTGAGGGCGGTCAGCTCGGCATCGTCCAGGGGGCGGTCGTGCTGCAGGTAGAGCTGCAGGCGCTCGACCCCCAGGGCGTGGGCCAGCAAGAGCTCGGCGTCCAGGCGCGGGGAGGGCACGCCCCGCTCGCGCAGCCAGGCCGCGCTCTTGAGCAGCACGGCGCCGAGCAGCTCCACGGCGAGCCCCGCTAGTCGCCCTGGGCGGCCAGGAGCTGGGCCTGGTGGCTCTGCTGCAGGGCTTCCACCAGGTCGTCCAGTTCGCCACCCATCACCCGGTCGAGTTTGTAGAGGGTGAGGTTGATGCGGTGGTCGGTGACGCGGTTCTGGGGGAAATTGTAGGTGCGGATCTTCTCGGAGCGGTCGCCGCTGCCCACCATGGAGCGCCGGGCCGCGGTCTCCTCGGCGTCCTGCTCGGCTTGCTTGAGCTGCAGCGGGCGGGCGGCCAGGACCGACATGGCGCGGGCCTTGTTCTTGTGCTGGGACTTCTCGTCCTGGCAGATGACCACGATCCCCGTGGGGATGTGGGTGATGCGGACCGCCGAGTCGGTGGTGTTGACCGACTGGCCGCCGGGCCCACCCGCGCGCATCACGTCGATGCGCAGCTCGCTCTGGTTGATCTGGACCTCCACCTCGTCGGCTTCGGGCAGCACCGCCACGGTGGCCGCGGACGTGTGGATGCGGCCCTGGGTCTCGGTGAGCGGCACGCGCTGCACGCGGTGGGTGCCGCCCTCGTAGCAGAGCTGGGCGTAGGCCTGCTCGCCGGAGACCTTGCAGAGGATCTCCTTGAAGCCGCCGGCGCTGCGCCCACCCGCGCCGCCCACCGTGATCTCGTGGGCCGAGAAGACCTCGAGCTTCAGGCGGCGCCGCTCCGCGAAGTACTGGTACATCCGGAATAGATCGCCGGCGAACAGGGCCGCCTCGTCGCCGCCGGTGCCGGCGCGGATCTCGAGGATGACGTTGCGCCCCTCGTAGGGATCGTGGGGCAGCAGCAGGATGCGCAGATCGGTCTCTTGCGCCTCCATCCGGGCCTGGCAGGCCTCGACCTCTTCGCGGGCCATCTCGCGCAGCTCCGGATCCTCCAGCAGGCTCTCGGCCTCTTCGAGCTCCCGGTGGGTGCGCTGCCACGCCTCGTAGGCCTCCACCACCGGCCGTATCCGGGAGAGCTCGCGCGACAGATCCGTCATGCGCCGGATGTCGCGAGCGATCTCAGGCTGGCCGAGCTGCGCGGACAGCTCGCCGAAGCGGGCCTGGACTTCGTCTAGACGCTTGAACACGGTTCCCTCCAGATCTGGACACGGCGCGGGCCGGGGAGGCGGGCACCTACCCCTGCGGGGCGTCTCCGCCCAGCACGGCGGCACCCGTGCGGAAAGCTTCACCCTCCAGGCCGAGGTCTTGCCCGCCCAGAGCCTGATCGGTGGCCAGCGCGGCGCTCAAGGAGGCGATGGCCACCTCGAGCTGGCGGTCGTCGGGCTCTTCGGTGGTCAGGCGCTGCATGGCCATGCCGGGCACGGTCAGCCAGCGGAACCCTGGCTTCGCGTAGAACCTGCTGGAGAGGCGGATGATCTCGTAGGAGACCGCCGCCACCGGGAGCGTCAGCGGCAGCTTGATGGCGATCTGCACCAGGTTGCGCAGGAGCCGGTTGTCCACCGCCAGGGTGGGCAGCAGCGGGAAGACCGCGGCGAAGACCAGGATGGAGATGCCCACCACGAACAGCAGGAAGCTGGTGCCGCAGCGGGGGTGCAGCCGGGACTGGCGGCGCGCGTTCTCCACCGTCAGCGGCAGGCCCGCCTCGTAGGCGTAGATGGTCTTGTGCTCGGCCCCATGGTACGCGAACACCCTGCGGATCTCGGCGCTGCGCCGGATGAGGGCCAGGTAGGCGAAGAAGATGACCAGCTTGATGGCGCCGTCCACCAGGTGGAAGGCGGGGCCCTCCACGTCCAGCTTGTGGCCGGTGAGCCAGCCGGCGCCGTCGGTCAGCAGGTGGGGGGCCGCGACGAACAGCGCGACACCGAAGACCAGCGAGATCAGCATGGTGCCGGTGAGCGCGGCGCGCTCCTTCAAGCTGGCCTTCCTCGGCGCCGCGTCGCGCACCTCGGAGCCTTCGCCGTCCTCGGCCGTGGCCTGCTCCGCGGACCAGGACAGCGCGCGCATGCCCAGCACGAGGGCGTCGATCATCACGAAGACGCCCCGCAGCAGGGGCGCGCGCAGCACCTTCCAGCGCTGGAAGAACGGCTGGTACGGCTCCGCGTGGGTGACGATGTCCCCGGAGGGCAGGCGCACGCTCATGGCCACCGCCCGGGGGGCGCGCATGAACACGCCCTCGAGGATGGCCTGCCCACCCACGTACGGTCGCGGGGCGGGTGCGGCGCCGTCAGGAGCGAGCATCGGCCAGAACAGGCTGGCGCCGGAGATCTAGGCGAGCTCCTGCGGGGCCTGCAGGCCCCACTTGCGCATGAAGCGCTCGACGCGGCCGGCGGTGTCGATGATCTTCTGCTTGCCCGTGAAGAAGGGGTGGCAAGCGGAGCAGATCTCGATCTTCATCTCCGGCTCGAGGGAGCGGGTCTGGAAGGAGTTGCCACACACGCAGTTGACGGTGCAATCGACGTAGTTCGGATGGATGCCGGGCTTCATGGCGAGTCCTTTTTGCGTTCGGGCGCGCGGGGCGCCGTGCTCGGCGCGCCTATTCGCCTGTTTGGGCCGCTCTGTCAAGCGGCGCCGCGAGCAGCGCTGCGTTGCTGCTCGTCGCGGCGATGGCCGCGAGGAGGCGATCCAGCGCCTGGGCGGGATCGGCCGGGAGGGAGGCGCGCAGCCGCGCGCGGGCCGCCACGGCCTCGGGTGCGAGCAGGCGGTGGTCGGTGCGGCAGGCGGAGCGCAGCGGGTCGAGGCCGGGGCGCAGCCCGGGCACGGCGAGGGAGGTGTCGAGGGTGATGCGTGCCGTGGCGGTGCCCAGGAAGGACTCCGCGATGGCCTGATCGAGCCGCGGCTGCGGCCCGGCGCGCAGCGTGGCGAAGACCGTGAGGGAGCCGCCCTCGACCAGGCGGTGCGCGTCGGCCAGGATGCGCCGGGATCGCGCCAGGACCGCGCCGTCCAGGCCGGCCTGGCCGAGGCGGGCCTGGCCCCCGGCCTGCTCCTCGAAGGCCCGGCAGAGGTTGGTCACGGTGTGGACGAACAGGATGACGTCGCGCCCGGCCTCGGCCAGCCGGCGCGCCCGCTCGCTCACGATCTCGGCGGCCTGGATGTGGCGCGAGGCGGGCTCGTCGAAGGTGGTGGCGATGACCTCGGCCGGCAGGGCGGCGGCTTCGGCGGCCTGCTCGGGGCGCGCCTGCAGCAGCAGCAGGATGCGGTCGGTGGCGGGGTGGTGCACCCGCAGGGCGCGCAGCACGTGCTCGTAGAGCAGCAGGCCCTCCGAGCCGGGGGGGGCGTGGACCAGCACCCGTTGGCCGAGCCCCATGGGGACGACCAGGTCGAGCAGGCGGCTCGTGGTGTCGGCCGGGTCGTGCTCGAGGCGCAGGGGCTCGTTGGGGAACGCCGGGGTGAGGTTGTCGAAGATGGTGGGGCGGTCCTGGGCCTCGGGATCGTAGCCGTTGACCTGCTCCACCTTGATCAGCGCGATGTAGCGCTCGTTCTCCTTCGGCGTGCGCACACGACCGACGACCAGATCGCCCGTGCGCAGGTGGAACCGGCGGATCTGGGAAGGGGAGACGTAGATGTCGTCGGCGCCGGGCAGGTAGGAGACCCGCGCGGTCCGCAGGAAGCCGAAGCCGTCGGGCAGGATCTCCAGCACGCCGGAGCCGGGCACCTGGGCACCCTTGGCGGTGCGCTGGCAGAGGATCTCGAACACCAGATCCTGGCGCCCGAGGCTGGTGGCCTTCTCGATCCCGGACTGCAGGCCGAGCGAGACGAGCTCAGCGGTGCTCCGGGAGCGAAGATCGTCGAGATCGATTTCCAAGGGGGGAGCCGAGGAGGGGGGGGAGGGGGGGGCCCCGGGGGGCGGCGCGTCGGGGAGGGACGCGCGAGGGGAGCTTGATTATCCGGGCCCCGGGGGGGGCTGTCAAGGCGCGGTGTCGTCGTCGGGCCAGGGGTCGAGCGCGAGGTCGGCCAGGGCCATGAGGCCGCTGTGGCCGGGATGGCGGGCGATGGAGACCTCCAGCACCGCCCGCGCCAGCTGGCCGCGCCCGGAGGCCAGCAGCGCTCGCACCTCCACCACCAGCGCCTCGGGATCGTCGCTGAGGCTGCGGATGAGCGCCGACGGTGTGGCGCGTGCCTCCTGGTGGGCGATGGCGACCGCCCGCCGGATGGCGTGGGCCTGCGCGGCCAGGCGCCGCAGCGTCGCTCGCGCTGGGGCGGGCAAGCGCCGGGGAGCATCCACGAGGAGCGCCTCGGCGATGTCGGCGAAGTGGGGGTCGCCCTTGTGGAAGGCGAGGGCCAGCGCCAGCCGTGCGGCCTGGATGCGGGCCTCGTGATCCGTGGGTTCGGCCTGGACCCGGGTCAGCAGGTCGCTCAGGTTCGGAGGGGGCTGCTCCACGGAACCTCCAGGCGGCTCTCGGACGAATGCTCTCGGCCAGGGACAGGGTTAGGCCGGGGCGCGGCGCGCGCGGATCGTCGCGGTCCGGTCGCGCCGTCGAGGTTCGCCATGGACTCTACCCAGTCCCACGACGCCGCGCATGTCCAGGCCCGGGTGGCGGGCTTCGACCAGGCCCGGGCCGCGCCCCGCGCCGCCTGGCTCGCGGCCGAGATCCGGCGTCACAACAGGCTCTACCACGAGCAGAATGCTCCCGAGATCGACGACCGCAGCTACGATCTGCTGTTCCTCGAGCTGAGCCTCATCGAGGAGCGCTTCCCGGCCCTGGCCGCCGCGGACAGCCCCACCCGCCGGGTCGGGGGTGCGCCGGTCTCGGAGCTCAAGCCTTTCCCGCACGAGCGCAAGATGCTCTCCCTGGCCAACGCGTTCGGGGAGCAGGATCTGCGGGATTTCGAGGAGAAGCGCGATGATCGCGGCGTGCTGCGCGGAGGGCTGCGCTACCTGATCGAGCGCGCCGGCCACGATTGGGCCGCGGTGGCGCCGCTGGCCTACGTGATCGAGCCCAAGCTCGACGGCCTGGCTGTGGAGCTGATCTACGAGCGCGGCCGACTCGTCGGGGCTGGCACCCGGGGGGATGGGGAGGTGGGTGAGGACGTCACCCACACCTTGCGCACGGTCCGCAACCTCCCGCTCGTGCTCGCGGGCCAACCTCCCGAGCGCCTCTGCGTGCGCGGCGAGGTGCTCTTCCACCTAGACGGCTTCCAGGCCATGAACGCCGAGCGCGCTGCGCGTGGCGAGAAGCCTTTCGAGAACCCCCGCAACGCCGCCGCCGGCGCGGTGCGCCAGCTCGATCCAGCCGTGTCTGCCGGGCGGCCGCTGCGCTTCTACGCCCACTCCTTCGGCTTCATCGAGGGTGGGGAACCCCCTGTCACGGAGACAGAGGCGCTCGCCCGCTTCCAGGGCTGGGGGCTGCCGGTCACGGGGCTCGAGCGGCGCGTGCATGGCATCGCGCAGGTGATCGAGACCATCGCGGCCCTCGGCCTCCAGCGCGATGATCTGCCCTTCGAGATCGACGGGGCGGTCGTCAAGCTCGATCAGATCGCGCTGCAGCAGCTGGGCGAGGCCACCGCGCACCATCCCCGCTGGGCCACGGCGTACAAGTACCTGGCGCCCCGCGTCCGCACCGTGCTCGACGACATCGAGTTCTCGGTGGGCCGCAGCGGAGTCATCACCCCGGTGGCGTGCCTGGCTCCCGTCAAGGTCGGCGGCGTCACCGTCACGCGCGCCACGCTCCACAACGCCTCCTTCGTCGAGGCGCTCGGCCTCAAGAAGGGCTGCACCGTTGAGATCTACCGCGCTGGCGAGGTCATCCCCAAGGTCGAGCGGGTCGTCCCGGACGCCCTGATGGAACTGCGCCCGGCCATCACCTTCCCTGCGACCTGCCCCGTGTGCGGCAGCCCGGTGCGTTGGGAGGAGCGGGAGGACTCCGACGGCCGTCGAGTCCGCGTCCAGTTCTGCCCCGACACGCTGGGCTGCCCCGCCCAGCTCAAGCGCGCCCTGGAGCACTTCGCCTCCCGCGAGGCCATGGACATCGAGGGGCTGGGAGAGAAGCTGGTGGATCAGCTGGTGGAGCGTGGCCTGGTGCGGCGCCTCTCCGATCTCTTCGGGCTCGATCATGGCGCCCTCGCCGGGCTCGAGCGCATGGGCGAGAAGTCTGCCGCCAACCTCCTGGCCGCCATCGCGCGAAGCAAGGATCGCCCTCTGGCTCGGGCCCTCTTCGCGCTCGGGATCCCGCAGGTCGGCGAGGCCACTGCCCGCGACATCGCGGCTTGCTTCCACACCCTGGAGGCGCTCGCCGCCACGCCGGCCGAGGCCCTGGAGGCCGTGGATGGCGTGGGTCCCAAGGTCGCGGCCGCCATCGCATCCGCCTTCGCGGATTCCCGCTTCCGCGATGAGCTGGAGCGCCTGCTGGCCGCGGGCGTGCGCTTCTCCGAGGAGACGGTCGAGCCCGCAGGCGAGGGCCTCCTGGCGGGACAGACCTTCGTGCTCACCGGCACCCTGCCCAACCTGGGGCGCGCCGAGGCCGAGGCCCGCATCCGCGCCGCCGGGGGCAAGGCCGCCAGCTCGGTCTCGGCGAAGACATCGTATGTGGTCGCCGGAGAGAAGGCGGGCTCCAAGCTCGCCAAGGCCCGCAAGCTGGGCGTCCCCGTGCTGGACGAAGCCGGCCTCCTGGCCCTGCTCTCCGGTGGAGACGACGCGTGACCCGCGCGCTCATCGCCCTGTGGCTCCCGCTGTCCGCGGGCTGTCTCCCCGATCGCGAGATCCTCGATCCGGTCGCCGTGGCCTGGGGCCAGCAGGTGGCCGAGGACGCCGCCCCCGCCGCCCAGGCCGCCCTGGGCATGGCCGCCGCGGCCTCGGCGCTGTGCGGCTACTCCCTGGAGGAGTGGGCGGCCATGGACGCCGTGGCCCCCGCCCTGTCCGCCGAGGTGGCGGGCTTCTTCGCGCTCGAGGGCGACGGTACCCTGCGCGCCTGGCCCGCTCGGGGTCAGTACGCCTGCACCTACGGCGGGGGCAGCTTCTTCGCGCGTGAGATCGCCCTGCTGGTGGAGGTCGAGACCCCCACCGCGGCCTTCACCGTCTCCCTGGTGGAGCCCGGCGAAGACGCGGGGAGCGCCGACGACACCGGGGAGCCCGAGGGCGCCGTGATCCTCGCCACCATGGGCCTGGCCACCTCGCGCTGCGGCACCGTGGAGCGCATCGCCGCCGGGCAGGCCAGCTTTCCTGTCGGAGGGACGCTGGGCTGGGTCGTGAGCACCGTCCCCTCCGAGGACGCCGATGGCCTGGGCTTCGCCCCCGGCGAGATCCTGCCCCGGGAGGGTGGCCTGACCTGGGCCGGCATCGCCGCCACCGGGCGCGCCACCCTGACCACCCATGACGCCGCGGAGATCGCCGAGGATCGCTGGCCCGCAACCGCGAAGGGCGAAGGCTGGTCCAGCGAGGTCTTCCTCGAGCTGCCCTGACCCCTAGAATTCCACCGCCAGCCAGAGGCCCCCGCCCAACCCCGACTCAGCGCGGGCCTCCACACCGAAGGCCACGGCGGTGCGGGAGCCGGCCCAGGGCAGCCCCAGCGGGTCCGAGCGCAGCTCGGCGCCGAGGACGCCGCCCACAGGCAGCCGGGGCGCGAGGGACAGGGACAGATCGGGCGACGAGAGCTCCAGCGCGCGGGCCTGCCAGGGCGCGGCGCTGAGGCCGCCGTAGAGGGCGAAGCTGTGGTCATCCGGCGCCCAGGCCAGCAGCCCGGCCAGGGCCAGGCCCGTCCAGGCGCCGCCGCCATCGGGCGCGCCGCTGCGCCCCTTGGTCAGGCGGGAGGACAACGCCAGGAACAGCGCGGGCTGCACCGGCAGCGCGAGGTCGAGCCCGCCCCAGGCCTCGAACCCGGCGCCCTCGTAGCCGGCCTCCACCAGGCGATCGCCGAGCCAGGCGCCGCCGCCTGCCAGGCCCACGCCGCGCAGGATGGCCACCTCGACGCGCCCGCCCACGGTCAGCGGGCGCCAGATCGCGGTGCACGCCTCGCCCGCGCATCCCTCCGCCCCCATGGCCACCTGGTCGGCCCCGGCCTCGGCCGCCACGGACACCCGTGCGGCGGCGGGGTTCGCCACGGGGTTGCCCCAGGCCGCCGCGAGGGCGGGGCAGGGGAGGGCCAGCAGGAGCGCAATGGACGAGAGGCGCTGCATGGCCCGGCCTGTATCACGGACGCCCGGCCCTGGACGCACAACGCGGTGGCCCCGGGAGAGGAGCCACCGCGCCAGACTGCCGGCGTACAGGATGGGATTCGGGAGCGACTAGCGGGTGGTGCCGGTGCTGCCGATCTTGCCGGTGTCCAGGATGGACTTGATGTCGTTCGCCAGGGCCTGCACGCCCGCCTGGAAGGTGGGGACGAAGACGTAGGCCGCGGCCACGATGGCGATCACGATGACCGAGATGAGCAGCATGTACTCGACAGTGCTCTGGCCGGTCTCTTCGCGGACGAAACGGGTGATGGCGTTCATGGTGTCTCCTGTTCGCTGGGTGTGGGAGGAGGGGGACGCTGGGTGTCCAAGCAAGGCCCGTGCCAGCGGGCGGCCGGGACCTTCCTTCGCTGAAACATTCGAAAAAAAGTGGCAAACGTGTGCTCCCGCGGCGCCGCCCGTTGGGACATTTCCAGCGCTTGCCCCCTTCTTGTCCCACGCTCCCACGGGCCCATGGGACTTAGCTGTCGCGCAGACTCCCGGGCGGGGAGGGGAGTCGGATAGACTCTGTGCGGAGGCCGCCATGTCACGCACGTTCCGCTCTTCCGCTCTCCTCCCACTCGCTCTGCTCTCCCTCTCAGGCGTGGCCCGCGCCGATGAGCCCATCACGGTGGACCTCGTGGCCAAGGGGCAGCAGGGCGCCTCCTGGCCGGCCCTGGTCTTGCGTGGTCACCAGCCTGTCGATCAGCTCAGCGTGAGCCTGGCCTGCGGCGCGGTGAAGGTGCAGCGCAGTGGCACCCTGGGCTCGGGAGAGAAGCTCGAGATCCCCCTGGAGGTGCCGCTGGGGCGCACCACCTGCAAGGGGAAGCTCCTGGCCTCCTTCGGCGATGACGAGGGCGAGCTGCCGCTGTCCTTCGAGGTCACCCTCCTGCCGCCCATGAAGATCACCGTGCCGCGCGATCGGCTCGATCTGGAGGCCCGTCAGCTCGTCCTCAGCGCCGATCGCGCCGTGGCTCGGGTCGAGATCGAGGCCTACGGCGAGTCCGGCGACATGATCGGGCACGGCGAGACCGAGGCCGGGGGTGTCGGCGCCGGCGGGGCGGTGGACGCCTCCTGGAGCGCCTCGCCCGGCGACGTGCTGCGGCTGCACGTCCAGGTGCAGGACACCGACGGCTTCTGGGCCGGCGTCGATCTGTTCCCCTGGTCCTACAACATCCCCCACGAGGATGTGGTCTTCGACACCGCCCGCTGGGAGATCCTCGCGCAGGAGGAGCCCAAGCTGCAGGCGGCCCTCGAGCAGGCCCGCGGCGTGCTGCAGCGCTTCTCCGCCACCCAGATCGCCATGAACCTCTACGTCGGTGGCTACACCGACACCGTGGGTGACGCCGGCTCCAACCAGGTGCTGTCCGGACACCGCGCCCAGGCCATCGCGCACTGGTTCGAGGCGCACGGCTTCGAACACCCGATCTTCTACCAGGGGTTCGGCGAGGGCGCGCTGGCGGTGTCCACGCCCGATGAGACCGACGAGCAGGCCAACCGCCGCGCCAACTACGTCATCGCGGCCGAGTCGCCGCCGCCCTGCGCCGAGTTCCCCCGCACGGCCTGGCAGCGGTTGGACTGAGAGGCCCCCGGGCATCGACCCCCGCGCCGCGTTAGGGACGCGGGCCCCGAGCCACCGGCGGATGTGCCCCGCAGCCGGGGCGCCATTTCGCAGAAACAAGCCTTTTCAGGTGTAGAACCCATGCCTCAGCACTTCCTGTCCCTCTATGACAAGTCCACCGAAGAGCTGCGCGCGCTGCTCGATCTGGCGCGCATGATGAAGCTCAACCCCGCGGGCTTCCAGCAGGCCTGCGCCGGCAAGAGCCTGGCCATGATCTTCCAGAAGCCTTCCCTGCGCACGCGGGTGAGCTTCGAGGTGGGCATGACCCAGCTCGGCGGGCACGCCCTGTACCTCGGCCCCAAGGACATCCAGCTGCACCGCGGCGAGACCATCGCCGACACCGCCCGCGTGCTGTCCCGCTACGTCGATGGCATCATGGCCCGCGTCTTCGCCCACGCCGACGTGCTGGCCCTGGCCGAGCACGCCTCGGTGCCGGTCATCAACGCGCTGTCCGATCTGCTCCACCCCTGCCAGGTGCTCTGCGACCTCATGACCATCCAGGAGAAGAAGGGGCGCCTCGAGGGGCTCAAGCTGGCGTACGTGG
The DNA here is from genome assembly GCA_043814015.1 of Pseudomonadota bacterium. GTDB lineage: Bacteria > Myxococcota_A > UBA796 > UBA796 > JAFGLY01 > JBDRKM01. The sequence continues at coordinate 59,502 of JBDRKM010000071.1, forward strand.
GCGACGGCAACAACATGGCCCACTCGCTGCTGTACGGCGGCGCCCGGTTCGGCATGACCGTCGCGGTCTGCCACCCCCGGGGCTACGCCCCCAGCGCCGACGTGGTCACCAACGCCCGCGCCGTGGCCGCCGAGCGCGGCGGCGCCATCCAGATCACCGAGGACCCACGCGAGGGCGTGGCCGACGCCGACGTGGTCTACACCGATGTCTGGGCCAGCATGGGCCAGGAAGAGGAGAAGGCCGAGCGCATGGCGCGTTTCGAGGGCTTCCAGGTCAACGCGGACCTGATGGCCTGCGCCCGCCCCGACGCCATCTTCATGCACTGCCTGCCCGCGCACCGCGGCGAAGAGGTCGCGGCCGAGGTCATCGACGGCCCCCAGTCGGTGGTGTTCGACGAAGCCGAGAACCGCCTGCACGTGCAGAAGGCCATCCTGGCCCGCTCCATGGGCAGCGCCCGCCCCCAGGGCGTGTCGTGATAGGCTCGGGGCGAGGCGCCCGCTCCGGGTGTCCTCGGCCCCCTGACGAGGAGTGAGCGCGTGGCCAGGGCTTTCCTGCAGATCGTCGCCGGACACCGGGCGGGCGCCCAGGTCCCCGTGCCCGAGACCGTCCCCCTCGTCATCGGGCGCAAGAAGGGCGATCTGGTCCTCGACGATCCCCTCGTGAGCGGCGTGCACGCCCGCATCATCTACCGCGACGAGCAGTGGGTCATCCAGGATCTGTCCAGCACCAACGGCACCATGGTCGATGGTCGCCTGGTGCGCGAGGCCCAGCTGCGGCCCGGCAACGAGATCGCCATCGGCTCCTGCCGCATGATCCTCTTCCTCGGCAGCGAGGAGGATCCCCAGGCGGCCGAGCGCCGCGCGGGCGGCCAGCAGCAGCTCGACATCGCCTGGCTGCTGGACGAGGAGCTCGTGGACGTCAAGAAGTCGGGCGACCAGACCCGCAGCCAGGGCGACGTCATCGGCCAGGATCTGCGCCTCCCCCCGGGCATGAACGCCGTCCTGGAGGCCGTGGCCGGCCCGGACGCCGGCAAGGTGTTCCGCTTCACCCGCGGCACGGTCACCATCGGGCGCCGCGCCGGCGAGATCCCGCTCACGGATCCCGAGGTCTCTCGTCGCCACACCGTGGTGGAGGTCTTCGGCCGCGGCATGATCTACCTGCGCGATCTGGGCAGCACCAACGGCACCTTCCACAACGGCCGCCGCGTGTCCATCGGCCGCATCCGGGCTGGTGACACCGTCGGCGTGGGGCGGTCCGTGCTCAAGATGCACGTGAAGGTGTAGCGGTCGGCTGACCGCTACCTCTGGTTCGCGAACCAGCGCCGCCAGGCCTCCAGCTGCTCCTGCTGGGTGCGGCCCTCGGCCCAGGAGACGCCCGAGATCTGCTCCAGCGCGGCCAGCGCGGCCTCCACCACGGTCGCGTCGGCGTCGTCGAGGCAGCGGATCAGGGCCGGCAGGGCCGTGCGCGAGCCCGTGGCGCCCAGGGCGTCGACGTAGTGGCGGCGGACCCACAGGCTCTGTCCACGGTAGAAATTGGAGGGCTCCCAGAGCGCGCGCTCCAGGGCGGGGACGGAGGCCGCCGAGGGCAACTGCACCAGCGCGTCCGCGGCGGCCACGCGCACGATGGTCGCCTGATCCTCCAGCAGGGCGGCGACCTTCGGCGCGTGCTCGACGTGGTGGGCCTCGCCCAGGGCGGCGGCCGCGGCGGCGCGGATGCCGGAGACGTCGTCACCCAGGAGCCGGAGCAGCGCCTGCTGTCCGGGCGGGCTGTCGATGCGACCCAGGGCCCGTGCCGCCACGTAGCGCTGGCGGGCGTCGAGCCCCGGGTCCTCCGCGGCCTGGATGAGGGTGGGGCCGTAGCCCTCGGCCACCAGGGCCTCGAAGGCGGCCATCCGCTCGGGCTCGGGGCGGGCGGAGTCCGCGGCGCTCGCCAGCAGGTCCGCGATGTCGGCGTGGGCCAGCGGGAGGAGGAGCAGGAGGGTCAGGAGGGCCTGCATGGGGCTCCAGCGCGAGAGGCGGCGCAGGATAACCCGCATCTTTCAGGTGCACCGTGCGAGCCGCTGTCAGAGCTGCAGCCCCTCCCGCGGGGGGGCCGGCAGCAGGGCGTCCAGCAGCTCGGCTGCCGCCAGGGCCTCGGGGGTGGGCTCCTCGGGCAGCACCGGGCGCAGGACGAGGTAGAGGTCGCCCCGGGCGCCCTTGGCCTGCGCGACACCGCGCCCCTTCAGGCGCAGCCGCTGGCCGTTCTTCGCCCCCGGTGGGATCTTGACGTTGATCTCCCCATCCGGGGTCGGGACGGTGATGCGGGCGCCGCCGAGGGCCTCGGTGAGGGTCACCGGCAGATCGAACTCGAGGTCCGCGCCCTCGCGTCTGAGCAATGGATGGGGCCGGATGTGCACGGTGAGGAGGAGGTTGCCGGGGGGGCCCCCGCTGCGCCCCTCACCGCCCAGCCCCCGCAGGCGCAGCACCTGCCCCTCCTGGACCCCGGCCGGGATCCGCACCCGCTGGGCCTTCGCCGACATCACCCGCCCGCCGCCACCGCAGGCCGGGCACTCCTGGCTGAAGGTGTACCCGCTGCCGGCGCACTCGTCGCAGAGGGTCACGGCCTGCATGCCCAGGCGCCCCTGGGTGACGCGCCCCTTGCCTCGGCAGGCGGCGCAGACCTGGCGCCCCGTGCCCCCCTGCCCCTGGCAGATGGCGCAGGACTCAGGCCGCCGGATGTGGAGGGTCACCTCTCCGCCCTTGATGGCCGTGAGCAGGTCGATCTCGGTGCGCGTCTCCATGTCGGGGCCGCGCCGCTTCACCGTGACGCTCTCCTCCCAGCCGACGTGACCGCGCCCGCCCCCCCCGAAGGGGCTGCCGCCGCCCCCCCCGAAGATGCTGCCGAACAGCTCGTCGAGGGAGACCCCGCTGTCGCCGAAGGGATTGCCCCCCATGCCACCGGTGGCCGCCCGCAGCTGCCGCGCGCGATCCGCGTCGAAGCCCGTCCGGAGCGACTCCTCGCCGAACTCGTCGTACCAGGCCCGGCGCTGCTCGTCCGAGAGGACCTCGTAGGCGGCGCTGACCTCCTTGAAGCGGGTCTCGGCGTCCGTCTCTTTGCTGACGTCCGGGTGGTACTTCCGCGCCAGGGCCTTGTAGGCCTTGCGGATGCCCGCCTGGTCGGCGGCGCGCTGGACTCCAAGAATCTCGTAGAGGTCTCTCATGGTGCGCTCAATCCTCGGTCGAACCCATCCGGAAAGGTAGGCGCGCGAGCCAGAGGGGGGAAGTGCAGGGGTCATACCCCGGTGGCGCGCTTCGGCCCGCCGTGCCGAGATGCGTTGACGGGCCTGAAAGTACCGTGGTATTCGAGTCGGTGAGCCGGTGAGGTGTGACCCGCGGCGCGCGCCGCGGCGGCCTCCGGAGGTACCATGCGCGCACAGGCCATCGTCGTCCTTCCTCTGTTGCTCTCGCTCTCGGGCTGCGAGGGCTGCGGGTCTGATTTCCCGGACTTCTGCCCCGGCTGCAGCGAGGGCGACACCGACACCGACACCGACGCCGACAGCGACGGCGACACCGACGGCGACACCGACGCCGACACGGACGTGGACTACACCTTCGACGATCCGGGCGACTACGGCGTGTACGAGGACGACGGCGGGTACCTCGACGTGGATCTCACGGACGTCAGCGGCGACGACAACCGCGACCAGGAATTCTACATGCTCCTGGTCAACATCGGCGCGGGCGCCACCGGCTACGACGCGCGGTTCACCCAGAGCAGCCGTGGCGGGGCCCCCATGCCGTCGGCCAGCCCCGCCGTGCCCAGAGCTCCCAGCGCCTTCCGCCAGCAGCTCGTCGATCTCAGGGCGGCGCGCGCCGCGGCCAGGGCCGAGGAGCCCTCCTCCGATCTGCCCCCCGTGCCCATGCCCGAGCTGGAGGTGGGCGAGTCCATGGAGTCCTTCCACGTCCGCAACTCCATGACGGACGAGACCTCCTACGAGCCCGCCACGGCCACCCTGTGGGCGCTGGGCGACACCGTCTCCATCTGGGTGGACGACACGGTCCCCATCGATCGCGACTACGACTGCGACGGCCTCATCGACGAGGCCGCCCCCAACGACGACGCCTACGGCTTCGACAACTGCGATCTGGAGACCATCGCCGGCATCGTGGACGCGAACATCATGGTGAACCTCGCGGACATCCTCGGCGAGTTCAGCGACGTCAACGGCGATGAGCGCGTCACCGTCCTCATCACCAACGTCCTCAACCACATCCCGCTGACCGCCTCCGACCCGGAGGACCAGGCCGCCGTGATCGAGTCCTACACCGATCCGGAGGTGGATCTCATGGAGTACGACTCCGTGACCAACCCCGGCTCGAACTACCAGGAGATCGTCTACGTCTTCGCGCCCGATCCCTGGGGCTTCTACAACCCCCGGGCCACCACCACCGTCGACGCCTACACGAGCATGTCCCTGGCCGCGCAGATCGCCCAGGGGACCGTGCACCTCATTCTGTACAACCAGAAGGTGCTGGAGCAGGGCGGCGGGATGGAGAGCGACTGGCTGATGCAGGGCCTCGGCGCCGTCGCGGCCGACACCTGTGGCTTCGGCGCCATCTACTTCGACGACGCCTGGGACTACCTCGACGCCCCGCACCTCACCTCCCTGACCACCGTGGAGTCCGAGGGCGGCTTCTCGCTGGAGGGCCGCGGCGCCCAGTACCTGTTCCTCCGTTGGCTGGTGGACACCTACGGCACCGAGGTGCTGGGGCTGCTGGCCCAGTCCGACCTCACCGACGAGGACAACGTGGTGGACGCCGTCTCCAGCCTCGGCGGGCCCAGCGACTTCGCCGAGATCGTGCTCAAGTGGCAGGCGGCCCTGCTCGCCAGCGCGGTGCAGAAGGCCGACGGCGACCCTCTGCTCGACCCCGACGCCTGGCCTCCCTACGCCGACGCCGAGTTCATCTCCGCCCCCACCGCGCCGCCGGACCCCCCCGAGGCGGGCGTCTACTACGGCGCCAACGGCTACCAGCGCGGCGTCAACCTGGGGGGCGTCAACCTCTACATGGAGGGCGGCACCACCGATGATCCCTCGGAGGATGCGACCCTGCGGGTCACGCTGTCCAACTCGGATCACGCCACCATGGTGCCCGGGTTCGACTTCTCCGGGTACATGACGGGCGGGTATGGCGCCTCGGTGGTTCGCCTGCCGCGGCTCCCCTACGAGTCCACGATGCTGCAGATCCAGGGCGAGGCCGAGTCCATGCAGAGCCTCATCGTCCGCTGGAACGATCCCACCTTCGACGACCTCGCGGTCGAGACCAGCTACTCGTCCAGCAGCACCAGCTCGATCCTGCTGCCGTACCTGCCCGAGGACGGTGCGCCCATCTACGGTGTCGGCGAGATCGGTGGCGAGTGGAGCATCACCACCTTCGACGCCGACGGTGGGTCCGAGGACGCCAGCCTGTTCGACACGGATCGCTGGCTGCTCGACCTCACCGATCGCGCCGCGGGCACCTTCGTCTCGGTCGAGATCTGGCTCGATCGCCAGTACGAGGACGACTCCGGCAACATCGCGCCCTTCAACCCCTGGCTCGCGATCGTGCCCGAGGACTGGGTGCCGACCCCCACCGTCGAGGAGACCAACCGCTCTGCCTGCGCGGCCAGCGGCGCCGTGGACTTCGCCTACCCCATATCGCTGCTGGACTACCTCTTCTTCCAGCAGGTGCTCTCGGCCAACCCCATCGAGCTCACGGTGACCGAGGAGGAAGAGGAGGAGGAGGGCGGCGCGCCCGCCGAATTCGACCCCTGCGGCACCACCAGCGAGTGGCCGACCTCCTGCGTCGACGACTGGGACGGCGACGGGGTGGCCGACCTGGACGAGCCGCTCCCGAGAAGCTTCTATGAGCAGGTGCTGGTCCAGATGTGCTCCATCGACCCCGCCCTGCCCGGTGGGGAACTCTTCGGTCCGCAGAACTTCGACGCGGACACCCTGGACTTCGACGACACCCCCACCGCCAACCGGCAGGACAACTCCGGGGGCCGCGCTGGAGATTCGGGTGAGGAGGCCTACCTCCGCATCCAGCTGGAGGGCGGGCAGCGCTATCTGGTCGTCGTCGGCGCGGGCACCGACAGCGGCACCTACGAGCTGACCCTGCGCGCCATCGAGTAGACGGCGTCACCGCCGTGCCCGCCCCGCGCGAGCTGAGGACGAGCCTCGGGCTCTTCCTGGCGTCTCTCGGCACCATGTTCTGGGCCTGGCGTGGCGCCGAGGCCCTCAGCGAACCCGCGGTGGCCTGGCAGGCCCTGGCCTACACCGCCGCGCTGGCGGCGGTCATCCTGAGCCACGAATTCGCCCACTACCTGGTGGCCGTGCGGCACGGCTGGCGGCTGTCGCTGCCCTACTTCATCCCCTATCCCTTCGCGTTCGGCACGCTGGGGGCGGTCATCTCCCTGGACGGCGAGCCTCCCCACCGGACCGCGCTGCTGGAGATGGCCGCGGCGGGGCCCGTGGCCGGCGCCCTGGTGTCCTTCGCCCTGATGGCGGTGGGCCTGCACTGGACCGGGCCCGACCTGATCCCCACGCCGGGCGAGGTCGTCAGTGTACTGAACGACCCCCCGGCCATGGACCTGCTGGGGTGCTGGCTGGTGGGTGAGGTGCCCGGACGCTACGCCGAGCTGCACCCCCTGGCCCTCGCGGGCTGGGTAGGCTGCCTGATCACGGGCGTCAACCTCGTGCCCCTCGGCCAGACCGACGGCGGTCACATCGTGAACGCCCTGCTGCCGCGCCACGCTCCGGCCATCTCGAAGGTCATGGTGGGCGTCCTGGTCCTGGCCGGCCTGATCTGGCCTGGCTGGGCTGTCTGGGCGGGGATCTCCCTCGTCGTCGGGTTTTGGAAGAGCCTGCCTGTCCCCGCGCTGCCCGCGCTCACCGGACGCGCGCGCCTCATGGCCCTGGCGGCGCTCCTGGTGGGGGCGCTGAGCTTCATGCCCGCCCCCGTGGAGCAGGAGCGGTGGGAGCCTGAGGAGGCCGTGGCACCCGAGGAGTGAGGCGGCTCTTTGCCGGAGAACCGCGGAGGCCAGAGAGCCCCTCGTCCCCTGGCCCCCGCGGCCGTCAGGCCGCTCCCTCGCCCCTCGCCCGTCGCACGTCGTCCGACGCGCGCGTCGTCTCCGGGCCCCGATTCCGGACGCGGGAACGGGAACGAGAGCCTGCGGCTGTTTCTTGATAGACAAGGGATCCCCTCCCTCCACCTCCCGCTGGAGCCTCTCCTGGCCCGCATCTCCACATGGGCACCGCTCGCCCTCGGGCTCGTCATCGTCGGCGGGACCGTGGCCGTGGCTCATTTCGCCGCCGGGCGGGTGGGCGCGGGTCTGAGCGGGGTGGCACGACACATCCCCAGCCCGCCGGATGCGGCCCTGCCCGGCACCGTCGGTATGGATGGGTTCGCGCCCGCGCGGGGTGTGGACGACACCGGAGGCGACGGGCCGCGTCTCGACCTCGAGCACCCCACCGAGCGTGACTGGCGCTTCCTGGAGCAGACCCTGCGGGAGGGCACGCCCGAGGCCAGGCGCTCCGCCACCAAGGCCATGGTCATCGCCGGCGGGTTGCGCGGCGTCGAGCCCCTGTTCGCCGCCGCGGCCCAGCCGGGTGAGGACGCGGACCTCTACTGTTTTGCCGCGCTGGACATCCTGCGCCTGCAGCGCTGGGAGGACACCCTCCCGGCCCTCCTCAGGGTGATGTTGGAAGAGGCGAACCCCCCCAGCCAGCGCTGCCGATCCGTGGTCGCCGGGCGTTTCGTGGCAGCTGGCGGGCGCGATCCCGAGCGGCTCGAGGCGCTCGCTGCCAGCGAGGATCCCAGGATCAGAGCCTTCGTCGCGGGATACATCGCCGAGACCGCCCCGGCGGGCGGTGCCGCGCTGCTCCAGCGCCTCGCCCAGGATCCGGACCCTGCGGTGCGGCTGCGCACGGGGATCGCCCAGGCCCCTCCCGAGGAAAGTACTCCATGACAGCCCGCTTCCTTCTCGCCTCCTTGCTGCTCCTGTCTGCGGCCGCGCTGCCGGGGGACGCGTGGGCCGACCTCTACTACGCCCAGACCGCCGGCATCCAGCAGCATGCCGAAGCCGACGCGCTGGTGGAGCAGGTACAGGCCGCGGGCATCGAGGCCGAGATCGTGCGCCGGTTCCGCCGGGGTACGGGCTGGGAGTTCATCGTCCGCACCCTCACCACCGAGGACGGGCAGGTCGCGCACGGGTACGCCGTGCGCCTCTCCGAGCTGTCCGGGCAGTCGGCGCGCGTCTTCATCGTGGCCGGGCATGACGCGCTCCCTGTGGACGAGCTCTCAGTGTTGCTGGCGGGGCCTGGCGGAGAGCTCGGAGCAGAGAAGGCTGGGCCCGCCCGAGATCCAGAGGGCGGAGACGCCCGGGCGGAGCGCGGTGCAGAGCTGCTGGCGGCCATCGCGTTGGCCCATGGGGGCGGTCCTGTCGCCGGAGCGTCCAGTGAAGACGGGGTGGACGGTGGCTGGAGCCGGGCGCACTGCCGCTACGAGCGCCGCCTGTCCACCGAGCGGGGGGAGCTGCGTGTTGGCCACGAGTTCTGGCGCGACGGTGACGCACTGCGCCTGGACGTGCGCATCCTCGAGGGCACGGGCCAGGACAGCGCGGCCATCGTGCGTGGTGACGAGGCCTGGCTGTACGTGCGGGGCGAGATCCACGAGGTCCCGGCGGGGCCGACCCGCGAGGGGTTGCTGGCCTTCGCCCCGGAGGTGGTGCTGGGCCAGGCCCTGGCCATCCGCGCCTGGGGCGCGGAACACCCCGCGCTGGCGGTGGACTCCCCCGTTGACGGCGGCGCTCTCGTCTGGCTGGAGGTCGTGCCAGGGGGCGAGAGCGAGCGCCTGCTCGTCGGGGCCGATCCGGGCGATCACCGCGTGCGGGAGCTGATCGTACGCAGTGGCGAGGAAGAAGAGGCCCGCTGGAGGTTCGCCGACTACCAGGAGCTGGGTGACGGCATGATCATGCCGCTCAAGAGCGAGGCCTTCACGGCCGGCGAGCCACGGGAGCGAATCGTCGTCAAGCTCATCGAGCGCGGCGATCTCGTGGACGCTGGGGTCTTCGATCCTGCATCGCTCAAAACGCCGTAGCCGTGTTGACACTCGGGGGGTGCCGCAGTATATGGCGGCCCCGCGCGGCTCACCGGGATTCTCCCGACCCGCTGGCGTAGCTCAATCGGCAGAGCAGCGGTTTTGTAAACCGCCGGTTGCGGGTTCGAGTCCCACCGCCAGCTCCAGCGCGATAGTTCTCTGAAAGCGTGTCTTCCGGGGCCCATCGAGGGCCGGTTGAGATCTGTGGAGGGTTGCCCGAGTGGCCAAAGGGAGCGGGCTGTAAACCCGCCGGCGTACGCCTACGGTGGTTCAAATCCACCACCCTCCACCATTTCTCTCCTCCGGGAGTCGAACCCCGGTGACCTTTGAGCGGGAATAGCTCAGTCGGTAGAGCATCAGCCTTCCAAGCTGAGGGTCGCGGGTTCGAACCCCGTTTCCCGCTCCAGCCCCGAATCCATCTTGCCCTTGTAGCTCAGAGGTAGAGCACGTCCTTGGTAAGGACGGGGTCTCCGGTTCAATCCCGGACAAGGGCTCCATCTTCTGGGGCCGCGCCCCCGAAACCCGCACCAGACCCAGCCAACCGCGAGGAATACCATGGCCAAGAAGAAGTTCGAGCGTACGAAGCCGCACGTGAACATCGGCACGATCGGTCACGTGGACCATGGCAAGACCACGCTGACCGCGGCGATCACGCAGATCGCGGCGGAGCGCGGGTTCGGGTCTTTTGTGGCCTTCGACGAGATCGACAAGGCGCCGGAGGAGAAGGCTCGCGGCATCACGATCAACACGGCGCACGTGGAGTACGAGACCGCTGCGCGGCACTACGCGCACGTGGACTGCCCCGGACACGCCGACTACATCAAGAACATGATCACGGGCGCGGCGCAGATGGACGGCGCGGTGCTGGTGGTGGCGGCCTCCGACGGCCCGATGCCCCAGACCAAGGAGCACGTGCTGCTGGCCCGGCAGGTGAACGTGCCGAGCATGGTGGTGTACCTGAACAAGATCGACCTGCTCGAGGACGAAGAGCTGCAAGAGCTGGTGGAGATGGAGGTTCGGGAGCTGCTGTCGGAGTACGAGTTCGACGGCGACAACTGCCCCGTGATCAAGGGTTCGGCGCTGCATGCGCTGGAGGGAATCGAGGGGCCGCTGGCGAAGGACAGCATCATCGCGCTGCTGGATGCGATCGACACCTACATCCCGCAGCCCGAGCGCGACATCGACAAGCCCTTCCTGATGCCCATCGAGGACACGATGACCATCACGGGTCGCGGCACGGTGTGCACGGGTCGTGTGGAGCGGGGCATGATCAGGACCGGTGAGCCGGTGGAGATCGTGGGTTTCAAGCCGACGCAGAGCTCTGTGTGCACGGGCGTGGAGATGTTCCGCAAGATCCTGGACCAGGGTCAGGCCGGGGACAACGTGGGCCTGCTGCTGCGGGGCATCAAGCGCAACGAGGTGCAGCGCGGCCAGGTGGTGGCGAAGCCCAAGAGCATCACGCCGCACACCACCTTCAAGGGCTCGGCCTACATCCTGAAGAAGGAGGAGGGCGGGCGGCACAAGCCGTTCGTGACGGGGTACCGTCCGCAGTTCTACTTCCGGACCACGGACGTGACCGGGAAGATCGCGCTGCCCGAGGGTATGGAGATGGCGCTGCCTGGCGACCACGTGGAGATGAGCGTGGTGCTGATCACGCCGGTGGCGATGGAGCCACAGCTTCGCTTCGCCATCCGCGAGGGCGGCCGCACCGTCGGCGC
>JBDRKM010000072.1:0-5340 GCA_043814015.1 Pseudomonadota bacterium
GCACGAGCTGCTGTATCAGGAGCGGAGGCTGAAGCAGGAGCGCGCCATCGACCTGGCGATCCAGATCTGCGACGCCCTGGGCGCGGCCCACGTGCGGGGCATCATCCACCGCGACCTCAAGCCGGCGAACGTGTTCCTCACCCGCCAGGGTGACCGGACGGACTTCGTGAAGGTCCTGGACTTCGGCCTCGCCCAGCTCGGCCGCCCGGGTGCGGTGCCCGAGGTGCCGGACAAGATCTACGGCACGCCGGAGTACATGGCCCCCGAGATGGCCCGGCCCAACGTCCCGACCGAGTCCACGGCCGACGTCTATGCCCTCGGGATACTCGTCTACCAGATGGTGACGGGGTCGGTCCCCTTCAAGGACGAGAACCCCAAGAAGATCATTCACGCCCACCTCCACGTGGTGCCCGAGCCTCCCCGGCAGCGGGCTCCGGACGCGAACATCGATCCGGCCCTCCAGCGCACGATCCTCAAGGCGTTGCGCAAGCGGCCGGAACGGCGCTTCGCCACCATGGAAGAGCTGTCGCGTGCGCTCTGGCGGGTGCAGCTCAAGCTCAAGTAGGTCCGTCGCACCTTGTTGGTCCGCACGACCGGTGCGCTACAATGAACCGACAGATGAGCACACCAGACGAACCATCGAAACTGAAGAAGAAGCCCGAGCTCATCGTGCGCGAGATGACCATCGACGACCTCGCGCTGGTCTTCCACATGGGCGAGAAGCTCTTCACCGCGCGGGATGTCCCCAACCTCTACCGCACCTGGGACGAGTACGAGATCGTCGAGCTGTTCAACTCCGACGGCGAGCTCTGCCTGGTCGCCGAGGTCGAGGAGCAGGTGGTCGGCTTCGCGCTGGGGACCGTGATCGAGAAATCGCGTTCCGCCTGGACCTATGGGCACCTGATCTGGCTCGGCGTGGCGCCAGCCCACCAGAAGGCCGGGATTGGCGAGAAGCTCTTCGTACACATTCGCGCGCTCATGGCCCGCATGGGCGTGCGCATGATCATCGTGGACACCGAGGCGGACAATGAGAGCGCCCTGCGGTTCTTCCAGAAGATCGGGTTCGGCAAGCCCCTGCCGCACATCTACCTGACCCTCAACCTCTCGGCCCACAAGCCCCGCAACGGGATGCGTCGGAACCACCACGTCGAGCCCGACAAGGAGCAATGACCGTGGCGTCCCTGCCCATCAACAGCGCGCGGCTGCGTCGCCTGTTCCTGCGTATCCTCGACATCTACAGCCCGACGGGCAAAGAGGAGCAGCTCGTCGATTACCTCCACGGCTACTTGAAGCGGCGCGGGCTCCCGGTCGTGCGGCAGGAGGTCGACGAAGACCGGGACAACCTCGTGGTCGCCCCGACCGGCGCGGACGCCGCGGCCGCCATCGTCGGTCACCTGGACACGGTCACTGCATACGACCTCGACGACTTCGGGGCATGGGCCGAGGCGGGTCGGATCATCGGCCTGGGATCGGCGGACATGAAAGGCGGCTGCGCCGCCATGATCGAGGCTTTCCTCAGTCTCTTCGAGCAGGGGCACACCGACCTCCCGGTGACCCTCGCGCTCGTCGTTGGCGAGGAAGAGGAGGGCGACGGCGCCGAGGCGCTCGTCAAGGAGTACCACTTCCCCTGGGCCCTCGTCGGCGAGCCGACGGACCTGCAGCCGTGCCTCTCGACTTACGGGTATCTCGAGGTGCAGGTGGCCACGAGGGGCGAGCGGCTCCACGCCTCGCTGGCCCGGGAGGGGCAGAACGCGACCCTCGCCATGCTCCACCTCCTGCTGCGCCTCACCAGCTTCTTCCAGGGCCGGGGGGCGGGCCTGGTCTACAACCTCCGGGACCTCTTCACCTCGGGCGGCGGGTTCGTGGTGCCCGACGCGTGCGAGGCCTGGCTGGACGTTCACCTGCCAGCCGACCAGGCCCTGGCCGACGTCATCCTGGAGATGGAGGAGCTCCTCGAGACCGCCGCCCGCGAGCACCCCGACCTCGACGCCGTGCTCAGGTTCAACCAGGTGGAGGCGGGCTACGCCCTGCCCGAGCGCGGGCCCCTGGTCGAGGCTCTCAAGGACGTGTACGCCCGGTTCACCCTGGCCTGGGAGCCGCGGCCGTTCCCCAGCCACTCCGACGCGAACCAGCTCTGGGCCGCGGGCGTCAAGTCCATTCTGCTGGGCCCGGGTCAGCTCGAGCAGGCCCACCGTCCCGACGAGTCCATCGACTTCGCTCAGGTCGAGTCCGCTGCTGCCATCTACTACCACACCGCCCTGAGCCTGAAGGAGCGTGGGTAGGGTTTTTTTTTTTCGACCACACCACGACCACGTTGCATCGGGGAGTGAGCGCCATGCGCGACGACCGTCCCTCCGGGCTGGAGCTTGACGCTCCGAGGTTGTAGCCTGGGACCTCCGGGGCCGTGGGCCGAAGGAGAGGGGAATGCAAGGGATCGGACGGAACGTGCTGACCTGGGTGGTGCTGCTCGCGGTCTCGGCGTCCTGGAGCTGCCGGGACCGCCCAGCCGGCACCAGGCGGCGCGAGCCTCCGCCGCTGCCTCCTCAGATCCTCCCCGACAGCGGACCGCCAGTGCCGCCGGCGTTGAACGTGAACGAGCTCCGGGGACGGCCCAACCCGGTGTGCATGGGGGAGGGCTGGTGCTGGCAACTTCCCATGCCCCAGGGCAACACCCTGGAGGCGGTGTGGGTGGGCGGGCCGGACGCCGTGGTCGCCGTGGGCCAACAAGGCACCATCCTGCGCTTCGACGGCACGCGCTGGGCCATGCAGCCGTGCGGGACCACCCGTGACCTGTACGCGGTCTGGGGCAGCGGACCGGCCGACGTGTACGCCGCCGGCGCCGGCGGGACGCTGCTGCACTGGGACGGTCGGAGCTGGACCCCGCAGGCCGGGGTGACCGAGCAGGACATCTTCAGCCTCTGGGGGGCGGGTCCGGGTCTGGTCTTCGCCGCTGCCGGCGGCGGTACGGTCCTCCAGCTCGCCAGCGGACGGTGGAACGCGCTGTCCACCGGCACGCCGCACCCGCTCCACGGGGTCTGGGGATCGAGCCCCACCGATGTCTATGCCGTGGGCTGGCAGGGGGTCGTCGCGCACTTCGACGGCCGCGGCTGGACCTTGCTGACGAGCGGGACCGAGCGGAACCTCGAGGCCGTCTGGGGCAGCGCCGCACACGACGTGTACGCCGCGGGCTGGGACGGCACGGTCATCCACTGGGATGGCAACGCCTGGTCCGACCTGCGCGCCGCCATGTCGACCACGGTCCAGCGCGGCGACAGCTTCCGCGGGATCTGGGGGAGCAGCGGGGGCGACGTCTATATCGTCGGCCTCTGGGGCAGGATACTGCACGGCAACGGCGCCCACTGGGGCGCGCAGCACAGCGACCTCGAGTCGACGCTCAACGCGATCGCGGGCAGCGACGAGGGCACGGTCTTCGCCGTCGGTGCCAGCGGCGCCATCACCCGGTCCAACGGCCAAGTCTGGGCGGCCCAGTCCACCGCGCTGGATCGGCCACTGCGGGCGGTCTGGGGATTCGGGGCGCGCGACGTCTTCGCCGTGGGCGCGCAGGGTGCGGTCCTGCATTTCGACGGCGCGCGCTGGCGGCCACTGGAGACCGAGGCCGTGGGCGAGCTCACCGGCGTCTGGGGAAGCGACCCGCGGAACGTCTTCGCCGTGGGACTCGCCGAGGTGCTGCGCTACGACGGGTTGCGCTGGACCCGCCAGCCCGCGCCCATGGGCCAGCCCATGCGAGCGATCTGGGGCTCCGGACCCGACAACGTGTGGGCCGTGGGTGGCGAGGGCTCGCTGCTCCACTTCGACGGTACGGCCTGGGCCGCGCGGGCCGCACCGACTCCCAACGGGCTCGAGGGCGTGTGGGGTGTGGGCCCGGCCGACATGTTCGTCGTGGGCCGCGCGGGCGCCGCCCTGCGCTGGAACGGGACGTCCTGGACCGCGTTGCGGACCGGCACCGAGCGCGATCTCTTCGATGTCTGGGGCAGCAGCCCGTCGAACGTCTTCGCCGTGGGTGACGCAGGCACGATCCTGCGCTTCGACGGCCGGCGCTGGCGCGCCCAGCGGAGCGGGACGTCCGCGCCGCTCCGCGCGGTCTGGGGTAGCGGCGGCTTCGTGCTGGCGGCAGGCGACAACGGGACGCTGCTCCGCCACGACGGCCGCCAGTGGACCCAGGTCCCCTGCGGCACGACCACTCGGCTCCAGGACGTCTGGGGCACCGGCCCCGACACGGTGTTCGTGGTCGGCTACCAGGGCGAGGTTCTGGCCCGCCTCCCCTCCCGCTGACCCCCGCTCCATGCTCGTGCTCGTGCCCGAAATTCCCGCCACCGGCCTCCGCCCGGGCCTGAAGACCCAGGCTCTGCTGCCCTTGCCCGCTGCAGCGGGCGGGCTTTGCGGCTTCGCGGTCTGCAAGGCGGTGGGAGGTGGAAGAGTTGGAGTCTCAGGACATGGTCAAAAACACCCTCACCGCGACCCGCAACGCTTACCTTTGGGAGGAGGACTGGCGATCCGAGGCAACCTCGTCTCGCTGTTCCGAATAAACGACGCGGGCCGGGTGAGGGCCACTGAAGACAGCCAGACATCTCCCGCACCCCCCGCTGGTGCGAGCATCGGAGAGGGGACGCTCAAGCGGCCTCCATGGAGGCGATGAAGTATCACGGAAGACATGGCGGTCCAGTTCTTTATAGTTTGTTTATTCTTTCTCTATGTCAAGCCAATTCTTTGTCCCCTGAACAGGGTACAAGATGCTGGTTATGGCCGTAATGCTGTACCCTGTTCTGGGGTAATGTGAACTTCTGTTGTCCCCTGAACAGGGGACAGGACATCTGTTCAGTACTCAGGCCGATCTCCCGAGAATGCCGGCTGTCGGCAGCTGGGACATCAAGGCCAGAGTGGTGGCACTTTGTTGATATCGCGCTGATTTCATCCATCTGAGCAACACGATATTAGCGAGAAAACCAGCGTGCCGCAGATAGGTGGCAAGGACTGTGACTTCCGTGAAATTCGTCTGTCTGAGCGACTCGAGGCGGACCGTGAAACTCGTGAGATTTGATCTGTCTTCAAGCTCGGGAATCCCATGGTGAGGGGGATTCTCCGGTGGGGGAGGAGCGGACACACGCGCTCGGCGCAACATCGCCGGGCTCGCGGGTCGACGACGAGGAGGTCACTTCCAGTCGCCGCAGCGCCCAGCAAGGCATGTGAGCTCCCTGCCGAACCCGGTCCGGTAGCAGACGTCCACGGTGCAGTCGTGCCCGTCGTCGCAAGTGGGGGTCCCTGTGCAGCGGCCGTCGGCAGTGCACAGGTCGTCCTCGGTGCACTGGAGACCGTCGGCGC
>JBDRKM010000073.1:0-10865 GCA_043814015.1 Pseudomonadota bacterium
CGAGCGGCCTCCCGGCTGACGAGCGGCGCCGTGGTCCGCGCGGCCTGGACTGAAGGTGCTGCCGCGCCGTCCGCGGATCGCCGGTGGCTGATGAGGTCGGTACACGCCGTGTTGCTTCGCCTCAAGGCCCCACCAACGCCAATCGGTGGCCAAGGCCCCACCAACGCCAATCGGTAGCCACCGCCGTACTTGGGCCGAAGTAGAATTCCGACGTACTAGGGCCGAAGTAAGCTTGTTCCCGCCTCCGACGACCAGGAGCCGTATGGGTAACTGCCCACACATCGCACCGGGCGAGAGTGCATCCGACCCTGGCTCTGCCCTTGGCGTCTTTGCGTCTTTGCGCGAAATTCCTGTTTCCTGGCTCATGGAGCCGCGACAGCCGCGGCATGGGGAACTATCAAGAAACAGCCGCAGGCTCTCGTACCCGTACCCGTACCCGTTCCCGCGTCCGGAGTCGGGGGTCGGAGGCGCCGCGCGTTCCAGACCACGTGCGAGGGCAGCCCCGCCGGTCCGGACTCCGGTCCGTCCTCGGAGCAACGTCGGTCGGGAACGGGAACGGCGGATACGGTCCCAAAAACGCCTCCTGTCCCAGATCGTGGCGCCGCAGCAGAACCAGCCAGGCCCGAAGGCGACACAGGTGGCCCGAGATGGTTCATCTCCCCCCCGCGGTGTCGCGCCCAGGGGTCCCGAGGCGACACAGGTGGCCCGAGATGGTTCATCTCCCCCCCGCGGTGTCGCGTCCGGGGGCCTGAAGGCCGGCGGCGCCACGAATCGGGACAGCAAGGAAATGTTGGGCTGGTGAACGTGGTGGCGTCGGCCGTGGAACGCATCACGGCCACGGAAACGTGCCGCGTTCCATGTTTCCGTGCAGCTGTCCCCCGGTCATGGTCATCAACCGGTCATGCCCCCCGCAGCCGCAGGATCCGACCCCGATGCTCGCGCTCCTCGCGCCACAGGCGCCGCTCCCAGTCCAGGCCCGGGCGCTGATCGAAGATCACCAGCCAACCCTCCGGCTCGCCCAGCTCCTCGAGGTAGCGGCCAAGCTGCGCCACGCCCTCCTCCCGCACCCGCTCGGGCGAACGCCCGCCCGAGAACACCCGCTTGATCTCCACCACGAAGCGGTCACCGCCATACTGCACCACCAGGTCCACCGCCCCGCGGCCGGAGGCGTACTCCCGCAGCACCGATCCACCTCCGTTCACCACCCGCTGCAGGAAGGCCATCAGGGCCAGGTGCGGCACCGCTTCGGGATAGCCCTTCTCGCCGTGGGCCTCGAGCGCCCCCTCGTTGTCCCGCCACCAGTCCAGGAAGGCCTCGACCAAGGCTGGGAAGTCGAGGCGGCCTTTCGCCGTGCGCCAGGGCCACCAGGGCTGGTGGAGGGCCTCCTGGAACCGCAGGCCCACCTGCCGGACCAGCACCTCGCGGTACAGGGGGTTGGCGGGCTCGGCGCCCTGGGGGCCACGCCGGATCAGGCCGAGGTCCAACGCATACTGGAAGTCGTCGTGCTCGTAGGGGACCGAGAATGGACGGTCTCCCAGGATGATCGGCTCCACCACCCGCGCCACCCGCGGCTCCCGCAGCCGCTCCGCGAGGCTGTCCAGGTGCGTGGTCCGCGCCAGGACCAACTGCTCCTTGGCCTCGTCGATGTGCGCCGCCGTCACGGGCAAACCGCGGTCCGGGACCAGCTCCAGCACCGCCGTGCGCGCCAGTGCGTTGACCAGCCAGGGCTGCCCCTGGGTCCACCAGAAGGCCCGCTCGACCGCACCCGGCTCGAAATCCTGCCCCGTCTCGGCCGTGTGCTGGGCGCACAGATCGCCTACCTCAGCCGCCGTGAAGTCCCGCAGGGTCACAGAGGCCGCCTTCACGTTGAACGGACTACCGGGGTTGACCGGCACGCCGTCCTTCGCGTGCTTCAGGTAGTCCCGCAGGTCGCGCATGCCCACGAGCGCCACCGAGGTGGGGAAACGCCCCACCCCGCGCCCGGTGAAGCCGTTGCGGAGCTGGCGCAGCAGGCTGATCAGCGGCGGCCCCCGCACCACGTCGGCCTCGTCCAGCACCAGCACCGCCGGCCGCGGCGCCACGGCGGCGGCGAAGAGGGTGAGCCAGTGGCGCAGGCGGCTGCCGGCGGCGGATCCCGCCGCGGCCTCCGCCGAGGGAACCTCGGTGCCCGGGAGCTGCTGGCCTGCGCGCCACACCAGGGAGGGCACCGACCAAATCAGCCGACAGTTCAAGGCTGCCGGAGAGCTGTCAGCTATCAGCATTCAGCCGTCAGCAAGATGGTTTTCTCTGGCCACTCCGAAAGCAGCCGGCACCCAGACTGTGTTTCGGCAGCTTCGGTCGTGGCCTTCTCGGTATCGAACTTCGTACCTCCTTCGCTTCCCCGGCTCAAAGCCGGGTGGTGTCGCGCCCCTGGGTGGCGACCGGCCCTACTTCAACGGGCCGAGGCTCCCAGTGCCCTGCTGCACGCCCTGGGGCTCGTAGCCACCGCCCTGATCCTCCATCTCCTTGAAGCGGTCCCGCAGGGTGCCCTTGGTACCATCGCCATCGTTGTCCACGTCGGCGCCTTCCATGAAGTCCTCGGTGCCCGAGTCGATCCCCTGACCACCCGCGGCGTTGTGGGCGCTGTCGGTGACCGTGAGGATCGTGTAGCCACAGCGCGCGAAGCGTGCTCGGAAGGCCGCGCCACCCGCGCCGTTGATGAAGGTGATGAGGCCACCGCTCTTGCAGGCATCGACGAAGATGTAGACGTGGGTGTTGGCTGGGAAGCTGCCGGTGATGGCGCCGATGATGCTGGCCCAGTCGACGAACGACCTCGAGTCGCCCCTCCTGTAGGGGTAGACCGTCACCCCGTTGGCATTGCCGTGACCCGCCAGGTAGAGGAAGAACTCGTGGCAGCAGCAGGCATGGTTGCCCAGCGCGGCCTCGGCGGCGGTCAGCACGGCCCCTTCACCCTGGATCGCCGCCACCAGCGCGTTGCCGAGGTTGCCCGTGAAGCCAGGCAGGCCGTTGCCGGTCTCCTGGCTCCGTCGAGACACCGTGAAGCCCTCACCTTCGAGCCATTTCGCGACGGCTGCGGCGTCTTCCTCCATGTTGTCTCCGATGCAGCCATCTGCCTTGTCGCCCAGGTCGCAAGACAGGGCACGCTTGGAGCATGGACGACACGGCGGATCGCGGTGCTCGGGTGACTCCACCGGATCGTCGGGCGGAACCTCCGGTTCCTCAGGCGGCGTCTCCGGCTCGCCGGGAGGGTCCCTGGGCTCTCTCGGGACGGTCGTACATGGCCGCCCCGTCTCGACCGGAACGCCATCCCGGAGTTCGGCTTCGTCCACCGGCTTGTCGGCGTCACCGGCAGGGTGCGGGGGCCGCTCGCCCTCGACGATGACCACAGGTACACCGCCCACGCGAACGCCGTCCCGCAGCACGAAGGGGCGCTCGATGCCGTCGGGCCGCACCACCACCGGGCGCTCCTGGGCCTTGGTGATGGAATACAGACCTGTGCGGACGTTGACCCACGCCAGCCGGCAGTCGTGCTCCCACCGGAACCCTGGCTGATCATCGATGAAGAAGCCGAAGGTCGGCCCCGGCAGGGCGGGGATGCGCAGCCTCGCCGCGCGGCGGTCTTCGGGCGGGTCCTCTCGCAGCACCGTCCCCGCTGGCAGGGGGCCCGAGGCATAGACCACCGAGCCACGATGAAGATCGCCGACCTCGACGAGGTGGGACAGCGCCGTGAGCAGCTCGGGGCACACGCCGTCCTGGGGTCGAGGGACATCGGCCACGGGGGCCCCGCCCATGAGGGCCGCGACGGTGGCGATGCCGTGATCGATCACGGTCAGGAGACGCTCGGCGAGACGCGCACGCATCTCGGGGGTGATGTCGAAGAGCTTGTCTGGCATGGGGCCTCCTTGGGGGTAGCGGCGCCAAGGACATTACCAAATTTGATGCCCCGTTGCAATGTTCCCGAAATTGCGATCATACCCACCGGGGGGAGCGGTCAGCGGTCAGCGGTCAGCGGTCAGCTACGAACGAGGTACGAAGTTCGATACCGAGAAGGCTACGGCCGAAGCTGCCGAAACACGGTCTGCGTGCCGGCTGCTTTCGGAGTGGCCAGCGAAAACCATCTTGCTGACGGCTGAATGCTGATAGCTGACAGCTCTCCGGCAGCCCTGAACTGTCGGCTGATTTGGTCGGTGCCCCACCGGGGGGGCCCGCGAGCGCAGAGAGCGCCCGCGTCCCTCACGAGGCCTGCGGCTCGCCCATCCCGTGGAACGCCAGGAACGAGGCTGAATCTTCCGCGCTCAGGTTCGCCGCCAGCGAGCGCGCCAGGGCGCGGGCCACCCGGGCGTGGCGATCCGCCACCGCCGGATCGAGCGCGATGCCGGACAACAGCTTGTGGGCCTTGAAGGTATAGAAGCGGTAGCCGGCGGCGTCGGCGCGCTGCAGCGACTGGGCCGCCCGGGCCATGGCCTCCTCGTGCCGCCCAATGCGCGCCAGGGCCCGCCCGATGGACAGATCACAGCGCACCAGGTGCAGGGGCCAGCGGCGGACGTCGAGGTTGTCGGAGCGGGAGATGGCCGCCAGCGAGCCCTCCACATCGCCGAGCTCGGCCCGCACCCGCGCGCGCCAGGCGTGCAGGATGAGGGCCACGCCCTCCAGATCGTAGCGGGCCAGCAGGGGTTCGGCCGCGTCCAGCCAGCGCAGGGCGTCGGACCAGTCGTTGCGGTAGACCGCGATGCGCGCCAGCGCCCCGAAGCAGCCGAGCTGCTCCTCCAGGTTGCCCTGCTCCTTCACCCGGCGCAGCGCGTCCTCCACGTGGGAGCCGGCCTCCTCCAGCCGCCCGAGGTCCACCAGGATCATGGCGCGGTAGCGCAGGCCCAGCGCGATGCCCTCGACGTGGCGGATCTCGCGGGACTGGGCCACCGCTTTGTCGGCCAACTCCAGCCCCCGCCGCAGGTTGCCCGTGAGGTGGTACAGCTCCATGAGGTTGATGCGGGTGATGATCAGATCATCCACCGCGCCCAGCGCCTCGTACTCCCGGGCGGCCGACTCCAGGTAGCGGCGGGCCTCCGCGCTCTGCCCGCGGCAGATGCCCATCAGGCCGAGGCCGGAATACCCCGCGGCCACGGATTTTTTGTCCTGTGTGGTCTCGCCCAGCGCCAGGACCTGGATCCAGGCGCGCTTGGCGCCGTCCAGATCGTCACAGGCCCAGCGCAGCGCCCCCATGCGGTTGATGGCGTTGATGCGCAGGGCGGCATCGCCCACCTTCTCGGCCAGCTCCAGCGCGCGGTTGAAGTGCTCCTGCGCGCGGTCGATGTCGGTGTGGCGCCGGAACATGCAGCCGAGCTCGTAGTGGGTCTGGGCCAGCAGGCGCTCGTCCTGGAGATCACCCGCGATGCGGTGGGCCTTGTGGACCTCTCTGTCGGCGTCGTCCCACCGGCCGAGGTGGGCGAAGGCCCGGCTGCGGGCCAGGAGCAGGCGCGCGAGGGAGCGGTCGGCGAGGTCCAACACGATGGACACGCGCGCGACGGGCTCCATCTGCTGGGCGCGGTCGAAGACCGCCAGGGCCTCGGCCATCAGCGAGCGGGCCATCAGGTGCTCGCCGGCGCGCACCAGGTAGGGGTAGGCCTTGGCGGGCACATCGCCCTGCTCGAAGTGCCAGGCGACCATCTCCAGCACCGAGCCCAGGCGCCCGCGCCACAGGCGCTCGAGCACCGCCCCGATGGCGCGGTGCAGGCGCTTGCGCTCCGCCTCGTCCACGCTGTCGAGCAGGACGTCGCGCATGCCCGACTGGGAGATGTCGAGGCGCTCCTCCTCCCCCACGCGGCGCGTGCGCACCACCCCGGCGTCCACCAGCTCCTCGGCCACCTCGACGAGCATGTCCTCGTCCATCCCCGTGACCATCGAGATCAACGGGAGCCCGACGTCCTGGCGCGCGAGGGCGACGACCACCCCCACCTCGCGGGCCTCGTCGGACAGGGGCTCGAGGCGCTCGCGCAGCGCGTGGCGCAGGGAGAGGGGCAGGGGCAGACCCGAGCGGGTGATCTCGCCGATGTCGCGACGCAGCCGCGCGAAGCCGTGCTCGTCCACCTGGATGACGCGCTCATCGACGAAGGTGCGGATCATCTCCACGATGAACTGCGGGTTGCCCTCGCCCTCGCGGTGCACGCGCCGGGCCAGGGCGCCGGCGGAGCGGTCGCCCGGGACGATGGACAGCAGCAGATCCTCCACCGCGGCCACATCCAGGGGCCCCAGCGGGATGCGCTCGACCCCGACCCCGGTGGAGCGACCGTCCACCAGGGCGGCCATGGGGTCCGGCCCCTCGGCCACGGGCCAGCGGGACAGCACGAAGAGCACCGGGTCCTTGGCCAGGCCGAGCATGTTGCGGACGAGGTACTCGGTCAGCGCCAGGGAGCTGGGGTCGGCCCGGTGGACGTTCTCCAGCACCACCACGGCGCGGCCCTGGACCCGGAGCAGGTCGAGGAAGGCGGCGAAGGCGGCGTAGCGCTCCACCGGCGCGGCTGAACCCTCCTCGCCCTCGGCCACGAACACCCGGCGCAGCACCTCGGCCGGGGCCGCGGCGCGATCGGCGACCAGGGCGCCGTAGAGCTGGGCGTACCCGGAGAAGGCGCGCCCGCCCTCCTTGCGGCAGATGCCGGTGTAGATCTTGACGCCCCGATCCCGGGCCTGGGCGGCCAGATCGTCGATCAGGCGGGTCTTGCCCGAGCCGGCCGGGCCCTCCAGCAGGAGCACCCCGCCCCTGCCGCTCTCCAGGGCGGAGAGGGCCTCGCGCAGCTGGGCCAGCTCGCCGGCGCGGCCCACGGTGCGCTGGGGCCAGCGCCCGCCCTTCATGTCGAAGGAGATGGGCGCACCCTGCTTGATGTAGTGCAGCAGGTGGCTGGCCGAGGCGAAACGCTCCGCGGGGGACTTGGACAGCAGGCGCATGCAGGCCTCGTCGAGGTGCTCCGGGACGGAGGGCACCACCTCACGCGGCGGCCGCGGGGCCGCATGCATGTGCTTCTCGAGGTAGCCGGCCAGGGTGCGGGCGTGGAAGGGGCGCCGGCCGGTGAGCATGGCGTAGAGCACCGCGCCGAGGCTGTACAGATCGGCCCGCTCGTCCACCCGCTCGCCCGTGAACTGCTCGGGCGCGATGTAGGCGACCGTGCCCACCAGCTCGCCGACGCAGGTCAGATCGCCACCGGGCTCCTTCACCACGCCGAAGTCCATGATCTTCACGTCGCCCGTGTGCAGCACGAAGATGTTGCTCGGGCTGACATCGCGGTGCACCAGGCCCTGCGCGTGGATGTGGACCAGGGCCGCGCTGACCTGCAGCAGGACGTCCTCCGCCCGCCGGAACCGCTCCGCCAGGGCCAGATCGCGCCACAGCTCCATCTCGCGCCGCAGGTCGTGGCCGGCCAGCAGCTCCATGGTGTAGTAGGGGCGGTCCCCCATCAGGCCCGCCTCGTACACCTGGATGACGTTGGGGTGATCGAGCCGGGAGAGGGCGCGGAATTCGCGCTGGAAGCGGCCGCGGACCTCCTCGCTGTCCACGTGGGCCAGCAGCAGCTTCAGGGCGCAGGGGCGGCCGGAGGACTCCTGGACCGCGGCGTAGACGACGGCCATGCCGCCGCGCCCGACCAGCCCGGTGATGCGGTAGCCGCCGAGGCGGTCGCCGACACCGGGATCCGAGGAGGGGAAGCGGGGGGTCATCATCGATCCTGCTGAAGGCGAACGCGGCGCCTGCTCCTGCGAACCGGCGCGGGCGACGGGGGCGACGGGACCGGACCCCGCGGGGCCGCTCCTGCCGTATGTCTGCCGGTGCGTTAATGACAGGCCGCTGCAAGTTCAACGTCCAACCGCGCCCGTCGCCCGCTGGGAGCCCCATGCGCCTCGAAGCCTACGCGCTCACCGATCCCGGACCGGTCCGCGAACAGAACGAAGATTTCTTCGCGGTCCTCGAAGACGAGGGGCTCTTCCTCCTGGCCGACGGCATGGGGGGGCACGCCGCGGGCGAGGTCGCCTCACGCCTGGCCGTCGAGACCGTCAAAGATGTGGTCCTGGGCGAGCTGGATCCCGATGAGACCCGCCTCGACCGCGTCATCGAGGACTACCCCGACATGCTGCGGGAGCGCATGCGCTACGCCATGAACCAGGCCAGCCTGCGCATCCGCCAGGAAGCCCTGGCCACCCCGGCCTACGCCGGCATGGGCACCACCCTGGTGTCCCTGCTCATCGAGGACGGCATGGCCAACCTCGCCCACGTGGGCGACTCCCGCATCTACCTCTACCGCAACCGCCGCCTGCAGCGCCTCACGCGGGATCACACCGTGGTCCAGATGGAGCTCGACGCCGGCCGCATCACCCCGGATCTGGCCCGGGTCGTCCCCCACAAGAACATCCTGACCCAGAGCGTGGGCTTCCACGGCCCGGTGGAGCCCGACACCTCCACCCGCCCGGTAGACGACGACGATGTCTTCCTGCTCTGCTCGGACGGCCTCACGGATCCGCTCGACGACGACGCCCTCACCGCCATCTGCGCCGCCCACGACCCCCCCGAGCTGCCCGACGCCCTGGTGCAGGCCGCGCTACAGGCCGGCGGCGACGACAACATCACCGTCATCGTCGTCCACATCGTCAAGGCGTAGACGCCCTTGGCGCCCGCCTGCGCCCTGCTGCTCCTGACGGCCGCGCTCGGCGCCCCGCCGTGGTCGGATGCGCCCCCGCCCGGACAGCGCCGCGTCTCCATGCTGCTGTGCGACGGCCAGGGGTCCTGCGCCGAGGACGCCGCGTGGATCGAGGCGCAGGGCCTGCTGCAGGGCGAGGTCCTGGTGCTCGTGGATCTGCTGCTGGAGCTGGACGCCGGCGGCTGGGTGGACGGCGCGAACGAGCGCGGAGCCCTGGAGGAGTCCCTGACCAAGGCCCGCGCCGCCGCCGCCGAGGGCCGCTGGGGCGCGGTGGAGGCCGCTACGGATCGCGCCTACGCCGCCCTCGATCGCTGGCCCGGCACCCTGCCCCCCGAGACCCTCTTCGACCTCGCCTACCTGCAGGGCGCCGCGCGCCTGCATGCCAGGAAGAACCTCGGCCACGAGCAGAGCTTCCGCCAGGCCGCCGCCATGCTCGACGGCCCGCCGGGGGCGCTGCCCAGCGATGATGGCGATGCCGGCCGCGCCTTCACCGACGAGCAGCGCAAGCTGCGCATGGCCGGCACCGGCACCCTGCTGCTGGGCCTGGTCCCGCCCGAGACCCGCATCTGGGTGGATGGCCGCCCCGTGCCTCCGGAGACCGACGAGCTCACCCTGGCCCCGGCCCGCCACCGGGTCACGGCGCTCGGCCGCGACGGTATCCACACCTGGCAAGCCGACGTCCCCGTCCTCGGGGAGCGGGTCAGCCGCGTGATCATCGATCTGCCCGTCCACAGCTCCGCCGCCTGGGTCACCGAGGAGCTGGGCTCCGCCTTCTCCACCCTGCAGGCCCCCGACGAGCTGCGGGATCTGCTGGCCGGCTGGTGCAAGCGGCACCGCGCGCAGCAGGTGCGCCTGCTGCGGGTCACCCAGGCCAGCAAGGCCCAGGAGGTCTCACCGCTCACGGTGGGTCCCTCCTCCCCCACCCGGCCCGAGGCGGCCCAGGGCGAGGCCGTGGACCACGGCGACGGCATCCCCACCACCTACGAGGCCCAGCTCGAGGCGGATCTGGCCCAGCGCGAGGACGTGCACGCCCACGAGAGCGAGCGGCGCCTGAACGTCATCTTCTTCGATCCGCTCACCGGCCACCTGCACGCCGACGGCGGCACCCCCGCCGCGCTCACCGCCAGCCCCACCCGCCACCTGCGGCTGGGCGCGCGCGTCGGCTACGCCGGCATGATCGCGCGCCACCACGCCGAGCTGGATCTCGAGGTCGCCACCCACCTCGGCGCCTTCTGGCTCGGCGGCAGCCTGGGCCTGGCCCGCGCCGACGTCGAATACCGCCTCTATCCCGACTGGAACGACCGCCAGCTCTACCGGGTGGCCGCCGGCGCCCGCTGGGTTCCGCGGGAGCGGCGCCTCTCCCCCTTCCTCGGGCTGGAGGCGCAGGCCTGGATCCCGGTCACCCTGGGCGTGCGCGCCCTCGCCGGCGGCGAGCTCTCCCTGGGCGCCGGCTGGCTCGTGCAGGCGGACGTGCATACCGACGCCACGGGCAGGGGCCTGGGCTGGGGTGGAGGCGTGGGGGTGGGGCGGGAGTTCTGATCTCGCCCCGCAGCGCGGGGCTCCCCCCTCCCCGCGCCCTATTGGCGCGCGCGCCTACGGCGCGTGATCTGTCAACATCAAAAATCCGCGCCTGGTGCGCGGACTTTCGATGTTTGTAGAACAGCGCGGGGCTCCGCCCGCAACCCAAGGGGAGGCAGGAGGCTGGAGGCGGTAGGCTGCAGGTCGGACACGGCGCGCGGATCACCTGTCCGTCCTCCGCCGCGGCCCGCTGGGCTATCGCCTCCGGTCTCCGGTCTCCCTTCTCCCCCTCCGGTCTCCAGCCTTTCGCGCCTGGCGCGAGGACCTGCCAGCACAGTAGTTCAGACCAGTCTGCCAGCACGTCGAGCACCTCGGCGGGGCGGCCGCGCAAACCAGAAACAGCTCGGGGCAGAAGGATCTCGCGCAAAGACGCCAAGCCGCCAAGATGTCCGTGGCTGGCGGGAATCGCCGAGGCGAGGCGTGGCCACGCAGGATCTCACGCAGAGGCGCAGAGACGCAGAGAGCCTGCGAGCGGCCTCCCGGCTGACGAGCGGCGCCGTGGTCCGCGCGGCCTGGACTGAAGGTGCTGCCGCGCCGTCCGCGGATCGCCGGTGGCTGATGAGGTCGGTACACGCCGTGTTGCTTCGCCTCAAGGCCCCACCAACGCCA
>JBDRKM010000074.1:0-17001 GCA_043814015.1 Pseudomonadota bacterium
GACTTCGGTCGCCAAGGGATGGGTCTGCGGCCCATTATTTAATCCTAGTTGGTGGGGTAATGGCCTACCAAGGGTACGATGGGTAGCTGGTCTGAGAGGATGATCAGCCACACTGGGACTGAGACACGGCCCAGACTCCTACGGGAGGCAGCAGTGGGGAATATTGCGCAATGGGCGAAAGCCTGACGCAGCCACGCCGCGTGTGTGATGAAGGCCTTCGGGTTGTAAAGCACTGTCGGGAGGGAAGAAGGCACTTCGGTGCTTGACGGTACCTCGCAAGAAAGCGCCGGCTAACTCCGTGCCAGCAGCCGCGGTAATACGGAGGGCGCAAGCGTTGCTCGGAATTACTGGGCGTAAAGCGCACGCAGGCGGCTGACCAAGTCGGGTGTGAAATCCCCGGGCTCAACCGGGGAACTGCATTCGAAACTGATCAGCTCGAGTACGTGAGAGGGAAGCGGAATTCCTGGTGTAGAGGTGAAATTCGTAGATATCAGGAGGAACACCGGTGGCGAAAGCGGCTTCCTGGCGCGTTACTGACGCTGATGTGCGAAAGCGTGGGGAGCAAACAGGATTAGATACCCTGGTAGTCCACGCCGTAAACGATGAATGCTAGGCGTCGGAGGTGTTTACCCCTTCGGTGCCGCAGCCAACGCGATAAGCATTCCGCCTGGGGAGTACGGCCGCAAGGCTAAAACTCAAAGGAATTGACGGGGGCCCGCACAAGCGGTGGAGTATGTGGTTTAATTCGACGCAACGCGCAGAACCTTACCCGGTCTTGACATCCAAGGAATCCGTGTGAAAGCACGGAGTGCCCCCTCACGGGGGAGCCTTGAGACAGGTGCTGCATGGCTGTCGTCAGCTCGTGTTGTGAGATGTTCGGTTAAGTCCGGCAACGAGCGCAACCCTTGTCGTTAGTTACCATCAGTTCGGCTGGGGACTCTAACGAGACTGCCGGTGACAAACCGGAGGAAGGTGGGGATGACGTCAAGTCCTCATGGCCTTTATGATCGGGGCTACACACGTACTACAATGGCGACTACAAAGGGCAGCAATATCGCAAGGTGGAGCAAATCCCAAAAAAGTCGCCCCAGTTCGGATTGGAGTCTGCAACTCGACTCCATGAAGTTGGAATCGCTAGTAATCGCGGATCAGCTTGCCGCGGTGAATACGTTCCCGGGCCTTGTACACACCGCCCGTCACACCACGAGAGTGGGTTGGACCCAAAGTCGTTCACCTAACCCGAAAGGGAAGGATACGCCTACGGTCTGGCTCGCGATTGGGGTGAAGTCGTAACAAGGTAGCCGTAGGGGAACCTGCGGCTGGATCACCTCCTTTCAGGAGCCATCGAGTCTGGCTTCGGCCTGACTCAAAGGTTCAAGGTAAACTTGAAGCTGCTACCTATTTTTTAGAGACCGTGGCTCTCAGAGCCCCCTCGCTCTATTCGGGCCCGTAGCTCAGCTGGTTAGAGCGCGCGCCTGATAAGCGCGAGGTCGGCTGTTCAAGTCAGCCCGGGCCCACCACTTCCTTCGGGAAATGGGGGCGTAGCTCAACTGGGAGAGCACCTGCTTTGCACGCAGGAGGTCGGCGGTTCGAGTCCGCTCGCCTCCACCCGTGGAGCAACGGTCATCTTTGAAAATTCGTAATGAAATGGTGGTGGACGCAACAGGAGGATCCACGTTCGCGTGGATGACCTGGCGTCTTGGTGGACAAGCAGAGAAGGGCGTATGGCGGATGCCTAGGCGCTGGACGGCGATGAAGGACGCAGGAGCCTGCGATAAGCCTCGGTTAGCGGGCAAGCACGCTTTGATCCGAGGATGTCCGAATGGGGAAACCCGACTCCGATAGGAGTCACCAGCTTCGGCTGGGGCCAACGCAGGGAACTGAAACATCTAAGTACCTGCAGGAAAGGAAATCAACCGAGACTCCCTAAGTAGCGGCGAGCGAACGGGGATCTAGCCTAAACCGTGCCAATGTAAGCTTGCAGGCGTTGTTGGTGCGGGGTTGTAGGGTCCGGTGGATGTGGCTGCAATCACATCATGGAGTAACAAAGTCAATTCGTAGCGGAAGCTTCTGGAAAGTAGCGGCAGAGAGGGTGAAACCCCCGTATGCGAAACGAATTGGCCTCCATTTCCGGATACCTGAGTACCTTGGGGCACGTGGAACCCCGAGGGAATCTGGGAGGACCATCTTCCAAGGCTAAGTACGTGCCAGCGACCGATAGTGAACAAGTACCGTGAGGGAAAGGTGAAAAGCACCCCGACGAGGGGAATGAAATAGTTCCTGAAACCGTACGCCTACAAACAGTGGGAGCAACCCCGTGGTTTACCACGGGGAAGTGACCGCGTACCTTTTGCATAATGAGTCAGCGAGTTGTCGTCTGTAGCAAGGTTAAGCCGTGAGGTGAAGCCGTAGGGAAACCGAGTCTGAATAGGGCGTTCAGTTACAGGTGGCAGACCCGAAGCCAGGTGAGCTACCCATGACCAGGGTGAAGCGTTGGTAACACTTCGTGGAGGCCCGAACCCACTAGAGTTGAAAATCTAGGGGATGAGTTGTGGGTAGGAGTGAAAGGCTAATCAAACCTGGAAATAGCTGGTTCTCCCCGAAATGTATTGACGTACAGCGTCTGGAAAAGACCCGCCGGAGGTAGAGCACTGAATGGGATAGGGGCCTTCCCAGGTTACCAAACTCAATCAAACTCCGAATACCGGTGAGGATCGCCAGGCAGTGAGACGGCGGGTGATAAGATCCGTCGTCGAGAGGGAAAGAGCCCAGACTGACGGCTAAGGTCCCCAAATCCATGCTAAGTGGTCAAGGATGTGAGGAAGCACAGACAACCAGGAGGTTGGCTTAGAAGCAGCCATCCTTGAAAGAAAGCGTAATAGCTCACTGGTCAAGTTGCCTTGCGCCGTAAATATAACGGGGCTCAAGCATGGTACCGAAGCCTCAGGTTCCGAAAGGAGCGGTAGGGGAGCGTTCCAGTTGCAGTGAAGGCGAGGCGTGAGCCGAGCTGGAGCGGCTGGAAGTGAGAATGCTGACATGAGTAGCGATAAAGCGGGTGAAAACCCCGCTCGCCGGAAGCCCAAGGTTTCCTGTCCCAGGACTATCCGGGCAGGGTTAGTCGGCCCCTAAGGCGGAGCCGAAAGGCGTAGTCGATGGGAAACGGGTTAATATTCCCGTACCGTCGTCCATGAGCAGTGCAGGGACGAAGAAGGGCAGATCGGCCGGGTGATGGAAATCCCGGTGAAAGCCTGTAGGCCGAGATCGTAGGAAGAAAACGCGGTCTCAAAGCCGAGAGGTGATGACGAGTCGTGGTCTTGACCATGGCGAGCGATTGATCCCATGCTTCCGAGAAAAGCTGCGGGCTGCGATGATTGGACGATGACCGTACCGCAAACCGACTCAGGTGGGCAGGTGGAGAACACCAAGGCGCATGAGAGAACTCTGGTTAAGGAACTAGGCAAATTGACACCGTAACTTAGGAAGAAGGTGTGCCATCATTACGTGAAGGGGCTCGCCCCCGGAGCGGAAGGTGGTTGCAACAAAGCGGCGGTAGCGACTGTTTACCAAAAACACAGGACTCTGCGAAGCCGTAAGGCGACGTATAGGGTTTGACGCCTGCCCGGTGCTGGAAGGTTAAGGGGAGTGGTCAGCGTAAGCGAAGCTACGAACCGAAGCCCCAGTAAACGGCGGCCGTAACTATAACGGTCCTAAGGTAGCGAAATTCCTTGTCGGGTAAGTTCCGACCTGCACGAATGGCGTAACGACTTCCGCGCTGTCTCGACCAGAGGCTCAGTGAAATTGACCTTGGGGTGAAGATGCCCCATACCCGCGGCCAGACGGAAAGACCCTGTGAACCTTTACTC
This sequence comes from Pseudomonadota bacterium, assembly GCA_043814015.1. Classification (GTDB taxonomy): domain Bacteria; phylum Myxococcota_A; class UBA796; order UBA796; family JAFGLY01; genus JBDRKM01. The sequence continues at coordinate 3,864 of JBDRKM010000074.1, forward strand.
TAACTTGGCAGTGGTAGTCGGTTCAGTATGTGTAGGATAGGTGGGAGACTATGAGACCGGGGCGCTAGCCTCGGTGGAGTCACCGTTGAAATACCACCCTTGCTGTGCTGATTACCTAACCCGCGAAGCGGGGACACTGCCTGGTGGGGAGTTTGACTGGGGCGGTCGCCTCCAAAAGAGTAACGGAGGCGCACAAAGGTTCCCTCAGCCTGATTGGAAACCAGGCGAAGAGTGCAAAGGCATAAGGGAGCTTGACTGCGAGACGGACACGTCGAGCAGGTGGGAAACCAGGTCTTAGTGATCCGGCGGTTCCATATGGAAGGGCCGTCGCTCAACGGATAAAAGGTACTCCGGGGATAACAGGCTAATCACGCCCAAGAGTTCACATCGACGGCGTGGTTTGGCACCTCGATGTCGGCTCATCGCATCCTGGGGCTGGAGCAGGTCCCAAGGGTTTGGCTGTTCGCCAATTAAAGCGGTACGCGAGCTGGGTTCAGAACGTCGTGAGACAGTTCGGTCCCTATCTGCCGTGGGCGCTGGAGAGTTGAGAGGAGCTGTCCTTAGTACGAGAGGACCGGGATGGACGTACCTATGGTGGATCGGTTGTCGCGCCAGCGGCATAGCCGGGTAGCTACGTACGGACGGGATAACCGCTGAAAGCATCTAAGCGGGAAGCCCCCCTCAAGATGAGCTCTCCCTGAAGGACCCTCGAAGACTACGAGGTTGATAGGCCGGAGGTATAAGTACAGCAATGTGCTGAGCTGACCGGTACTAATTGTCCGTCCGGCTTGTCCCCACGCCAGGTCGCCTCCTGGCGCGTCCCCACCATTTCATTACGAGCACTTTTGGCCGGTGGCGTGAGCTAAGTGGATCCACCCGTTCCCATTCCGAACACGGTAGTTAAGCACTTATACGCCGATGGTACTGCCAGGGAGATCTGGTGGGAGAGTAGGTAACCGCCGGCCATCATCTCAAAGGCCCCCGTAGAGCTGACCAGCTCCGGGGGCCTTTCCATTTGACAGAGCCGCATTGGCACGCCACGACGGCGATGCTGCTCCTGACAAGGCCGTGGACGTCAGCCGCGGGCCGAGAGCAGGCGTTCGGAGAGGCGCTCTGCGATGCGCAGCGCGAGGGCCATGATGGTGACCTGGGGGTTGACGCCGATCGCGGTTGGAAAGAGGCTGGCGTCCGAGACGTGGCAGCCTGGGAGGTCCCACAGCTCGCCGTCGAGGTTCACCACGGATTCTCGGGGGACGGTGCCCATGCGGGCCGTGCCCATCAGGTGCACGGTGAAGAGGTCGAGGTCGTCGGGGCGGGCGACTACGCTCTCCAGGTCGCACAATTCGTCCTGGGAGGTGATGAAGTGGCGCCCCGAGAAGGGCAGGAGCACCCTGTCGGCGCCGTTCTCCAGGTGCATGCGCGCCATGTGGGTCACGCCGATGATGAAGCGGCGGATATCGTAGGGCGTGATCTGGTAGGATGGCACGGCCATGTCCAGGGGGCCGCGGCGGATGCGCCCCGTGGTGGAGTCCTCCACGAGCACGCCTCCGAGCACCATGTGGTTGTAGCGGCGCATCATCTCCCAGAGCGCCTGGCCGTGGACTGGCTGGAGTGAGGCCACCGCCGACGGCGGGATCATGTTCTCGGCGAACAGGATGCCCTCGTCGCGGAATTCGCGCACCTGGCCCCACTGGCTCACCCCCTGCCAGCCGCGCACCTCCTGGGGGTAGAAGGCGAGCACCTTGGCGTTGGGGTGGCAGAGGAAGTTCTTGCCGAGCTGACCGCTCTGGCGCCCGAGACGATGGCGCAACAGCAGATGGGGGGTCTGCACGGCACCGCAGGCGATCACTGTGGCGCGGGCTCGGATCTCCACAGGCGTGTCGAGACGGCGCGTACGCGGGTTGACGGCGAGGCCGGCGACCCCCACGCAGCGGCCGCCCTCGATGAGGAGGCGCTGGATGCGCAGCTCGGTGGCGCACCGCGCGCCCGCGGCCTGGGCGCGGGGGAACCACGTGACCAGCGAGGAGGTCTTCGCGCCAGTGGGGCAGCCCATCACGCAGTTGTTGCAGCCTACGCAGAGGTACTGGCCGCGCTTGTTCTTGTCGTGACGCCAGCCCATGCGTTCCGCGCCGGCGGCCATCAGGCGGTTGTCGTCGCCCAGGGAGAGGTCCAGCTGGTGAGCGACGGAGGTGTCGTGCTCCACCTGATCGAGGTAGGGCTCCAGGCCGGCAGGGCCCAGCTCGGGCGCGCCGGTGAGGCGGGCCCACTCATGCAGGACGCGCTCGGGGGGCCGCCAGGACATGCCTCCGTTGATGACGGTGGAGCCCCCGACGCAGCGACCCTCGACGAACGGGATCAGCGGCCTGCCCTGGATGGCGGTGGTGCCGCCGTCGCGGACCAGGCGCGCGATGCTCTCCCGGCCGTAGGGGTTGAAGCTGGAGGTGGGGTGGTGGCCACCCTCTTCCACCATGAGCACGTCGAGACCGGCTTCGGCGAGCACCGCGGCCACCGGGGCGCCGCCGGCTCCGGTGCCGACCACCACCACGTCCGCGTCGAGGCGCCGGCTCTGCTCGTAGTCGCGATGGGCGAGGATCATCGGCCTGCCTCCACGCTGGGACCCATGAGGTCGGCCTCGGTGGGACGCTCGCCCGTCAGGAGCCGCCGGCGCAGATCGGTGCGCTGCTGCAGGAAGGGCATCGGGTGGTACCCCATGGCGCTGTGGACCTCCTCGAGGTCGTAGTAGGAAGACAGGACGGCCGCGCGGGCGCCCATCATGAGGAGGCGCAGGGGCTTCAGGCGGCTCTCGGCCATGGACTGCAGCAGGGCCCCCGCGGCCTCACGGTCCATGTCTCGCAGGCGAAAGAGCCCACGGAGGCGCCAGACGGGGGACCAGTCCAGCAACCGGATCGCCAGCGCGAAGCCGATCCCCAGCAAGGGTGGGAGGTAGCGGAGGAAGGTACGCGTGCCGAGGGCCGTCTGCGCTGCGATGGACTGAGACCAGGGGGCTGGTGGGCCAGGGCAGAGGGCTCGGACGAGCCCGTCCAGGGATGCCAGCGCGCTGGGCGACATGAGCCAGGGCTCGGCGAGGGGCCAGCCGTCGTCGGGGTGGGCTCCCGCGACGGTCTCGGGAGGGGGCTCGACCACGGGTGGTGGCGGCGGTGGCCAGATCTGCGCGTCGGGCGGTGGCAGGGTGTCTGGCATGCGTGCTCCTGGGGTCAACGCCTGGGCGGCAGGTGGGATGGGGCCGCGAGCTCCATCGCGCGCGACAGGAGCAGGCGGTCGACCCGCTCGAAGTAGTCGCGGGTGAGCTGGCGCGCGGTGTCGGCGTCTCCATCGCGCAGCGCGGCCTGCAGGGCGGGCACGTAGGCCTCGACCCCTGGTTCGAGGACGCACAACGCCGGGAAACGCTCGATGATGGAGTCGTGCAGCTCGAGGAAGGCGTTGGCCAGCCAGCGCACCGGCAGCGAATGGGCGGCGTCAATCAGGCCGTCGATCAGCCGCTGGGTCTGGCGCGCAACCTCGACCGCTTCGCCCTGGCAGGCGGCGGAGAGGATGGCGGCACCGGCGGACTCGACGCGCGCGAGGTTCTCCGCGGTGCGGCGCTGCGCCGCGAGCTGGACGGCCCAGGCCAGCACCTCGGTGCGGGCCTGGAGCAGCTCGCGAAGCACCAGGCCCCGCTCGATGGGGTCGGGACAGGACTCCAGGAAGGGCTCCAGGATGTCCAGGGTGGCGCTGCGGCGAAAGTCGGACACCGTCACGCCTTGACCGTGCCGCACGGTGACCAGCCGCCCTTGCTCCAGCTTGCGGATGGCTTCGCGCACGGTGTTGCGGGTGGCTCCGTACGCCTCCGCGAGCTGTCGTTCGGCCGGGAGGCGCTTGCCAGGGGCGAGCTCTCCCAGGATGATGCGGCGGCGCAGATCCGAAAAGATCTGCTCGGCCAGGCGTGATGTGCTCTCGCGGGTGGGCATGGAGGGACGGCATGAAAAGTGGTTGAGCCACTTTGTCCCGCGGAACACTGACCGTCAAGTCAGAATTGAGGTCTCGGCCGTCGAGCCTGGGGCTGGTCCCGAATCGTGGGACACAGAGCCATCAGCTTTCGGGTACCAGGATTCAGCAAGCACCCTCGTCGTGAGTCACCCGGCTCGGGCCTGTCCACCCCGCGGGCGAAGTGCGCGAACGCCGGTTGCTGCTCGAAAGCGCTGATAGCTGACCGCTGATACCTGACGGCTTCGTCGGCGAAGCCGGCGATTCGGGGCTGGTGTCCGTCCTCCGCCCATGATACAGATGTTCAAACAGCCGTCGCCCGCTCGGGAGCAAGCATGTCCGACCTCACCGCCAGCCAGCGCGCCCTCCTGGACTTCCTCCGCACCTACATCGGCCAGCACGGTTATCCGCCTTCCTACCGCGAGATGGCGGCGGCGCTCGAGTTCCGCTCCACCAACGGGGTGGCCTACCAGCTGCGTTGCCTCGAGGAGAAGGGCTACCTCCAGCGGGACAGCCAGGGGGCCCAGGCGCGGGCCATCCGCCTCTCGTCCCGGGGCGCACCGCCTGCGGTCGAGGGGGTGGTCCAGGTGCCGCTGGTCGGCCAGGTGGCAGCCGGTGCGCCCACCTCAGCGGAGCAGATGGACGGTGAGACCCTGCTGCTGGACGCCTCCCTGTGCCCCTCGCGGGGCGTGTTCGCGCTGCGGGTGACCGGCGACTCCATGGTGGAGGCGGGGATCTTCGAGGGCGATCTCGTCTTCGTCCAGCGCCGCAGCCAGGTGGACGACGGCGACATCGTGGTGGCGGTGATCGACGGGGAGGCCACGGTCAAGACCTTTCGGCGCCGGCGGGGAGCGATCTTCCTCGAACCGGCCAACCGCCGCCTCAAGCCCATCCCGGTGCCCGCGACGTGTGAGTCCTCGGTGGCCGGGGTCGTCGTCGGGGTCTACCGGCAGCTGGGGTGAGGCCGCGCATGAGCCGTCCAGAACCGGGCCGTCCTTCCCCGGCCGCGCCGCGCCGGCCCGCTCTCTGGGTAGACGTTGCGTTGACCCTGGCGTTGATCACCCTCGTCGCGGTGGTGTTGAACGCCGGCCTGTTCTGGCTGGGGCTCCGGCAGGCCATGCAGGAGGAGCGGGTCGCGGCGGCCGAACAGGTGGCCTCCTACGTGGCGGCGGCGCTGGAGGCCGAGGCCCGCGCCAACCCAGACGAGCCTCGCTACCGGCAGGCGCTGGCTCACTTCAAGGAGCGGGAGCTGGCCGTCACCGAGCTGTACGTGGTCAGCCCCTCCCTCAGCGTGTTGGCCTCATGGCGCGGTGAGCCGCCGCGCGCGCTGGACGCGGGGTTCCGGTCCGCGTTCTTCAGCCGTGAGCCGCACGTGGCCGTGGACGGGCGCCTCTCTACCCGCCCAAGCGTGGTGGTCACCTGGCCCATCGCGCCCGTCGGGCCGGCGGTCGCGGCGCTGCGCATCGCGATGCCGCTCGGCGGCGGCTCCCTGTTGGCCTCCCGCTCCGGTTTTCTGCTGGTCTACGTTCTGTTCACGGGCGCGGTGCTCGCCCTGTCGGGCTACGTCCTGCTGCGTCGGCGTTTGGTGGTGCCCATCCAGCAGCTGCGGCGTGGCACGGCTCGCATCGCCTCGGGCGACTTTGCGCACCGGGTCGAGATCGACGCCGCCGCGGAGTTGGTGGCCCTGACCGAGTCCCTCAACCACCTGGCCGCCTCGCTGCAGACCTACCAGAGGCACACCGGCGAGCAGGTGGGGCGCCTGGAGGAGGCCAACCGCGCCCTGGCCCTGGCCCAGGACGAGCTGGTCCGCTCGGCGCGGCTCGCGAGCGTGGGGCAGCTCGCGGCGGGGATCGCCCACGAGGTGGGCAACCCCCTGGCGGCGGTGGTGGGCTACATCGATCTGCTGCGCGGGGAATGCAGGGACGACGAGCGGGAGCTGGTGGGCGAGCTGTTGGAGAGGACCGCCCGGGAGCTCGACCGTATCCACCACATCCTGCGTGAGCTGATCGACTACGCCCGGCCCTCGGGGGAGGAGCGCGGGGAGGCGCTCGTGGACATGGTCCTGCGGGACACCCTGGCCACGGTCGGCTACCAGCCGATCTTCCGTGGCCTGCGGGTGGACATCGTGCTGCCGGCCGAGCTGCCGCCTGTGGCGATCCGACCGGGTCGATTGCACCAGATCCTCGTCAACCTGCTGCTGAACGCGGCCGACGCCATGGAGGGGGAGGGGCGGCTGGAGGTGCGCGCCTCGGCTGCCGAGGGGGAGGTCCTCCTGAGCGTGCGCGACTCGGGGCCTGGCCTCTCCACCGAGGTCCAGGAGCACCTGTTCGAGCCCTTCTACACCACCAAGTCAGGCGGACGCGGTGTGGGGCTGGGGCTCGCCACCAGCCTCGCCCTGGTGGAACGGGTCGGCGGTCGCTTGACAGGGGAGAACCACCCGGACGGTGGCGCGTGGTTCTTGATAGCCCTGCCTGTGGCTGGGCCTACCTTGGCGGCGCGTCCGGATACCGCTTGATCCGGTGGACCGCGATGGATCCAGTGTTCTGTGGCGCGGCGGCTGGGCCTGCGCGCAGATCTCCCGTGATCTGCACCAGCGCCCCATCGAGGGACGCCGGCTGGTCGCCAAGAAGCATGTAGCTACATGCTTCTGTTTTCAGAAACCAGGGGCCGACTCGTGGGGTCTCGCGGCACAGGCGACCGATCCAGGTCTTCATGGCGGGTACCTCGCGGGGGTGTGTATGCGGAAGTGTAGAGCTTGTTTACATGCTTGTCACGGTGTGCCGGCTGGCGGTCTCTGAAGCGGGCGGGTCTCCTCGCCCGCGGCGTGGTCGTCGGCTAAGCTGGATGCGTGGAAGAATCCCGGACATCGATCTGCAGAGTCGAGCTGCCGACCCACAACGACGTGGAGATCGTGCAGCGCCGGTTCACCGGTGCGCCAGGTCCTCACGTGGCGCTTCTGGCGGGCATCCGCGGCGACACCCCCGAGGGTATCAGGGTCCTCTACGAGGTGACCCGCCTGCTCCGGGGTGTGGGTGAGATCGCCGGCACCGTGGATATCTACCCCTGCGCGAACCCCCTGGCGGCCAACGCCGGTGTGCGGCGGTGGCCGTTCTTCGACGTGGACCTGAACCGGCGCTTTCCAGGACGTTCCGACGGCCACCCCCCGGATCGTGTGGCCTGGGAGCTCGTACAGCACATCTCCCCGGCGGACGTGGTCATCGAGCTGCGCGGAGCCTACCGGGCCTTCCGCGAGGTGGTGCAGGCCCACGTCCGCGAAGGGGTCCCGCGCGCCCTGGAGCTGGCCTGCCAGGCCAACGTCGAGGTGGTCTGGGTCAGGCGTCCCGGCACCATGGAGCCGTCCACCTTCGCTGCCCAGTTCGAGACCGTGATGGTGCTCGAGGGGGGCGCGGGCAACAGGCTGAGCGAGGGAGTGTCGTCCGAGCTGGCCACCGGCGTGATGAACGTGCTGGCCACCCTGGGGATCGTCCCCGAGGAGGCGGTCCCGGTGCACTGGGCTGCGTTGCAGCGGCCGCGGGTGGTCACCGACGAATCGGTCCTCGAGATCCAGTCCGACCACAGCGGTGTGTTCCTCCCCGCGGTCCAGGCGGGCGCGGTTGTGCCCGAGGGCGGCTTGCTGGGGACCGTGGTCGAGCCCCTGGGCGCCACCGAAGTCGCCCGCTGCTGCGCGCCGGTGGCCGCTCGCGTGCTGTCGGTGCGGGAACAGCCCTCTGTCCACACCGGGAGCCTGCTGGCCCGACTTCTCATGGATCCCTGAGAGGGAGTCGCCGTGTCGGAAACGGTCTACAGCACCGAGGTCCCGTTTCGCGGAACCTATCGTTTGCAGCGGCTGCGCTTCGGCCGCGGCGCCCCCCACCTGGCCGTGGTGGCCGGGCAGCACGGCAACGAGCTCAACGCGGTCTACGCTGTCAACCTGTTGGCGAGCGCCTTGCGCGCGCAGGCCCCACACGGGACGGTGGATCTCATTCCCCTGGCGAACACCTTCGGGGTCGATGAGGGGCGCAAGCTCGGGCCGTTCGACGATCTGGACCTCAACCAGAGCTTCCCGGGCCGCCCGGACGGCTCGGCCATGGAGCGGGTGGCCTACGCGCTGCTCGAAGCCACCGTGGCCGATGTCTGCGTGGACGTCCACTCGGGATCCCCGCTCATGGAGGAGCTGCCGCAGGTGCGCCTGCCCCTGGAGGGGCCCGAGCTCGAGCTGGGGCGCGCCATGGGCCTGCCGCTGGTGTGGCGGCGCCCGACCCGGCTGCAGGATGGGGTGGAGCTCGTGGGCGCGTGGCGTCAGCGCGGCGCGCGTGCGCTGCGTGTCACCGGGGGGCTCGGCGCGACCCTTGACACGCAGGTCGGTCAGCAGATCGCCAACGGGATCCGGCGGCTGATGGCCCACATGGGCATGAGCGCGGCCCCCCGCCCCGGACAGCTCCTCGGCGACGTGTCAGACGCGGATGTCCACGTGGTCCGGTGCGAGGCCGGGGGGCTGTTCGTCCCCGAGGTCGCGGTGGGTGAGCGTGTCAGCCCCGGGTACCTGCTCGGGCGGATGGTGGCACCCGTCGGTGGGGCGACCATCGAGGAGATCCGCGCCACCGTCGAGGGGGTGGTCATGACCTTGCGGCGCTACCCCATGGCTCACGCGCAGGAGCTCCTCCTGCGCATCGCCTGCCTGTAGGCCCCCGGCATGCCTCGCGAGATCCGCGTGGACGCGCTGGCCGTGGAGTGCGGTGTGCCCGCGGCGCGGGTGCTGGAGCTGCTCCACGAGCTGGGGCAGGTGCGGATTCGCCGCGTCAACCAGCACATCCCGGAGGCCCTGGCCCAGCAGGTGCGGCGCCGGGTGGGGGCCGCGGCGGCTCCTGCGGCCGCGCCCGCCATGGCGAGTCATGAGGTTGACCTGTTCGCCCAGGCCATGAGCGCGGCGGGGGTCCGACCCCTGGCGGGGGACCAGAAGGCCCTCCGGGGTTCGCGCCCCAAGCCCGCCAAGGCGGCCCCCTCGGTCCCCGCGCCCGCCGCGCCCGCTGTGCTACCTCTACCCGCCGCGGAGCCTTCGACCGCCGCAGCGGCGGAGAGCGCGCCCGCGGCGATCACGCCGGCATCGGATGTCCCTCTGCAGGAGGCGCTCGCGCGCTGTGCCGCGCTGGAAGGTCAGCTCGCGGAGGAGGTCGCGCGGCGGGAGGCCCTGGACCAGGCCCGCCACGGTGAGCTGTTGGAGCTGGCCTCCCTGCGTGAGGCCCACGCCGCGACCGAGGGGCTGGCGCGACGCCTGGCCGGCCACGCCGCGTCCGCCCCCGGGCAGCGGGCCGTGGTGGAGGTCCTGCAGCGCCGCGGGCTGATAGGCCTGGACGAAGCCAACATCGCGCTGCGCGGCCTGTTGGCGGCGCACCTGCTCGATGGGTTCCTGCCCTTCCTGGTGACCCCTGACTCCGAGCGCCTGGAGCGGACCCTGGACGAGCGGCTGTGCCTCTGCTGCTGCCAGGATGGCTGTGGCCTGCCAGCGGGTGTGGAGCGGGTAGCCGTGCCGGCGGCGCGCTGTGAGCTGTGCGGTGGGGCGGAGCTCGGCCCGCTGTTCCGCCGCCTCTCCGACGCATGCCTGCTGGCCGGGTTGACCCGGATCCTGTTCGTGGGCGGCCGGCGTTGGGCGAGCGCCTGGCTGGAGGGGCGCCTCGACCGCCGCGTGACACTGCGCGCCTGGTCTGGCGATATCCCTGCTCAGGCCGAGGTGGTGCAGCCGGATCTGTCCTGGGCCGAGTTCGCCATCCTCTGGGACGCCCCACCCCTGGGCGAGGAGCTGGCTGCCGCGGTGCAGGCCCGGCTCCCACGGGCCACCCGCCGGGTGCGCGGCAGCAGCATCGGGGCGGTGCTCGATGCCGCGATCCAGGAGATTGAGGCGCTCGATCCTGCCTCGTTGCTTGGAGAGTGAAGGGTGGCCGTGGGGTGCCGTGTGCGCGCGGCTGCCTTCGCCACGTCGCTGGCGTTGCTGGTGGGCTGCGCGCCCGACCTGTTGCCGGGAGAGCTGGTGGTCCCCGGGGAGCTGCCCGCGGAGTTCTACCGCGGCGCACCGGGGGCCGGCCTCGGAGCCGCGGTGGCGTTGGATGACGGGCGCCTGCTCGCGGGTGCGCCTGGCAGCGGGGAGGCCTGGGTGCTGCCGGGGGACGCGGGCAGCGTGGGCCCCCGTGGGCTTGGCGGGGCGGTGTGGTGGAGCGACGGTGTGCCCTGGGCCGCGCGCGTCACGGAGGCCGTCTACCGGGTGGACGGGCCCGCGGCGGAGCGGGTCTGGCTGGTGCCAGGCGCCAGGATACTGGCGGCCGGCGCGCTCGCCGGGGAGGGCCGCGTGGTGGGCTCCGACGGAACCCGGGTCTGGATCTGGGACCAGGCCGGTGAGCTCCAGGACGAGATCGTGCAGCCTGGGGTCCAGCGCCTGGCCGTGGGTGCTGCACGGGTCCTCATACTGGCCTGCGCGGGGGGGGCGTGCCAGGTCCTGGCCTGGCCGGCGGGATCGGTGGAGGTCGAGGTCCTCGGGGAGGCCGGCGACGGCGGCGCCCTCGTGGAGTACGACGGCGTGGCGTGGTGGGGCCTCCCGGCGCTCGACGACCCCTCGGCGCCGGGCGAGGTCTGTGCCGAGGGTGGCACCTGCATCGCGGGCATCGCCGGCGACCACCTGGGCCGCAGCCTGTGCGCCGGCTACGCCGCGGGCGTCGGAAACACCGTGGCGGTGCCATCTCGCCTGCGCCTCGTCCCCCTCGACGGGGGCACCGTGCTCGCGCTGGACCGCGCGGCCCCCGGCCGCCCCGCGGCCCTGGACTGCGATCCGGATCGCATCGCTGTGGGCCTGGCGACCACCGGCCTGCACGAGCCGGGCGAGGGGGTCGTGATGGTGATCGCGCGGCCGTGAAGTGTCAGGGCGCGACGAGCCGGAGGATGGCCTGATCCGTGGCGAGCAGCATCGCGCCGTCAGGGGTCTGCTGCCAGGCGCGGAAGGCGCCCTCGACCCGGGCCGCGACGGCGGGGCCGCCGAGGTCGATCAGCAGGGTGGCGACCGGGGCAGGGGCGTCGGGGGGCATGACGGCGATGCCCATGAGGGGCTCAGCGGGGCTCGGACCGGGCAGCGGCAGCGCGGGGTGGTCGGTCAGGCGCTCGTCGTCGGCCGGGGAGGTCTCGGAGAGCAGGGCGAAGCGCCCGGCCGGGTCCACGAACAACCCCTGGGCGGGGCCGGGCAGGGGCAGACTCCAGCGCTGCGCCAGGCGCTGCGCCTCGTAGGCTGCCAGCTCGGGCCGCGGCCACAGCAGGAGGTAGACCTCCTGGCCGCCAGGGTGGGGCGCGAGCCAGCCCTCGCACGAGACCTCGGCGCCCGGCGAGGGTGCGTCCACGTTGAGGATCCCCGGCCCGATTCGCGCGAGGAGCCCACCGCCCACCCCCATGGCCCGCCGGTAGCTGACCACGCCGCCGCCGGCTACGGGGACACTGCGCGCGAAGGGGATGCGCCGCCCGTGACCCAGGATACCCCGCCAGCGTGCGAGCTCCGCGGCGGTGCCGGTCGTAGCGGCCGCGTCGTCGGCGGCGGGGGGCTCCGCCGCGGGGAGGGGCTCGGCCGGCCCGATTCGCCACGCGCCCTCGGTGAGGGTGACGCGGGCCTGGCAGCGCGCCGCCTGCTCGCAGGGGCCGGCCAGGAGGAACCCCTCTCCGTCGGCGGCGAGAGACTCCGCGGGGAAAGGGAGGCCGAGCGGTGGCGCCACCGGCGCGAGCGCCCCGGCTCGCAGGACGGTGAGGCCGTCGGGTCCGCTCCAGGCGCAGACCTGGGACCCGCAGGCGAGCGACACCAGGCCCGGCGCTGGCTGGAGGAGGTCGGCGCGCATCGCGCGCATCGCGGCCGGGCGCGCCTCGGGGGTGGGTTCGGCCAAGGTGGGCAGCTGCGGGGCCGTGTGGTGGCAGGCCACCGCGCAGGCCATCAGCGCCGCGGTGAGGGTGACGCCAGCCGGGATGTGATTGGCGAAAAACGACTGTCGAGGTGGCACGTGGTACGACCGGATGGTGGGGGACAGGTGCGGGGGGATGGCCCGAATCGTCGGCTGCGCCGACGAAGCCGTCAGGTATCAGCGGTCAGCTATCAGCTCTTTGGAGCGGCAGCCGGCAACAGCGCACTTCACCCGCGGGGTGAACAGGCACGAGCCGGGTGACTCGCGGGGAAGGTGCTTGCTGATACCTGATACCTGGTACCTGATACCTGATACCTGAAAGCTGATGACTCTGTGTCCGACGATTCGGCGGGATGGCCGGATCCGGCCCGGATCGTTAGGCTGCGGGCACGGGGGGGCAGGAGGATCGGATGTCGCAGGATCGTAACCCGAGACGCAGTCCCCCCGGTCGCCCGGCGCCCGGTCGCCCTGATCGCAAGCCTCCCCCCGCTTCCAACAAGCGGCTCCAGGAGCTGCTCGACATGGGCCTTCCCCGCCGCGCTGCGCAGCAGGTGGCCCAGGGTCAGCGCTCCCTGAGCGACGTGCTCCAGGAGATGGCGCGCGAAGACAAGGTGGAGAAGCTCATCGCCGAGCATGGCTTCCAGCGCTCCTTCGCGGTCCAGGTGGTCGCCGGTCAGGCCAGCCTGGACGACTACCTCGAGCGCCAGGCGAGGCACGCCTACCGACGCGAGCACGGAGCGCGCTCCTGCTACGACACCGTGGCGGCCAGCGGTGAGCCTCTGACCCTCGCGGTGCTGGGCCGCGCGCTGCGCACGGTCAAGATCCTCACGGTGGACCGCTACGAGCTGGAGATCCAGGAGGAAGGCCAGGAGCCCGAGCGGCTGCACAAGCTGCAGGTCAAGCTGTGCTACGCGCCGGCCGAGCGCAAGGCCGTGCGCCGCGCATGGGGCACCGACAAGTCCCTCAAGGACGTGATCGCCGAGCCTGTCTGGCGCATCCAGGATCGCTACCACTGCCCCGACAAGGTGCTCTTCCCGTGGATGAAGCAGGGGCAGCGCGTGACCCTCACCCTCGCGGAGGGCGAGCGCCTCCAGGGCGTGATCGGCTGGTACTCGCGCTACGAGATCGGGCTGCAGGTGCGCGATGCCACGCTGACGGTGATGCGCCACGCCCTGGTGAAGGCCGAGGCCTCCTAGTGCCGCTGCCCGGAAGTCCTTGCCCACCCTGAGGGG
>JBDRKM010000075.1:0-88685 GCA_043814015.1 Pseudomonadota bacterium
GGGGGTCCGGGGGTGGGGGCCCCCCCCCCCACAAAATATTTTTTAAAAAATTCTTCTGTCTGCGCCCCCCACCCCCCACGCCTCCACCTCCCAGCCCGTCCGCTCCAGCCTCCTCGGTGCTATGCTCCTCGCCCGGAGCCCACGCATGCCACGCCCCCTCCACGCCTGCCTGCTGCTCGCCACAGGCTGCAGCCACCCGTCGGTGATGATCGGCCCCCCGCCCGACGACAGCGAGGCGCCCGCGCCCGACAGCGAGGCGCCCGACGATGACGACACGGGCGGCGCCGAGCACATCCCCACCTCCGTCCTCCGGCCCCTCTTCGATCCGCCCCCGGGGGGTTTCTCGGTCCACGTGGAGGTGACCGTCACCTCCTCCACGGGCGAGGGCCTGGTGCGGGCCTGCGTGACCACCCCCACCGAGCCCTGCGAGCCCGCCCCCGTCACCGGCCCCCTCAGCCTCACGTCCTCCTCCATCGTCATCGCCGAGGTGAACACCGACGGGGCCGCCAGCGGGCCCGAGGCCGCCTCGTATGTGCGGCTCTCCGACGACATCGCCGCCTTTTCCTCCAACCTCCCCGTGCTGGTCTTCTGGACCGACGGCGCCGCGCCCTCCTCCACCACCCCCGTAGCGCTGGGGCTCGACCTCTTCGAGCCGGGCGAGGGCCGCACCCACCTCACCGACCCCGCCACCGACTCCGGCCGCGCGCGCCTCAAGACCCGCGGCCGCTCGACGGCGGGTGTGCCCAAGCACAGCTTCGATCTCGAGCTCTGGCAGGCCGACTCCGAGGCGGATCGCCCCCTGGAGCTGCTGGGCATGCCCGAGGACGGCGACTGGATCCTGCAGGCGCCCTACAGCTTCGACGACGCCCTGATCCGCAACGCCCTGGGCTTCGCCCTGAGCAACCGCATCGGGCGCTACGCTCCGCGCACCCGCTTCGCCGAGGTCTTCGTGGCGGAGCACGGCGCGGCCCTGGCCACCAGCCACTTCCAGGGCCTCTACGTGGTCACCGAGGAGATCGAGCGCGGCGCCGACCGCATCGACGTCACCCCCATCGGCCCTGGCGACGTGGCCGAGCCGGAGGTCACGGGCGGCTACGTGTTCAAGCGCGACCGCCTCGGCGACGGCGAGGTGGGCATGGACGTGGGCCTGGCCGGCGGGGCCTTCAGCTTCCTCGATCCCATGGTCTGGGTGGACCCGGCCGAGGACGAGGTGGTCCCAGCCCAGGCGGCCTACCTCTCGGGCCTGGTGGACGAATTCGCCTGGGCCATCGTCCAGCCCGACTTCACCAACCCCACCACCGGCCGCCACTACGGCGAGATCATCGACGTGGACTCCTGGATCGACCACCACATCCTCAACGTGTTCATCAAGAACCCCGACGCCTTCCGCCTCTCCGGGTACATGAGCAAGGACCGCGAGGGCCCCATCGTGGCCGGTCCTTTGTGGGACCTGGACCGCACCGCCGGCGGCAACGACACCCGCTGCACGGACCCCACCTGGTGGGACGCCTGGAACGTCACCAGCGACACCACCCCCTACTTCACCTGGGCCTGGTACGGCGCCCTGTTCGAGGACCCCGCCTTCCGCGAACGCTACTGGGCCCGCTGGCGCGAGGTTTTGGCCAGCGAGCTGGCCATCGAGGTGGTCCTGGCCGAGATCGACGCGCTGGCCGAGCCCCTGCCCGAGGCCGCCGCCCGCAACTCCGAGGCCTGGTACACACCCGAGTTCGGGGGGCAGATCGACGCGCTGCGGGAGTGGTTCACAGCGCGGCACGCCTGGATCACGGCATGCCTGGAGCAGGGGGGGGATCCGCGGGAGTGCCAGGGAGGCTAATAGCTCTCGTAGGCCCCGATATCGAAGCCCAGCCCCTGCGGCCGGGCGCGCCCGTTGTAGTCCGTGCTCACCCCGTACGTGCTCGCGGACAGCCCCTGATCGATGCACCAGGCCGAGGGCCATGCCAGGGAGTAGTCCTCTGCGGGCTCGTTGGTGAAGTTGGGGTTCTGGCTGACGTTGCCGTGGGTGCCGGTCTGGGCGCTGGTGTTGTAGCCTGAGCCCGCGTACACGTCGTTGTTGTACCAGTAGAGGGAGGTGAACGGGCTGGAGGTGGTCACCGACGAGTACACATCGTAGGAGCCCGATGAGTAGACGATGTTGTTCAGGAAGTCGCCTACCGGGAAGTAGTAGGTGGAGCTGGTGTAGTAGTAGTCGATGTAGACGCCGTAGCTGCTGGCGTCCGCGATGGTGTTGTTGACCACGGAGCTGTTGTCCCGGCTCGAGCTGCTGGCCGCGTCCAGGTAGATACCCTGGCCCACGGAGTCCAGGATCACGTTGTTGGACACCAGCGCGGTGGCGTTCAGCCACAGCCCGGCGCCGGAAGAGGCGGTGTTGGTGTCGAACCAGTTGGCGTCGATCTCGGCCGCGCCGCTGTACAGGTACAGGCCGCCGCCGCTGGAGCTGGCGGTGTTGCTGCTCACCACGTTGCCCTGGAACAGGCCGTCGTAGCTGGCGGCGTAGACACCCGCGCCGCTGCTGCCGGTGTTGCCCGTGATGATGCAGTCGAGGATCGTCGGGTCGGCGTTGTTGATGTAGATCCCGTGCGTGGTGCCGCCGGTGACGGTGACCCCCTCCAGGATGGCGTACTCGGTCTCGGCGCTGTCGAAGGTCACCACGTTCAGGCCCACCGAGGGGTCGAGGATGGTGCTGGCCGCGCCGGCCGAGGAGTGGATGTAGAGATCCTCGCCGTCGAAGTCCAGCGGCTCGTCATAGGTCCCGGGATCGAGGATGATCTCGTCGCAGGACCCGCGGTAGGCCTGGGCGTACCGGATCATGTGGTAGGGGTCGGCGGCGTCACCGTTGCCGCCAGGGCTCACGGTCGGGTCCACGTACACCGGGCAGGACAGGGCACACTGGCTGCCGTCGTCGATGCCATCGCAGTCATCCGTGGGGCCGGCGTACTCGAAGGCGCCCATGTCCTCCAGCGGGCCCTGTGCGCGGGCCTCGCCGTCGTAGTCGCCCGTGAGCCCCCAGGTCGCGCTGCTCAGGCCCGTGTCGATGCACAGCGAGCCCCAGGCCAGGGAGAAGTCGTCTCCGGCCGCGTCGGTGAAGCGCGGGTTCTGGGCGATGTTTCCGTGGGTGGCCGTCTGGGAGTTGCCGTTGTAGCCCGACCCACCGTACACGTCGTTGTTGTACCAGTAGACCGAGCTGAACGGGTTGGACGTCGTCACCGAGGAGTACACATCGTAGGAGCCCGACGAGTAGACGATGTTGTCCACGAAGTCGCCGATGGGGAAGTAGTACGTGGAGCTGGTGTAGTAGTAGTCGATGTAGACGCCGTAGGAGGTGGCATCCACGATGGTGTTGTGCACCACGGTGGAGTTGTCCCGGCTCGAGGTGCTGGCGGCGTCCAGGTAGACACCCTGGCCCACGGAGTCCAGGATCACGTTGTTGGACACCAGCGCGGCGGCGTTCAGCCACAGCCCCGCGCCGGAGGAGGCTGTGTTGGCCTCGAACCAGTTGGCGTCGATCTCGGCCGTGCCGCCGTAGAGGTACAGCCCGCCGCCGCTGGAGCTGGCGGTGTTGTGGCTGACCTCGTTGCCCTGGAACAGGCCGTCGTAGCTGGCGGCGTACACCCCGGCGCCTGTGCTGCCGGCGTTGCCGGTGACGATGCAGTCCAGGATCGTGGGGTCCGCGTTGCTGATGTAGACGCCGTGGGTGGTGCCGCCGGTGACGGTGACCCCCTCCAGGATGGCGTCCTCGGTCTCCACGGAGTCGAAGGTGACCACGTTCAGGCCCACGGAGGGATCGAGGATGGTGCTGGGCGCTCCGGCCGAAGAGTGGACGTAGAGGTCCTCGCCGTCGAAGTCGAGCGGCTCGTCGTAGGTGCCGGGACCGAGCACGATCTCGTCGCAAGAGCCGCGGTAGGCCTGGGCGTACCGGATGGTGGGGTAGGGATCCGAGACGCCGCCGTCGCCGCCGGGCGTCGCGGTGGGGTCTACGTAGACGGGGCAGGTGGTGGCGCACTGGGCGCCGTCGTCCACCCCGTCGCAGTCGTCCGTGGGGCCGGCGTACTCGAAGGCGCCCAGGTCCTCGGCCGGGCCCTGGGTGCGGGCCTCGCCGTCGTAGTCCCCGGTCACACCCCAGGTGGAGCTGTTCAGGCCCGTGTCGATGCACAGCGAGCCCCAGGCCAGGGAGAAGTCGTCACCGGCCGCGTCGGTGAAGCGCGGGTTCTGGGCGATGTTGCCATGGGTCGCCGTCTGCGAGTTGCCGTTGTAGCCAGATCCGCCGTACACATTGTTGTTGTACCAGTAGAGCGAGCTGAACGGGTTGGACGTCGTCACCGAGGAGTACACGTCGTAGGAGCCCGACGAGTAGACGATGTTGTCCACGAAGTCGCCGATGGGGAAGTAGTACGTGGAGCTGGTGTAGTAGTAGTCGATGTAGACGCCGTAGGAGGTGGCATCGACGATGGTGTTGTGCGCCACCGTGGAGTTGTCCCGCACCGAAGTGCTGGCCGCGTCCAGGTAGAGGCCGTGCCCCACGGAGTCGAGGATCACGTTGTTGGACACCAGCGCCGAGGCGTTCAGCCACAGCCCGGCGCCGCTGGGGGCGGTGTTGGCCTCGAACCAGTTGGCGTCGATCTCGGCCGTGCCGCCGTAGACGTACATCCCCCCGCCGCTGGAGGTGGCGGTGTTGGCGCTGACTTCGTTGCCCTGGAACAACCCGTCGAAGTTGGTGGCCGAGACCCCCGCGCCGTTGGACCCCCGGTTCCCGGTGATGATGCAGCCGGTGATGGTGGGATCGGAGCCGTTGATGTAGACGCCGTGGCTGGTGCCGCCGGAGACGGTGACGCTGTCCAGCACCGAGGAGGCGGTCTCGCCCGAGTCGAAGGTGACCACGTTGCCGCCCGCCGTGGGGTGGATGATGGTCACGGCGGGGCCCAACTCGGAGGTGATGGTCACGGCCTGGCCGTTGAAGTCCACCGTCTCATTATAGGTGCCGGGCTTGAGCACCACGGTGCCGCAGGAGGTGGAGGCCGCATACGCCAGGCCATAGGCGATGTTGGGCAACGGATCGCTGTAGCCGCCCGTGCCGCCGGGGGGCACGGAGGCGTCCACGTACAGCGGACAGCCTGCCGCCAGGATGGTGACCGAGGCCGTGGCCGTGGCACCGTAGTCGTCCCCGTCGTCGGGGGTGGCGGTGCAGACCCAGACCTCGCCCGCGGTGGTGGCGCTGGCCGGGACCGTGTCGCCCGGCCAGGTGGTGGTGCTGGTGCCCGTGAAGGCGCTGCCCGAGCGGGTCCAGGTCATGACGTAGGTGACGCTGTCGCCGTCGGCATCGCTGGAGGCGGCGGTGATACCGCAGACCAGCTCGTCCACCGCCTCTTCCGGAGCCGTGGGGCTGATGGCCACGGTGGGAGCCCCAGGGGCGGTGTTGAGCACGGTGACGCTGCTGGAGGAGACGGGCGTACCGTCCACGGTGCCGTCGTTGGGGGTGCCGATCACGTAGACCACCTCGTCCTTGTCGAACCAGGTGGCGCCCGAGAGCGTGCTGCCCGTGGCGGAGCTGAGCGCGCCGTCCACGTACCAGGCGTAGCTGACGGTGACCGGGTCGCCGTCGGCGTCGCTGGTGGTGGCGCTGGCGGTGAGCGTGCCGTCGGTGCGCACGGTGCTGGGGGTCAGGGTGAGGGCCGTGATGCTGGGCGCGTGGTTGCCCGAGCCGATGGTGACGCTGGCCGTGGCGGTGGTGCCCGCGCCGTCACCGTCGTTCGGGGTGACGGTGCAGACCCAGGCCTCGCCCGCGCTGGTGGCGCTGGCGGGGACCGTGTCCCCGGGCCAGGTGGTGGTGCTGGCGCCCGCGTAGGCGCTGCCCGAGCGGGTCCAGGTCATGGCGTAGGTGACGGCGTCGCCGTCGGTGTCCGAGGAGGCCGCGGTGACCTGGCAGAGCAGGGCGTCCACCGCCTCGATGGGGGAGGCGGGGCTGATGGCCACGCTCGGGGCGCCCGGGGTGGTGTTGAGCACCGTGACGGTGCTGGAGGTGACCGGGCTGCCGTCCACGTGGCCGTCGTTGGGGGTGGCCACCACGTAGACCTGCTGGTCCTTGTCGAACCAGGTGGCGCCGGACAGCGTGCTGCCCGTGGCGGAGATGAGCGAACCGTCCACGTACCAGGCGTAGCTGACGGTCACGGTGTCGCCGTCGGCATCGCTGGTGCTGACGTGGGTGTTGAGGGTGGTGTCGGTCCGCACGGTGGTGGGGGTCAGGCTGAGGCTGTCCACCACGGGCGGGGTGTTGCTGATCCCGATGGTGACGCTGGCGCCGGCGGTGCTGCCATCGACCGTGCCGTCGTTGGGGGTGGCGGTGCAGGCCCAGACCTCGGCGGCGGTGGTCACGGAGGCGGGCACGGTGTCACCGCTCCAGGTGGTGGTGCTGGGGCCGGCGTAGGCGACCCCGCCGCGGGTCCAGGTCATGCGGTAGGTGACGGCGTCGCCGTCGGCGTCCGTGGCGGCGCTGCCCACCACGCAGGTCAGGGCCTGACCGGCGGTGGCGCCGGAGGGGGCGATGCTGACGGTGGGGGCCCCGGGCGCGGTGTTGAGGATGGTGATGGCCGAGGAGGAGAGCGACGAGGAGGAGGCGCTGCCGTCGGAGACGGTGGCCGCGACGTGGACACGCTGGCCCTTGTCGAACCAGGTGGCGCCGGAGAGCGTGCTGCCCGTGGCGGCCACGGCCACACCGTCCACGTACCAGGTGTAGCTGGGGGTGAGGGTGTCGCCGTCGGGATCGGAGGCGCTGACGCTGGCGGTGAGCAGGGTGTCGGTGGTCGCGCTGCTGGGGGTGAGGGAGACCGCCGACAGCGTGGGGCCGGCGTTGCCGATGGTCAGCGTGTCCGCCACGGGGGTGCCGCTGCTGGCGCCGTCGTTGGGGGTGACGGTGCAGGCGACCACCTGCCCCTTGCTGGCGCTGCCCGCGGCCAGCGTGGTGCCGCTGCCCGCCGAGACCCCGCCCACGGCCCAGGCGATGGTGGAGTGGTCGGTGTCGCCGTCAGCGTCTGAGAAGGTGTAGGAGCAGGTCAGCGTGCTCAGCGTGCTGGCCGGATCGGGGCTGATCTGCACGCCGGAGACCGAAGGGGCGGTGTTGCCGATGGTGGCGCTGGCGCTGGCGGCCGTGCCCGTGTCGGTGCCGTCGCTGGGGGTGACGATGCAGGCCACCACGTCGCCGGTCGAAAAGGCCCCGGCCAGGCTGCCGCCCGTGCCGGCGGCCACGCCGTCCACGGTCCAGGCGATGCTGGAGCGATCGGTGTCGCCGTCGGGATCGGAGAAGGTGTAGGCGCAGGAGAGGGTGTCGTCAGCACCCGGGGAGGCGGGCGAGATGACCACCCCGGAGACCGAGGGGGCCGCGTTGCCGATGGAGAGGGAGGCCTCGCCGTACGCGCCGCTGACCCGGCCGTCGCTGGGGGTCACGCGCGCGGTCCAGACATCGCCCCGGGTGGTGGCGCTGGCCGGCAGGGTGGCGCTGGTGGAGGCCGCCGAGCTGACGCCGTCCAGCAGCCAGGCGTAGCTGTAGGTGACGGCGCCGCCCTCCGGGTCCACCGAGGCGGCGTCGATGCGGACGGTCAAGGCGTCGGCGGTGTCGGGCGCGGTGGGCCCGAGCGAGACCACCGGGGCGCTGGGGCGCCCGTTGACGACCACGTCCACGGTGGCGATGGAGGACATGCCGTCGGTGTCGGTGACCCGACCCGTGATCGTGTGGTCGCCCACGGAGAGATCGTCCACGGCGAAGCGCACCCGCCCGCTGCTGTCGGCCCCGGCCGTGGAGAACACGCCGTCCACGTCGGACTCCCAGGAGAGGGACAGCGCCGTGGCCGAGTCCTCGGTGTCGGCCACCTGGGCGTCGAAGGCCAGATCCTCGCCCTCGTCCACGAGGTCGCCCCAGGCCGGGGCGTTCAGCGTGATGCTCGGCGCCGAGCCCACCGTGAGGACGATGAAGTCGGTGCAGGTCCCGTCCGCCTCGTCGGCCACGTTCAGGGTGATGACGTGGGTGGCGGCGGACAGGGCCGCGGTGGAGAAGACCACCGCACCGGAAGAGGAGGGGGTGGAGGTGCCGAGCGGGCCGTCGCGATCGCTGGTCCAGCTGACCTCGAGCCGGTTCTCGGGGATGTCCACGTCGTCCACGGCGGCCTCGAACAGGGTCACATCGCCCAACTCCACGGTGCTGCCACTCTCGGGGGCGGTGATGGCGCAGGTGGGATCGCTGTTGGGCGGGCCCACGTCGATGACCACCGAGTCGGAGCCGCGCTTGCCGTCCGAGTCCTCGGCCCACAGGGTCAGCGCGTGCTCGCCCTGGGAGAGGTTGCCCCAGCCCGAGACCGTGCCATCGCTGACCACGTCGAGGTCGATGTCCAGGGCACCGTCCCGGCTGCTGTCCACGCCCACCGTGAGATCCGTCGGGTCGTCCTCGTCGTCGTCCACCAGGCCCTCGAAGGCGATCAGGGCGTCGGAGTAGTAGACACCGTCGGCCGCGGGCGCGCTGAGGGTGACGTGCGGGGCGCCGGTGGGGAGCACCGTGATGGAGACGTGGTCGGAACCCGAGGCGCCGTGGGGGTCCGTGACCGCCAGGGTGATCTCCGTGTCGTCCACGCCCAGCGCCACCTCGCAGGAGGTGGTGCCGTCGTCACCCACGGCCATGTCCTCGCAGAGCGTGCGCTCGGCCGAGGACCAGGTGGCCAGCAGGCCGCCGTTGGGGTCGTCGGCGTCGTCCGCGGTGCCCATGAGGGTGAAGGGACCCTCCTCCACCTGCTCGCCATCCGAGGGGTGCACGATGTTGACCTCGGGCTTGGCGTTGTGGGTGGTCAGGCCCTGGTCGTTGCAGGCGGCGAGGGCGAGGAGGACGAGCAGAAGGCGTGGGGACATGGCGGCTCCGGGGCTGCCGGGGCAGTATCGCCGGAGCGCGGTGGCGTCGCACTTCGCGGTGGTCAACGATGCCCCAGGGAGAGGTTCTGCGGGCAGGCCCCCTTCAGACCTACCAGGTTGCGAGCAGGACCCCCGCGAACCTACCACCTGGGATCGCTGGCCCCGATCGGGACGACGAAAACAGACGTTGCTTCGTTCGTGCATCTCCGGAGAATGCGCGCAGCCGCCGGAACCGGTAGGTTCAAGCCGGTTCTGGTCGCATTCTGGTAGGTTTGGGCCAGCCCTGATCGCACCCCGGCCACGCCAGGGCGGACCCACCAGGACCGTCCCCGACAGACGGACTTCTGTAGTACCCTGCCCTGACGCCGAGGATTCCCTCCCGGAGAGAACGCCCGACATGCTCCCCTACTCGGACCCCAGCCCCGCCCGCCTGATGATCGGCGCCATGACACCGTTCAACCGGCTCTTCATCCTGCCCCTGCTGCTCAGGGTCCAGGTCGATCTCCCCGCGGAGGAACGGGCGCGCTTCAGGCGCTGGGTCAACATGGACACCGCCGCGTTCCTGGCCCCGTCCCACCCGATGATGATGATCGACTGGATGGTCGACAAGGAGGTCTCCGCGCAGGTCTCGCCCCTCATGTGCCACTGGGGCGACGCCCCGATCGTGAACGCCAACAAGCTCGCGAAGTGGTACTGGACCCGCAACGGCCTGATCGCCGCCAGCGGTCGGGAGGCCGCCGAGGGCTACTCGGTCCGGCGGGCCATCGAGGGGCACGGCGTGCTGCTGCACCCGGAGGGGATCGCGCGTTGGACCGCCGACCGGGTCCACGAGATCTTCCCTGGGATCGCGCGGATGTCGATCCAGGCCGTGAAGACGCTGAGGGAGCGCGGCCAGGATCGGCCGGTCTACATCGTGCCGTTCGTGAGCCGGCTCAGGTTCCAGCGGGACATCTCGGGGGGGCTGCACGCCGAGATGACGCGGATCGAGCGCCGGCTCGCGCTGCCTGAGGGGGCGGGCCTCTCTGTCCCCGACCGGTTCGCGGCCCTGCAGGTCAACCTCTTGAAGGAGCGCCTGGAGCTCCTCCAGCACGAGCCGGCCGAACCCGTGACCCCAGCCAGCTTCTTCTCCCGCGTAGAGGCCTTCTCCGCCGCCCTGCGCGAGCGGCTCGTGGCGGTGAACGGGCCCCAGGAGGGCACCCTCTCGCAGCAGGTCAACCGGCACGGGCGAGCGCTCGGGTCCAGCGGCGGCGATGGCGCCGAGCACCGGCTGCACAAGGCCGCGGTGCACGAATTGCGGCGGCTGTACTGCCTCAGCCCCGATCTCTACGGCGGCCGCACACTGAGCCAGGAGCAGATCGCGGAGAGCCTGAAGCGGATCCTGCGCGAGATCGTGGACGCCAGGCTGGCGGGCAACCTCGAGACCAGGGATGTGCTGAGGAAGGTGTTCCCGAGACAGGTCGGCCCGGCCGTCATCCACGTGCGGCTGGCGGATCCGATCCGGGTGAGCGAGCGCGTCACCCCAGACATGGACGAAGCGGCGCTCACCGAGCAGATCCTGGCAGACACCCACGCCGCCATGCAACGCCGGCTGGACGAGCTCAAGCGCGAGGTGGACGCCATCTCGCCGGGCCCCTCCCACCCCAATCCGCTGCAGATCTCGGAGGAAGCCCAGATTTGACAAGCTGAGGCGATCGGGGCGACCGCGATGCCGCACTTTGCAGGGTAGTCTGGCCCTGTCCGTACGGTGGGCCGAAGAGGAGGTCTCTCGATGCGCCGGTGCTCCCACGCACTCCTCACCGCGCTGGCCCTCGCGCTGGCGGCCTGCGACCCCGCGCCAGAACCCGACCTGGACAACGACGGCTACCCCGCCGGGGCCGACTGCGACGACACGGACCCCAGCGTCCACCCTGGCGCCGACGAGCGTTGCGACGGTGTAGACGACGACTGCAACGGCGAGATCGACGATGACGCATGGGACGCCCTGGCCTGGTTCCGGGACGCCGATGGGGACGGCTACGGCGACCCCGAAGGGGCCACCTACGCCTGCACCCAGCCCACCGACGCCACCGCCGAGGCCTCGGACTGCGACGACGCGGACCCTGGCGTCCACCCCGCGGCCACGGAGACCTGCGACGGGCGCGACGAGGACTGCGACGGTGAGGTGGACGAGGAGGCGACGGACGCCCCGGCCTGGTTCCCCGACGCCGACGGGGACGGCTACGGCGATGGCGCCGCCCCCGTGTCCGCCTGCACCCAACCCTCCGGCTTGCTCAGCGACGGCGCTGACTGCCAAGACACAGATGCGACGATCCACCCGGGTGCCGAGGAGATCTGCGACGGCGTGGATCAGGACTGCGACGGCACGGTGGACGAGGAGGTCTGCGCGCTGGCCTGCGACGCCTGGGTGCCCGCGAGTGCGTCCTCTCTGCAGGACGCCGCCGACGGGGTCGCCGACGGCGCCACGATCTGCATCGCCCCGGGCACATGGACGGGGACCACGCTTCTCACGGGCCGCAGCCTGGCCATCGTGGGCGTGGACGGCGCCGAGCTGACCATCCTCGACGGCGGCGGAGCCGGCCCGGTGCTCGAGGTGGAGGGCGCCGCGACAGACAGCGTCTCCCTTCGAGGTTTCACACTGACCGGCGGGAGCGCGAGCGACGGCGGCGCGCTGGCCATCAACGGCGCCACGGTGGAAGCATGGGATCTGATCCTCACGGCCAACAGCGCCCACCACGGCGGTGGACTCGCGCTGTCCGGCCGGGCACACCTCACCGCGGACAACCTGGCGGTGCACGGCAACCTCGCCTACTACGGCGGCGGCGTGTACGTGGAGGACGACTCCAGCCTCAGCGCCACCGCCCTGATCCTGATGGACAACGAAGCCGACGCGGGCGCCGGGGCCGGACTCTGCGCGCGGGGCGGGGCCGACATCACGCTCGCGGACGCCACGGTGGAGCGCAACGTCCTGTCCGGCACCGCGACCGGCCTCGGGGGCGCCGGCCTCCACGTGGACGACAGCGCCATCGAGCTGGACGGCGTCACCATCGCGGACAACGACGCGGGCAGCGCCTCGGGCGGCGGCCTCTGGATCGGCGGAACCAGCGCGGCCACCCTGCAGGACGTAGCCATCGACAGCAACCTGGCGGGGAGCGCCTGCCGGGGCGGAGGGCTGACCCTCACCGACACCGCCACCCTCGCGCTGCAGGAGGTCACCGTGACGCGCAACGTCTGCGATGGCCAGGGCGGTGGGCTCTTCCTGGACGCGGGCACCGCGACCACTGGCCGCGGCGTCGCCGTGGCGGACCACGAAGGATCTGCGATGGGGGGCGGAATCTATGTCGCCGGCACCCTCGATCTCGAAGGCGCGGCGCTCAGCGGCCAGGTCGCCCTGAACGGCGGCGCCATCTACGCCGCGTCCGGGGCGCAGGTCACGCTGCGCAGCAGCGCCCTCGTGGGCAACACGGTCTCCCGCTTCGGGGGCGGTCTGTACGCCGCCGAGTCCGACATCCTGCTGGAGAACGTCCTGGCGGCGGCCAACGCGGCCCCGGGCTCCCAGGGAGGCGGCCTCTACATCGACGTCGCCAACCTCACCGCACGGAACCTCCTGCTGTTGCAGAACAGCGCCCGGTTCGACGCCGGCATCTTCCTATGGGACGGCGACCACCTGCTGGAGCACGTCACCGCCGTAGGCAACCGGTCCGACGAGGACGGTGGCGTCCTCGGGATCTCCAGCGCCACCGTGGGCGCCACGGTCATCCTCCGCGACAGCATCCTGGCCGCCAACGACGCCGGCACCTCGTGCGTCATCTGCGCGGTCGGCGGCTACGACGTCACGATCACGGACACCGTCCTCTGGGCCAACAGCCCTGCCGACATCCGCTGGTGGAACGACCCCATCTCCACGGACGACGCCCTCCTGGTGGACCCGGAGCTCCTCGACATCTCGGCCGCCTCCTGGGAGGACTGGGATCTGCACCTCACCGCCGGCTCCCCTGGGGTGGATGCGGGCGGCCCCAGCGCCCTGGACCCGGACGGCTCCCCCGCCGACCTCGGGGTCTTCGGCGGTCCGGGCGCCGCCGGCTGGGACCTGGACGGCGACGGCTACCCCCTGTGGTGGCAGCCCGGACCCTACGACAGCCACTCCTACCCGGCGGCGGGCTGGGACTGTGACGACCTGGACCCGACGATCCTCCCCGGAGCGGGATGCTGAAGCCCGGGGAGGACACGCCGCGCGCCGGGATACACCTCCAGCGCCATGCCGCCTCCCCTCCTCTTCCTGCTCCCCCTCCTGGCCCTGGCCTGCCAGCCCCCCGCCGGGGACGACAGCACCGCGCCCCCGCCCGACCCGGTCCCCTGGCTGCTGGACGAGCAGGGCCGCGCGGTGCTCCACCGCGGCATGAACGTCACCGGCTCCGCCAAGTGGGCCGCGGACCACCTGCCGGATGTGAGCGACGAGAGCCTCGCCACCCTGCGCGGCGCGGGCGTCACCTTCGCCCGGGTGCTCACCTTCTGGAGCGCCATCGAGCCAGAGCAGGGTGTCTACGACGATGCCTACCTGGCCGGGCTGGACGCCTTCCTGAGCCGCATGGACGCGGCGGGCGTGGCCGTGATGCTGGACATGCACCAGGACGTCTGGGGCGTGGGCTTCGGCGGCGACGGGGCGCCCATCTGGACCTGCGATCCCGCCTACTACGACAGCTATGAGCCGCCCTCCGGCTCCTGGTACCTGGCCTACCTGAGCCACGAGGTCCAGGCCTGCTTCGACGAGTTCTGGGCCGATCCGGTGGAGCAGGAGGCCCTGGCCCGGGCCTGGGCGCGCCTGGCCACGCTAGGCGCCCAGCACCCCTCGGTGAAGGGCTACGACGTGCTCAACGAGCCCTTCTGGGGCACCTCCACCCAGGAGGTGTTCGAGGAGGAGGAGCTGCTGCCCGCCTTCTACGAGCGCGTCATCGCCGGCATCCGCTCCGCCGACGACGAGCGCTGCGCCTTCGGCCCCTGGCAGCGCCCCTGCCGCTTCATCGCGCTGGAGCCCTCCACCCACGTCAACCTGCTGCAGTCCCGGCTCCTCTTCCCCGAGGCCGAGGGCCTGGTCTTCGCGCCCCACTTCTACCCGACCTACGCCGAGGAGGGCACGGGCTTCGACGGAGACCTCACCAACGAGATCACCCACCTCGACGGCATCATCGCCCACGGCCAGGAGGCGGGCCTCCCTGTGATCCTGGGCGAGTTCGGCATCTTCTCGGCGCTGGGCGGCGAGCACGACTACGTCAGGGGGCTGCAGGATCTGTTCGAGGCCCACGGGGCCAGCACCGCCTACTGGTCCTGGGACCCCAACGACACCAGCGGTGTGGTCGGCAGCGATGATGGGCCCGGGTACATGCTGCCGGCCTGGTACCGCCCCTGGCTGCACCGGGTCCCCAGCGCGGGTCTGGAGATCGAGCCCCTCGCGGACGGCATGCGCGCCCGCTTCGAGGCGGCCGAGGGCGACGAGCTGCTGGCCGTGGTGCCGGAGGCCTGCGCCAGCGATCTGGCGGTGGATGGCGGTGCGATCGTGGGCGAGGAGGGGGTGCTGCGCACCATCGCACCCGCGGGCTCGGGCGCGGTGCAGGTCACGGTGCGGGGGTGCCTGGTCCGATAGAGGGTGCCTCCCGCCCCCCGGAGCTGTCCCCATGGCCGAATTCGACCCCTGGGCCCCCTGGTACGACCTCATCCACCGCGGCCTGCCCGGCGAGGCCGAGTTCTACGTGGGCCAGGGCGTCAAGCGCGGCGGCCCCCTGCTGGATCTGGGCTGCGGCACCGGCCGCATCGCCATCCCCGCCGCCATGTCCGGGCTCGAGGTGGTGGGGCTCGATCTCTCCGCCGCCATGCTGGACGCCTGCGAGGACAAGCTCGAGGCCCTCGGGGAGATCCCGGGGAGCGTGGAGCTGGTGCTGGGAGATGTGCGCGACTTCGATCTGCAGCGCCGCTTCCCCATCGCCATCATGGCCTACCGCACGCTCATGCACGTGCTGGAGCCCGAGGAGCAGCTCGCGGCGCTCACCTGCGCCCGCGACCACCTCGCGCCCGGTGGCCACCTGATCCTCAACGTCTGGGCCGCGCGGCCCGAGCTGATCGCCCCCCTGGTGGGTCCGGGCGCCGGCGCGCTGCAGCTCGTGGACCGCCACACCTTCGAGGACGGCACCGGCCTGCTGCACTACCGCGCCACCCGCTGCGATCCATTGCCCCAGCGCATCCATGAGGAGCACCTGCTGCACGAGATCGACCAACAGGGCCAGGTGCTGGCGAGCCACGCGCTGGCCATGGAGCGCTGCTGGATGGGTGTCCGGGAGATGGGTCACCTCGTGGCCCGGGCCGGGTTCGAGGTGGAGGTCCTTCTCGGCGACTTCGCGTGCAACCTGCCGGGCGAAGGCAACCAGGAGCAGATCTGGGTGCTGCGGCGGGCCTGATGGCGATAGCCTGGCGTGGAGGTGTTCTTGAGTGGACCGGTCAGCATCCAGCGGCAGCTCTCCTCCCTGTCCGGAGTCCTGCCCCAGCTCATGGGTGAGCTGTTCGAGCACATCCAGCTCGGTGTGGTGGTGGCCCGCCAGGACGGGGACCAGGCTGCCTTCTGGGCCAACCCCCACTGCTCCTCGATGCTCGGGGAGGGGCCCCTCGGCCTCCTCACCCGCTCCTTCGCCAACGGGACACCGCGCGTCCATCCCGAGGATCGCGGCGCCCCGGAGGCCCGCGTACAGGTGCTCCGGCAGGGGCGGGGAGCGACGAGACCAACCCTGATCCGGCTCGCCAGCGACGACGGGCACTGGATCTGGGTCGAGGTCACCACCCACGTGCTCGAAGCCGGCGAGGCCCCGCTGGTGCTGTGGGTGCTGCAGGACGTGAGCGAGCGGCGGCGTGTGGAGGAGGAGCTGCGCGCGGAGCAGGAGGAGCTGCGCGCCCAGCAGGAGGCGCTGGAGCTGCGCTCGCGGGAGCTGGGCGAGCAGAACCGGGAGCTCATCGAGCTCGTCCAGGAGGTCTCCCTGGAACGTGAACGCCAGCGCCAGCGGGTGGAGGCCAACGCGCGGCTGCTGCTGCTGCCGCAGCTGGAGCGCGTCCGGGATCGAGCCCCCGCGGACCTGCAGCCGGACCTGGACGCGCTCGCCGCGAGCGTGCGCGGGTTGGGCTCCGAGCTCGGGATCACCCTGCGCCAGGCTCGGCCCGCGCTCACCGACAGGGAGCTCGAGATCTGCGGTCTCATCCGAGCCGGGCTGCGCACGGCGGTCATCGCGCGGACGCTCGGCCTGTCCCGCCGCAGCGTGGACGCGCATCGCCACAACATCCGGACCAAGCTCGGGTTGCGTGGACGATCCGTGAACCTCGCCTCCCACCTCGCCTCCCTGGACCGCAGAAACCCCTAGAGAGCCCCATGGAAACCCCAGGCTGAAGTACAAATAAATACCTAGTGGTTGTAGGTATTCCATGCGTAGATATCGCGGGGAAGGAGCCGATGCGGGCTGTTCCGATTTTCTATACGATAATTGCGTATTCTCGGGAAATGGACAGGGACCCGACATCGACATGCCAGCCGACTCCACCGACACCGTCCTGACCGCTGCGTTCTTCGACGCCCCTGTCGCATGCCTGGTCTGGGACGGAGACGGTCGCATCCTGTGGATGAACCGGCGCGCCCGGGCGCTGCTCGGCGCATTGGACGACTGGGCTCAGGGCCAGCCCCTGCTCGAGGCCTTCGCTGACGACGCTCTTGGTAAAGCCAAAGCAGAGGCTCTGTTCCAACGATTTCTGGCAGGAGAGCCCATCGAGGGTGAGGCGGTCAGCCTGCGTGGGGACGGCGGCGCCCCACTCCGCACGGTCATGTCGGCGAGTCGGTTCGAGCATCCAGAGACCGGCGCCTGCCTGGCCATCGCGCTCCTGCAGGGCGAGCCCGATCCGGGGGCCGTCGAAGGCACGCGCGAGCGTTTCCCCCACGAACCTCCGGAGGCCCAGGTCCCCGAGCCCCTCTCCCGCCGGCTCTGGATCGAGCGGGAGGCCGAGCGGGGTCGCGTGGAGGCCTCGTTCCGCGACAACATCGAGCGGATGCTGCTCCCGCTGCTCACCAGGGCGCGGAGCACGGCGGATGCCCGCACCCGGGATGTCCTCGACGCGGCGCACAAGGCCCTCCTGCTGCTGACGGAGCCCTACGGCTCGGTCCTGACCGCGCGGGCGCCATCGCTGACCCCGCGGGAGATCGAGGTCTGCGCCCTGGTGCGATGCGGGCTCGCGTCCAAAGAGATCGGTGCCATCCTCGGCATCAGCCATCGCAGCGTGGAGACCCACCGCACCCGCGTGCGGCGGAAGCTCGGCATGGAGGACGCCGGGCAGGATCTGGCGAGCTACCTGATCCACCTGACCATCATCGACGGTGAGGCGCGTTGAAAGGGAGCGGGGGAAGCCATGTGCGCGATGAACGACATTCAGCGCCTCCTCCTGGCCGAGCGCGATCCGCGGGCGCTGTCGCTGGGGGTCTGCGAGCTTCTGGTTCAGCAGGGGTACGTGCAAAGCGCCTGGCTCTTCTGTGAGCGCGCCGGCGAGAGCGGACCCTTCGTCGTCAACGCGGGCTCCGGGGTGTGCTTCGAGGCCGCGAGCCCCCTGGACGACGACCAGGGTCCCCATGTCTGCATCCGCCTGCTCCGCCGCAGCGCGCGTCCCCTGACGGTGGCGGTCCACGACGGGTGCTGCGAGGACTGCGATCTGCGGGGGGACCTGGGCCGCGCCCCCGTCCTCGCCTCGCTCATCCACGGCGGTATCCGCTATGGCGTGCTGGGCGTCATCTTCCCCACTGCGCTGGACCCCGGAGATCCCTCGACCTCGCTGCTGGCCGAGACAGCCGCCGACCTCGCTCATGCGCTCCACATCAACGCTCGAGAGCGGGCCCGATCCCGCGCGAAACGGCACCTGGCCACCCGACGCCTGGCCCGCTCCGTGGGCTGCGAGCTCCACGACGGCCTGGCCGTCCTGCGGGTCTGCGCCGATCGGATGGCGAACGACGAGGCCTGCGCCCCTCCGCTGCGCGCGCACCTGCGCGGGGTGGATGAGACCCTGACGCGCCTGGAGGCCACCTGCAAGAGGCTGCTGGCCTTCGCGGGATGCCAGGATGTGCGGCCGCGGGTGCTGAACCTGGACACTCTGATCGCGGACCTCGCGCCTACGTTGCGCGAGGGGCTCGAGCCGGGGCAGCGGCTGGAGATCGAGCGGGGCCCCCTGCCATCGTGGGTGTCGGTCGATCCGAAGGTGCTCGCCGAGACACTGCTTGAGCTGGTCGCCAACGCCCGTGACGCCATGGGGCCCTGCGGCCGCCTCGTGGTCACATCCTCCCTGGGCCGACCGGAGCCCACATCTCCCATGACGGCCGACCTGCCGCCGCGGGCGTCCTGGGTCTTGCTGGAGGTCCGTGATGACGGCCCCGGGGTCGCCGCCAGCGCCATGGAGCGCGTGTTCGATCCCTGCTTCACCACCAGGGAGCAGCGCCTCGGCCTGGGCCTGTCTGCGGTGAGCGGCGCCATGAGACAGCTCGGTGTCCACACGGAAGCCATCAGCACCCAGGGACGGGGCTGCACGCTGCGGCTGTGGTTCCCCGGGGTCGCCCCGCCTGTCGCCCCTGCCATCACCCCCGCAGAGGGATCGACCCCCGCCGACCCCGCCGCGGTGAGGCGAACCATCCTGCTGGCGGAGGACGACGAGCACCTGAGGCGCGGCATGCGGCACGCCCTGGTCCGGCGTGGTCATCGCGTACTGCTGGCGCAGTGCTACGAGGAGGCCCTCACGCTGGCCGACGACGAGGGCCCCCTCGACCTGCTCGTCGCAGGCATCGTCCTGCCAGGGCGCTCCGGGGTCGATCTCGCCCGGGCACTGCGCGCCCGCCAGTCGGGGCTTCCGGTGCTGTTCATCTCCGGAGCCATCGGGGTGGACCACCTGTGCCGCGTCGCCCCGGAGACGGGCTGGCGCTTCCTCGCGAAGCCCTTCCACGCGCACAGCTTCCTGCGCAGCGTGGACGCGCTCCTGGTCGGACCACGAAACCCCCAGGAGCAGAGCGCTCTGTCCAGCCAGCCCGGGTAGGGGGCGGGAGCGGGTCGGCCCACTGTACGAAGCCGCGGTTCCACGGTCCCGCGCGTCCTGTTGCAGAGCGGTGACGCTTCCCACGCGCCAGCCCGGGGCGAAGTGGCTAGAGTCGCCGATCCGTCCCCCGGGAGGTCCCCCGTGCTCCTCGCCCTGCTGCTCGCCCCCCTCGCCCTCGGCACGCCGCCGCACCACGCGCTCGAGGTCAGCCTCGACCTGCCCGGCCACGGCCTGCAGGTGCACGACACGCTCGATCTGGGTGACCTGCCCCCCGGCGAGGACGGCGCCTGGCACTTCACCCTGCACGCCGGGTTGGACCCGACCGTACAGGGCCGCGGCTGGACCCTGGCCCCGGAGCCCGGGCGCTCGGACCCGGGGGCCCAGACCCCCTTCGAGGCTTTTCGCCTGACCCGGGCGCGCAAGGCGAGCCCCGCCCCGGTGCTGACCTACGGCGGCCCCCTCGACCACCCGCTGCAGGCGATGGAAGAGGACTACCAGCGTGGCTTCGCCGAGACGGTCGGCACCATCTCCGAGCAGGGGGTCTTCCTGGCGGGCTCCTCCGCCTGGGTGCCGTCCTTCGGTGATGGGCTCATCACCTACGATCTCTCCGTCTCCGGCCTGCCCGAGGGCTGGGACGTGGTCAGCCAGGGCGACCGCACCCGCCACGAGGAGGGCGATGGCGGCCCCACCGTCATGTGGCTGCAGCGCGCCCCCACGGAGGAGGCGCACCTGATCGCCGGGCCCTTCGTGGTCACCACCGGCGACGTGGGGGGCGTCACCTTCCGCGCCTACCTGCGACAGGACGATCCGGGCCTGGTGCACCGCTACCTGGAGGCCACCCGCCGCGACCTCCAGATGTACCAGTCCATCCTGCCGCCCTACCCCTTTGGATCGTTCTCGCTGGTCGAGAACGCCTGGGAGACCGGCTACGGCATGCCTGGCTTCACCCTGCTGGGGCCCCAGGTCCTGCGCATGCCCTGGGTGCTGGCCACCTCGTACCCCCACGAGATCCTGCACGACTGGTGGGGCAACTCGGTCTACGTGGACATGGCCGGGGGCAACTGGTGCGAGGGGCTCACCTCGTACATGGCCGACCACATGCTGGCCGAGCAGAAGGGCGAGGGGGTCGGCCACCGCCGGGCCCTGCTGCAGAAGTACACCGACTTCGTGGGCGCCGAAGAGGACTTCCCGCTCACGGAGTTCGGCGGCCGCTCCTCCGCCGCCTCCGAGGCCGTGGGCTACGGCAAGAGCGCCATGCTCTTCCACATGCTGCGCCGGCACATGGGCGATGAAGCCTTCCTCGAGGTGCTGCGCGGCTTCTACGAGGCCCACAAGTTCCAGCGCGCCTCCTGGAGCGACATCGCGGCCGCCTTCGAGGCCCGTGAGCCCGGCCTCGAGGCCTTCATCCACACCTGGATCGCGCGCCCGGGCGCGCCCCTGCTGCGGCTGGAGCGCGTGGAGGTCCACCCGGCCGACGCCCACGCCTTCGCCGTGGTGCTCGACCTCGTGCAGGCCCAGGCGGGGGAGCCCTTCCCCCTGCGCGTGCCCGTAGCCATCACGGTGGAGGGCCAGGCCGAGCCGGTCTGGCACGACGTGCTCTGCGAGGCCGCCGCCTGCCACGCGGTCGTGCCGGTGGACACCGAGCCCCTGCGCGTGGACGTGGACCCCATGTTCGACGTGATGCGGGTGCTCGATCCCCACGAGGTGCCGCCCGCGCTCTCCACGGTGCAGGGCGAGGCGGCTGCGCTCTACGTGCTGCCCAGCGCAGCGCCCGCCGAAGAGCAGGCCGCCTGGCGCGCCCTCGCCGAGGGCTGGCGGGGCGAGGGGGAGGCGAAGATCCTCCTCGACAGCGAGCTCTCGGAGCTGCCCGCCACGGGCGCGTGGGTGCTCGGCTGGCAGAATGTCCACGGCCCGACCGTGCAGCGCGCCCTCGGGGCTCAGGGCGTCATGGTGGACGCCGAGCGCATCCAGATCGGCGCAGAACGCCAGGAGCGCGCCGATCACAGCCTGGTGCTGGTGGCCCGTGCCCCCGGCCAGCCCGCCTCCGCGTGGGCCTGGGTCGCGGCCGATCCCGCCGCGGCCATCCCCGGCCTCGGGCGCAAGCTGCCCCACTACAGCCGCTACGGCTGGCTGGCCTTCCAGGGTGGGGAGCCCACCAACGTGGCCAAGGGGCAGTGGGACCCGCAGGGTTCGCCCCTGACCCGCAACCTGTCGGAGGCCCCCCTTCCCGAGCTCGCGCTCCCCGAGCGCGCTCCCCTGGCCACCCTGCCCCCGCGCTTCCGCGGCGAGGCCCTGGGAGCCTGGGTGGACCGCCTGGCGGACCCGGCCCTCAAGGGCCGCGGGCTCGGCTCCCCCGGGCTGCTGCAGGCCAGCGCCATGGTGGGCGAGGAGTACGAGCGTCTCGGCCTCGCAGGCGGCGGTGACGGGGGTGGCTATCGCCAGCCCTTCCGCATCGGCCCCCCGGGCGCCCCCACCCCGCCGGCCGCCAACCTGGTGGCGAAGATCCCCGGCACCGATCCCTCCCTGGCCCCGGTGCTGGTCATGGCCCACCTGGACCACCTCGGCCTCGGCGGGCCCCAGGGAGACCAGGCCAACCTCGGGATGATCCACCCCGGCGCGGACGACAACGCCTCGGGCGTGGCCACCCTGCTGGGCCTGGCCGGGGTGCTGGCCGGCGAGCCGCCCCGCGAGCGCACGGTGGTCTTCGCCGTCACGAGCGCCGAGGAGGTCGGCTCCGTCGGGGCCAAGGCCCTGGTGGCCTCCATGGGTGAACAGAGGCCCTTCGCCTGCCTCAACCTCGACACGGTCGGGCGCCTCTCCGGAGGCAGGCTCTACGTGCTGAACTCGGGCTCCGCCCGCGAGTGGCCCTTCATCATGATGGGCGTCGGCTACACCACGGGGCTGGATGTCGCCATCGTGCCCGAGCCGCTGGACGCCTCCGACGACCGCGCCTGCCTGGACGTGGGCGTGCCCGGTATCCAGCTCTTCACCGGCCCCCACGCCGACTATCACCAGCCCACCGACACCCCCGACAAGATCGACCGCGGGGGCCTGGCCTCCGTGGCCGAGGCCGCCTGGCAGGTGGTGGACTACCTGGCGGGCCGGCGGGAGCCCCTCACGCCCGGGCCCCTGCTGGGCGAGCGCACCGCGGCCCCGGACAGCCGCCCCGGCGGCCACCCGGGCGCGAAGCCCGGCGGCCACCCGGGCGGGCATCCGGGTGGGCGCCCCGGCGGACGCCCCGGTGCGCCCGGCGAGCGCAAGGTCTCGCTGGGCACCATGCCGGACTTCGCCTTCGGCGGCCCCGGTGTCCGGGTACAGGAGGTGCGCGAGGGCTCCCCGGCCGCCGCTGCCGGGATCCAGGCGGGCGACGTGCTGCTGGCCGTGGACGGCGAGCCGCTGGAGGGCCTGCGGGGCCTGTCCAGCGCACTCGAGGGGCATGCTGCGGGCGATGACGTGGTGGTCCACCTCCGCCGGGGCGACACCGAGCTCGACCTCACCGCCACCCTGGAGGAGCGATGAAGCCCACCACCGTCCGCCGCTGGATCGGGATACTGCTGTGGTTCCTGGCCCTGGTCCTGATGATGGCCACGGCCGTCTACCAGCGCCACACCGGCCCCACCTACCCTGCCCGGGGCGATGTCACGCTGGCTGGCCAGGCCATGGCCTACAAGCTGTTGCGCAGCGAGACCACCGGCACCGACGCCCGCATCGCGCTCGACGCGCCCGGCGGGGTGCGGGGCGTCCTGGAGTGGCGCCGCTACCCCACGAACGAGCCCTTCACCGTCGTCCCCCTGGCCCGCGACGGCGACGCCCTGGCCGCCACCCTGCCGACCCAACCCCCCGCCGGCAAGATCGAGTACCGCGTGCGGCTCACCGCCGGGGCCGAGCAGGCCCTGCTGCCCGCCGGAGGCCCGGCGGTGCTGCGCTACAAAGGCGACGTCCCCGCGGCGGTGCTCATCCCCCACATCCTGTTCATGTTCCTGGCCATGGTCTGGGGCCTGCGGACCCTGCTGGAGATCACCGCGGGCCGCCCCGCGGTGCGTCGCCAGGCCTGGATCACACTGGTGCTCATGCTGCTGGGCGGCATGATCCTCGGCCCCGCGGTCCAGCACTACGCCTTCGGCGCCGCCTGGACCGGCGTGCCCTTCGGCTGGGACCTCACCGACAACAAGACCCTCCTCATGGTCGTGGCCTGGGGCATCGGCTGCGGCTTCGTGGGCCTCAAGGGCGAGGTCACCCGCCGCGGGCGCATCGCCATGATGGTGGCCGGGCTCGTGATGCTGGCGGTCTACCTCATCCCGCACTCCCTGTTCGGCTCCACCCTCAACTACGAGGCGGTGGACCAGGGGGCCGACCCCGCGCAGGCGGTGGAGCAGGGCTGAGGCGTTCCCCCATGACAGGAGAACGCGCCTGAACCATCCACTCCCCGGAGAGACCTGCCGCGAACCATCCACCTGGCCGGTGAAATGCATCGTGCCGACCACCAAACGTCTACTTTCGAGCAGACATGGGGGCCACAGGGCGTCAGGTGGATGGTTCGGGGGGGTTCTCTGGCGAGCCTGGATGGTTCGGGGGGCTTCTCCCCCAAGGATGGCCGCGCGGGCCGTACATCGCGGGCCGGCACGAACGCCTGTGGGCCCCGCCCCGGCCGGTTAGACACCCGCCCATGAAGCTTATCTCCAGCCAACGTCTCGAGGCCGAGCGCGAGCTCTTCTCCCACCCCCTGGCCTTCCACGGCGAGTGCACCCGCGGCCGGCGGCACCCGGAAGCCCCGGACGAGATCCGCACGCCCTTCGAACGCGACGCCCACCGCATCCTGCACGCGCGGCCCTTCCGGCGCCTGCGCCGCAAGACCCGGGTCTTCTTCACCCCGGAGAACGACCACATCACCACCCGCATGGACCACTCCCTGTACGTGGCCACCATCTCGCGCACCATCTGCCGCGCCCTGCGCCTCAACGACGATCTGGCCTACGCCATCTCGCTGGGCCACGACATCGGGCACGCGCCCTTCGGGCACTCGGGCGAGCGCGTCCTGGAGGAGCTGCTCAACCGGCGCCGCGCGGCCGACGATCAGCTCGAGTACTCCCACGAGGCCCAGAGCCTGCGGGTGCTCGATCTGCTCTCCCACGACCCCAGCCGCCCCTTCCACGGCCTCAACCTCTGCTACGAGGTGCGCGACGGGATCCGCTGCCACTGCGGGGAGAGCACCGAGCAGCACATCACACCGCGCAGCCCCACCGAGGACAGCGACCCGGCCGAATTCACCGGCCGGCGCACCCTGCCCATCACCGTCGAGGGCTGCGTGGTCCGCATGGCCGACCGCGTGGCCTACCTGGGGCGCGACTACGAGGACGCCCAGACCGCGCTCGGCCGCGAGCTGCCACCCCTGCCCGCCGAGGTCACCCGCGCGCTGGGCGCCGACAACCGCCAGATCATCAACGCCCTGGTGCGCGATCTCATCGCCTGGAACCAGCTCCACCCCGATCAAGTGGGCTTCTCCCCCGCCATCTCCGAGGCCGCCCTGGCCCTGCGCGCCTTCAACTACGAGCACATCTACCTGCACCCGCGGCTGGAGGCCTACCGCCACAAGGCCGACAAGCTGCTGGAGCGCATCTACGACGAGCTGGTCACCTGCCTGCGCGCCACCC
This sequence comes from Pseudomonadota bacterium, assembly GCA_043814015.1. Taxonomy (GTDB): domain Bacteria; phylum Myxococcota_A; class UBA796; order UBA796; family JAFGLY01; genus JBDRKM01. Next base: position 24,645 of record JBDRKM010000075.1, read on the forward strand.
CGCCCGAGCGCTGGGCCGAGGCCGGCCCCGAGGCCCCCGAGCACCTCAGGCTGCTGGCCCACTTCCTGCGTGGGGTGGCCTACCAGCCCCTGCCGAGCCCCGCGCGCCTGGCGGTGGACTGGCTCTCGCTCATGACCGACCAGTTCGCCATCGGCGTCTTCTCCAGCATCGTGATGCCGCAGCCGCTGGTGTGACTACCTCCGCGTCTCGAACCCCACGAAGCCACCCTCGGCCGGCTCCCAGGTGACCTCGATCTGGTCCACCCGCGCCAGGGGCGGCCCGCGATGGCACCAGGCCAGCAGCGCCTCCAACGCCCCACGCGGTCCCTCGGCCAGCACCTCCACCCGACCGTCCGGCAGGTTCTGTACCCAGCCCCGCAGGCCGAGATCGCGCGCCTCGGCCCGCGTGGTGGCGCGGAACCAGACGCCCTGGACGCGGCCGGTGACGAGCAGGTGCAGGCGAATTTCATCCATGGTCGCACGCTAACCCTTGAACGGGAGGCGGGGCGATCCGACAGGCGCTCCCACCCCGCGAAGGAGCACCCCATGGCCAGCGAGTCCCGCTTCTATTTCCTGCCCAGCGACGACGACGACCTCATCATCGAGGAGTGGATGGAGCTCTCGGACGAGGAGCCCACCATCGAGCTGGAGGACTGACCCTGCTCCAGCGCCCCCTGCTCCATCTCGAAGGCCACATCCCGTCGCGCCGGGATCCAGACGGGCTGCTGGTTCTGGGGATGGCGCAGGATCGAGCCGGGCTGCAGCTCCCGCCAGAAGGTGCCGAACCCCGGGACGCTGGCCGCGCCGCAGCCCAGGCCCAGGGTCTGGCCGAGGGTGGCCAGCAGGGCTGTGACCTGTTCAGGCTCGGCCCCGGCCAGGCGCTGGGGGAGGCCCACGGGCTGGCGAAACACCGGGTTCTCCACGGCTCTGCGCAGGTCGCGGTGGGCACGGAAGCGCACCAGGGGGCCGCCGGCGCCCCCCCCCGCCAGCACCCGGAAGTCCCCGAACCCCGGGAGCTGCACCAGGCCGAACTTGCGCAGGTGCTGGGCCAGCACGCGCCCGAGCCGCTCCAGCAGCTCGGCGGCCCGCGACTCCTCAATCTCCAGGGCCTTGCCGAGGTCGCGCCGGAAGGCCTCCGGATCCGGGAAGGGGCGCGGTGAGAGGCGCAGGTCATCGCCGACACGCCGGGGGTACAGCGGCGGGGTGGCGCTCAGGAAGCCCATCCCCTGCTCACGCAGGGCGTGCAGCTCCTCCAGGGTGGTGACCACCACGGGGAAGCGCCAGGTGGCCAGGCGCGGGGTGGCCAGGCGCAGGGGCGTGCCGCGGGCCTCGAGCACACGGTTCAGGAAGGTCCAGAAGGCATCATCGAGCCACCCATCGCGCGGGGGGAGATCCACCACCCAGCGCAGGCCCTTGACCACCAGCCCGACCTGGAAGCCGGAGATCAGCGCCAGGCGATCGCCCCCGAAGGCCTCGGGAGCCAGGGCCCGGACCACCTCGAACAGCCGCACGAGATCCTCGGGATCGGCGCCGCAGTGGGCGTCGAGCCAGCGGGCCTTGCCCTCGGCCTCTCGGGCGTCGGCCCAGGCCACCGCGCGAGCCATGGCGGCCGACAGCTCGAAGGTGCTGCGCGCCACGCGCTCGTCCCGCGGCGTAGGGACCGCCGGCGCCGGGGGGGCCGTGGAGGCCTCGGTGGCATCCCCCACGCGCTCCCAACGCCCCTGGCGGGCGCGCCGCAGGCCGTAGAGCAGCAGCCCGGCGAGGGGCAGGCCGATCAGCGGCAGCCAGGTCCAGATGGGCACGGCGATCCTCCAGGGACGCGGAACCAACACACTCCAGAGTGCCCCGGCTAACGCGGACGTGAACACGCGCCCCCCTGGATCGTTAGCAGGGTGAGCACCTGCACGAGGTCCCCGGATGAACCCCGATCGCGTCTGGATACAGAGCCTGCTCCAGCGGCACGAGGAGCCGCTGGTGCGCTACGCCACCCGCCTGCTGGGGGGCGACGTGCAGCGGGCCCGCGACGTGGTCCAGGACAGCTTCCTGCGCCTGTGCCAGGCGCCCCGGGAGCGGGTCGAGGGCCACGCCGAGGCCTGGCTCTTCGCCGTCTGCCGCAACCGCGCCATCGACGTCTGCCGCAAGGAGGGCCGCATGGGACCACTGGAGCACGCACCCGGGGGAGCGCTGGCGAGCCAGGACGCCGGCCCCGGCGAGCTGACCGCCCGCCGCCAGGCCCACGCCCGCCTGGCACGCCTCATGAGCACCCTGCCCCCCGACGAGGCGCGCGCGTTGCGCCTGAAGTTGGCCGAGCACAAGACCTACCGAGAGATCAGCGCCGAGATGGGCACCTCGCTCGGGAGGGTCAGCAAGCTCATCACCAGCGCCATGGAGACCCTCCGGACCCAGCTCGCCGACGAGGCCGTCCAGCCCGTGGAGGTGCGGTCATGACCCCCGACCTCGAGACCCTCACCGCCTACGCCCTCGGGGAGCTCTCCCTCGACGAGCGCGTCGCCGTCGCCAGGGCGCTGGAGGCGGACCCCGAAGCCCGCGCCATCGTCGAGGAGCTCCAGGCCCTGGCCGCCATCGCCGAGGAGGCCCTGGTGGAGGAACCGGCCCTCTCCGAGCGCCAACGCAGCGCCATCCTGAACCGCGCCGAGGGCCGCCCCCGCCGGCGCCGCTGGATCTGGACCACGGGCGCCGCGGCCGCCGCGGCCACCGTGCTGCTGAGCCTGAGCGTCGTGACCTTCAGGGAGAGCAGCCCCGTGCTGCCGTTCATCTACTCGGTGGACCTCGGCCCCTCCCCGGCGCGGGGGCCGGTGGTCGCACCCGACGTGACCCCGCAGGATCCAGGCCCGAGCGACGCGCCCGCCATGCGCCGGCGCCTGCAGCGCCAGCTCGAACAGAAGCTCCAGCCCTCTGAAATGGAATGGGACGGAGACGGGACCTCCGACGGCGAGTACCTCGAGCTCCACAAGCCCGACCCCTCCTCAGCCAAGCGCACCGTGACGAACTACGAGTACTCCTATTCCGCCACGCGGAGAAGCGAGCAGCGCCCGGCCCTGGACCCCGACGCCGGGGAGCGTCTCCAGGCCCTCGCCTACGTAGACGCCAACGACGCGAGCGCGCGGTACGACAACCGGACCACGCCCGAGGCCCGCGGAGGCGGCGATGACGGCCGCTACTGGCATGTGGCCGATCCCTACGCCGGGGGCCAGACGGCGCCCGCGGGCACCGAGTCCTACACCCACGCCCCGGACAGCACGTTCCAGGCCGTGGCCACCGCACCGCTGTCCACCTTCGCGGCGGACGTGGACACCGCCTCGTACTCGAACGTGCGCCGCTACCTGGAGCAGGGCAGCCTGCCGCCGCGGGACGCCGTGCGCATCGAGGAGCTGATCAACGCCTTCGACTACGCCTACCCCGGCCCCGATGACGGCGAACCCTTCTCCGCCAGCGTGGAGGTGGCCGCCTGCCCCTGGGCGCCCGCCCATCGCCTGGCTCGCATCGGCCTGCAGGCCCGCCGCATGGACGCCCGCGATCTGCCCCCGAGCAACCTGGTGCTGCTGGTGGACACCTCGGGCTCCATGCAGTCCCAGAGCAAGCTGCCCCTGCTCAAGCAGGCCCTCCTGGCCATGGTGGACACCCTGCGCCCCGAGGACCGCGTAGCCATCGTGACCTACGCCAGCGGCACCGCCGTGGCCCTGCCCTCCACCCCCGGCAGCGACCAGCGCGCCATTCGCGCCGCCATCGAGCACCTGAAGGCCGCCGGCTCCACCAACGGCGGCGCCGGCATCAGCCTGGCCTACGCCCAGGCCCGCGAGCACTTCGTCGAGGGGGGCTCCAACCGCGTGCTGCTGGCCACCGATGGCGACTTCAACGTGGGCCTCACCGACCAGGGCGCGCTGGTCTCGCTGGTCCAGCAGCAGGCCCGCGGCGGGATCTTCCTGACGGTCCTCGGCCTGGGCACGGGCAACCTCAAGGACGCCACCCTGGAGCGCATCGCGGACGAGGGGCGACGGCCAGTACGCCTACCTGGACAGCGCCGAGGAGGCCGAGCGTGTGCTCGTGCGGGAGCGAGCGGGCACCTTCGCCACCGTGGCCAAGGACGTGAAGATCCAGGTGGAGTTCAACCCAACGCAAGTCCAGGCCTGGCGCCTCGTGGGCTACGAGAACCGGGAGTTGGCCGCCCGCGACTTCGACGACGACGGCAAGGACGCCGGTGAGATCGGCGTGGGGCACTCGGTCACCGCCCTGTACGAGCTGATCCCCGCCGGCGCCGCCTGGGCCGGAGCCGAGCTGCGCTACCAGCGCCCGCTGGCGCCCACCGCGGCCGCCGGCAGCGACGAGCTCATGACCATCAAGCTGCGCGCCAAGGACCCGGAGGGCGGCGCGAGCCGGCTGCAGACCTTCGCCGTGCGCGACCCGGGCGCTGCGCAGGGCTCCGACGATCTGGACCTGGCCGCCGCCGCCGCCTGCTTCGGCATGCTCCTGCGCGGTTCCCCGGACCGTGGCGAGGCCTCCTGGGACCTGGCCCTGACCCTGGCCCTGCGGGCCGCCGAGCGAGAGCCCAGCGCGGAGCGCGAGGAGCTGGTGCGCCTGGTCCGGGCGGCCCGGAACCTCACAGGCAGGCCGCTGGTCACCTACTGAGGGGCATCCTCCGGCAGCCGCACCATCATGGCCACCACCTCCTCCGACTTGCCCTTGACGGTGAGGTGGCGCTCGGCGGCCTCGCCGAGGAAGGCGCGGGCGGCCTCCCAGACCGAGCGCTCCATCAGGATGTTCCCGGGTTCCGCCAGGGACTCCAGCCGCGAGGCCAGGTTCACCGCGTCGCCGATGACGGTGTACTCCAGCTTGACCTCCGAGCCCATGTTGCCCTGCACCAGGGGGCCGGCCGCGATGCCCACCCGGATCCGCAGGGGCGCAGCCCCACGACTGGCCAGCTCGGCGTTGCAGGCCCGCAAGGCACGCAGCATGGCGAGGCTACAGGCCGCGGCGCGCCGCCGGATGTCGCCCGGGCACTCCTCTGTGCCCTGGGCCACGAACACCACCATCATGCCGTCGCCGATGCGCTTGTCCACGATGCCGCCGGTCTTCTGCACCTCCTGGTCGGCGTGGGCGAAGAAGGTGTTCAGCTCGTCCACCACCACCTCCGGGGCCAGGCGCTCGCAGCGCGCCGTGAACCCCACGATGTCCACGAACATCACGGCCGCGTCCTTGAGCACGCCCCCCAGGGCCAGCTCCTTCTCGGGGTCGCGCACGATCTCCTCCACCACGTCGGCGGCGAGGTACTCGGCGATCTTCCGGTTGACCAGCAGGGAGCGCCGCAGGGCCACCTGTTCCCGCCACATGTTGTCGTAGCGCTGATCGAACTCGGTCATGGTGGCGTTGAGCCGCAGGACGTCCTCGGCGCGCAGGCGGCGCTCGCCGAGGTGCAGGCGCAGCAGGTCGGCGGACAGGATCGCGAAGCCCAGGGCGGCCACACCCGGGAACAGGGTGGCCGGCGCCAGGCCGAGGGTGCTCCCCACCGCTACGCCGACGCCGGCGCCCACCACACCGGAGAGCAGCGAGCGGCGCAGGCCCGCGAAGCGCGGCTCCTCGAAGTGGATCTCGTACTCACAGGCGTCGGCCGGGTGGGCGGGGTCGTGCATGCAGCAGAGCTGGCGCACCGTGGCGCGGGGCAAGCCCCACACACAGGGGATGGACTCGAAGGCGCCGACACGGTTCCAGCAGAACGCCGCGGAGTCCTTGAACTCCTCCCCTGTCATCTCCACCCGGATCACCGCGCGGCGCGCCCGCCGGCTGACCAGGCTCATGCGAGTGACCTGGTTGGCGCGACCCGACAGATCCGCCATCTGCTTGTAGACGAGCTGGGGCGTGCCCAGCGCCCGGATCGCGTAGTACAGCGGCCCGAGGTAGCGGCGGTCCATGGAGCGCTGGCCCGCGTCGCGCCAGAGCTGCCAGAGGGGGTCGTCCAGGCCGGGGGCTTCCGCGCGACCCGTGATGCGCTCCACCAGCAGGGCGGTCAGACGCTCCATGAACGTCAGGGACACCCAGCGGCCGGGGTCCCGGAGGTGCTCCAGCGGCAGCCCCGCGTCCTCGCTGACCTGGCGGGCGAAGTCGGCGCCGTGCCGCTCCTCGAGGAGGTCGAAGAACGGGGCCAGGAAGCGGTTGGAGAGATGCGGCTCGGTCAGCGTCGGGTCGATGTCCATTCCGGGCATGTGGACCTCCATTCGTGGCCTAACGTCTTTCTTCCGGGCCCATGAAAGTTCCGTGAAACGGGCCCCATAGGCTTGCTCCATCAGCAAGGAGCCTCCCTTGTCCTCCCCCAAGCGCATCCTGCTCTCCGGCGTCTTCGGCCCCTTCGGCGTGGACGACGACTTCGGCCGCCGCGAGAACGTCATGGAGCTGTTCCACAACCAGGTGACCCGCGCCCAGGGGGTCGCGTCCTTCCGCCACCACCACCGCTCCTTCGGCCTGTACTTCCTGGCCGAGAACGTGGACGCGGAGGTCACCGTGCTCGACTTCCCCAGCCGGGAGCGCTTCGAGGCGGAGGTCGCCAAGGGCTACGACCTCGTGGGCATCTCGTTCATCGCCCCCAACTTCGTCAAGGCCCGCGAGATGGCCAGCATCACCCGGCGCGTGGCGCCCGGGGCCACCATCGTGCTGGGCGGGCACGGGGCCGCCATCGAGGGCGTGGAGGCCCTGATCGACTGCGACCACGTGGTGCGCGGCGAGGGCATCCGCTGGCTCAGGTCCTTCCTCGGCCAGGACCCGGACGCCCCCATCCGGCACCCCGCCCTGCCCTCTGCCGAGCGCGCGAGCATCTTCGGCGTACCTCTGCCCAACGCCTCGGCGAACCTGCTCGTGCCCGGGGTCGGCTGCGTGAACGGCTGCTCGTTCTGCTCCACCTCCCACTTCTTCGGCAAGGCCTACACGCCCTTCCTCTCCACGGGCCAGGAGATCTTCGACACCGCCTGCCGCCTGGCCGACGAGCGGGGAACCGACGAATTCTTCGTCATGGACGAGAACTTCCTCAAGGACACCGCCCGCGCACGGGCGCTGCTCGCCCTGGTGGAGCGGCACGCGCGCCCCTTCCGTTTCTCCATCTTCTCCTCGGCCGAGGCCATCGCCGCCTTCGGGGTGGACAGCATGGTCCGCCTCGGGGTGGACTTCGTCTGGATCGGGGTCGAAGCCGGAGGGAGCGAGGGCAACTTCGAGAAGAACGAGGGCCTGGACGCCAGGGCCCTGGTCCGCTCGCTCAGGGAGCGCGGCATCGTGGTGCTCGCCTCCGGCATCCTCTGCCAGGAGCACCACACCCCGGACAACATGCAGCGCGACATCGACTTCATGACCGATCTGCAGGCCGACTTCGTGCAGTTCATGCTGCTGACCCCGCTGCCGGTCACCGCCCTGTACCGCTCCCAGAAGGCCCGCGGCCTGCTGCGCGACGACCTGCCCTGGGAGGAGTGGCACGGGCAGAAGGAGCTCTCCTACCGCCACCCCGCGTTCCCGGGGGACGCCCCCCAGCGCTGGATCGACGCCGCCTTCCGCCAGGACTACGAGCGCAACGGCAGCTCCATGCTGCGCGTCGCCGAGACCGCCTTCCGCGGCTGGTGCCACCTCTCCAGCCTGCCCCGCGATCCCCTCATCGCCGCCCGCCTGGCCTCGTCCGAGGAGCGCGCCCGGCTGTGGGCCTGCATGATGCCCACCGTGGCCCGCTTCGCCGTCAACGCCCAGGAGCGCGCTCGGGCCCAGGCCCTCGACGCAGGGGTCCGGCGCGCCCTGCCGCCCAGCGCCCGCGAGCGGGCCTACCGCCTCGGCGCCCAGGCCCTGGCCGCCCGCTGGGCCCTGCGTATCCGCATGTTCGGCGACATGATCCAGCCCCGCAGCCTCCTCACGCGCTACCCCGCGGGCCGCGCTGGCGTGGTCAGCCGAGAGCGTGAGGAGCGGAGCGAGGAGGCTGCGGGGCACGTCGAGCTGGCCGCGGCCCGCGTCTGATAGCGGGTCCACTCGCACGCCCAGCCCGGCCTGGATACCGGATCGCGAATCAACCCGGGAGGCCCTCTTGCGCCCCGCGTTCCTCGTCACCCTGGCGGTCCTGGGCGGCTGCCGCTTCGCCGCGGAGCTCGCACCCGACGAGGGGGAGCTGGAGCGCTACGCCGGGTTCACCTCCGTCACCTCCCTCGCGGCCCCGGAGGAGGAGGCCGGCGAGCCCGCCGCTGACACCGCAGCCTCCACCACCGTACGGGTCTTCTACGGCACCGACCGCGCCCCCAGCGGCCGGCCGGTCGCCGAGCGGTTCTACGGCGACGACCCCTCGGGTGCCCTCGCGCTGGGCGTGGCCGAGGTGAGCATCCCGCCCGATCACCGCACCGGCAAGCTCGAGCGCCCCCACCTCTGGCTGCTGCGGTTCAAGGCCAACCCCGAGCGCGACATCACCCTCACGGGGCTGGAGCCGTCCTCCGAGGACACCTGGACCCGGGCCGTGCGCGAGACCGGCGCCCGCTCGGCCTTCGTCTTCGTCCATGGCTTCAACAACAGCTTCGCCCGGGCCGCCGCGCGCACCGCCCAGATCGCCTACGACATGGACTACGACGGCGTCCCCATGCTGTTCTCCTGGTCGTCGGCCGGCGAGGCGCTGCGCTACCCCCGGGACGCCGAGCAGGTCGAGCTGGCCATCGACGAGTTCCTGCGCTTCATGGATCTCGCCGTGAACGACGCCGGCCTGCAGGATGTCGCCGTGGTGGCCCACTCCATGGGGGGGCGCCTGGTGGCCGGCGCCCTGGCCAGCCTGGACGCCGAGCAGAAGCCTCCCTTCCACCTCTCCCAGCTCATCCTGGCCGCCCCGGACATCCCGCGCAAGAGCTTCGGCGGGCGCCTGGCCAAGGTGCTGCCGCGCTGGGCCAACCGGGTCACCCTGTACGCCTCGTCCCGCGACAGCGCCCTGGCCCTCAGCCACCGCTACGACGACCGGGTGCGCCTCGGCGAGGTGGCCAGTGGGTTCCACCGGCGCCCCGGCATCGACGGGATCGACGTCAGCGAGGTGCCCACCGGCTGGGACAGCCATCGCTACTTCTCCACCGAGCCCTCCATCCTCACCGACATGCACTGCCTGCTCAGCACGGGCGCGCCGCCCGACAACCGCCCCATCCTGCGGCCGGTGGAGAAGCGCGACACCCGCTGGTGGCGAGCCATGTCGCACCAGGACGTGGTGGAGGCCGGCATCGACCTCAGCACCTGTGGGGGCTGAACCCAGTTCCTACTTCAGGAGGCCCCGTGCGTCCCCTCCTCCTCGCCGCCCTCCTCCTCACCGCCTGCGACCGCGACGACAGCGCCGTGGAACCCGCCGACGCCGACTGCGCGCCCGACGACGCCGACTGCTGCTGCCCCGAGGCCGGCAGCGGCATCGACTGCATGCCGGCCATCAGCGAATGTACACAGTGGAAGCTCGACAACTGCGACGTCTACTGCGCCTCGTTCTGAGGCGGTTCCCGCCCCATCTCCCGGTACAGCTCCGCCTCCAGATCGCGCCAGGCGGGCTCGTCGGGCTGCACGGCGCGCAGCGGGCGCAGGGTCTTCAGCGCGTCCACCAGCAGGCCCTGGGCGCGGTACTGTTCCAGGGCGGCCAGGCGGGTGGGGATGTCCCAGGGGTTCTGGCGCAGGGCCTCGCGGTACAGCTCCAGGGCCCGGTCCGGGTCACCTGCCGCGGCGTGCACGTGGGCGCACAGGGCCAGCAGGCGCGGCTGCCAGGGGCGGCGGTCGGCCAGCGCGTCCAGGGGAGCCATCCAGGGCTCGACGGGCTCTCCCCCCTCCAGGGCGAGCCAGGCGCGGGCCATGAGCGCGCGGGTGTCGTCGGGAGACTCGGCCAGCAGAAGCTGCGCCTGGGCCTGGGCGTCCTCGCGCAAGCCAAGCGCGATCATGGCCTCGATCTCGCCGGCCCGGGCGCTCGGCGAGCGGGGGTCGAAGGAGAGCGCCTCCCGGTACCAGGAGAGGGCGTCCTCGGCCTGGCCGAGCTGCATGGAGAGGTCCCCGGCGGCCACCGCCGCGGTGCTGTCGGGCGAGCGGCGCGCCAGATCCCCCAGCAACCCGAGCCCCTCCTCGGCCCGGCCCGTGTGCGCCAGCAGCAGGGCCAGCCGGAAGCGGGCATCGCGGAAATTCGGCTGTCGTTGCAGCAGATCCCGCAGGAAGGACTCCTGCTCCGCCGGGGGCTTCTGGCCGAGCTCGGCCAGGCCGGGCAGGTCGCGGATCCCATCGCGCGGGTCCACCGCAGCGCCCTCGACCTCCCCCACCTCGACCCCGCCGAGGTAGCCCAGGGCCTGTAGCTGCTCCACCTCCGCGAGATCGAGGGTCAGGGGCGTGGCTTCCCAGCGCGGGGTCTCGGCCACCAGGTGCTCCAGGTCCGCGCGCATGGCCGCGCCCACCTCCCCCTCCTCCTCGTCGCGCGCCCCGCGCACGACCCGCCCCCCGGCCCCGATCACGGCCGCCATGGGCGCCCAGCCATAGTGCATCGCGCCGTAGCGGGTCTCGGCGTAGACCCCGGCGCGGGGCGCGGGCGCGAACAGATCGGTGCCGTCCAGGCCTGGCTCGGGGGGCAGATCCAGCAGCCCCAGCAGGGTGGGCAGCACGTCCACCAGGCTGACAGGCGTGTCGATCACCTGGGGTGCTACGCCAGGCCCCGCCAGGATCAGGGGAACGCGCAGGGTGGCGTCCCCGAGCAGCAGCCCGTGGTTCTGCTCGCCCCCCTCCCCGAGGCCCTCGCCGTGGTCCCCGGCCACCACCACGAGCGCGTCCACGGGCAGGCGCTGGAGCAGCCGCCCCAGCGCCGCGTCCGCCGCCGCGATCTCGCCGTCATAGGGCCGACCCTCGTGGCGGGTGCGGAAGGGCTCCGGGGGCTGGTAGGGCGCGTGGGGCTCGAACAGGTGGACCCAGAGGAAGGTGACGCGGTCGTCGAGCTGGGCCAGGGCCGCCTCGATCACCTCACCCGCGGGACGCTCCGAGCGCCAGGAGAGCTGATCGCTGGCCACACCGAGATCGTCGTCGTAGCGGTCGAAGCCCTGGCCGAAACCCCAGTGGGCCTGGGTCACGAAGGCGGATGTGGCCGCCCCGGTCCGCCATCCCGCCGCCTGCAGCCGCTCCGCGAGGGTGGTGGCCTCCGGATCGAGGCGCGCGTCCCCGTTGTCGCGCACCCCGTGGTGCGGCGGCCACAGCCCGGTGAACAGGCTGCCGTGGCTGGGGATGGTGAGCGGGATCGCCGCGTACGCCCGGCTGAAACGGGCCCCGCGGGCAGCCAGCGCGTCCAGGTTGGGGGTCTCGGCGGCCGCGTAGCCGTAGCAGCCCAGGCGATCGGCGCGGGTGGTGTCCAGCGTCACCAGGACCACGGACGGCCGCGCGGGCGACGGAGGGGGAGGAGGCGCGGGCGCACAGCCCACGAGCACGCCCCCGAGGGCCACGAGCACGACGGGCATGGACGGTCGCGAGCGCATGGGGCATGGTAACCCCGCACCCACCCCCGGAGCCTGCATGCGCCCGCTGCCCCTGGCCCTCCTCCTCGCCACCACCCTCGCCCTCGCCGCTTGTCCCCCCAAGCCCGACGACACCGCCCCCGAGGGCGACACCGACGCCGACACCGACGCCGACACGGACACCGACGCCGACACCGACGCCGACACCGACGCCGACACCGACGCCGACACCGACGCCGACACCGACGCCGACACCGACGCCGACACCGACGCCGACGCCGACACCGACACCGACATCGATGTCGAGATCTGCGACGACGGGGTGGACAACGACGGCGACCGCCTGGTGGACTGCGAGGACGACGACTGCCTCGAGGCGTGCCTGGAGGTCTGTGACGACGGGATCGACAACGACCGCGACGGCCTCACGGACTGCGATGACGACGAGTGCGCCGGGGACCCGGCCTGCACGGACCTCTGGACCGTCTCCCTCACCGTCGTGCCCGACTACATGGCCATGGCCTCGGGCACCATGGTGACCACCTACTGGCACTACGGGGCTGTCGCCATCCTCGAAGGCACGGTCCAGGTGGTGGGGGTCAGCGCCGACGGCAGCGACACCTTCACCTGCGATGGCGAGATCGAGGCCTCGTTCGCCACCAGCCCGTACGGCACCGGCCCCGGTGGGTTGACCTACCTCTCCGGTGCGGTCGCCGGTGCGGGCGACTACGTGTTCCTGCTGGAACCCGACAGCCGCGGAGGCAGCCTCACCTGGCGGCGGACCTGCCCGGTGATCTCCTTCCCGCCGGCCTACCTCGGCTTCACCCACAACGCCCTCGCCGCCACCCGCCAGGACTCCCTGGGCGGCTGGTACGATCAGTACAGCGTCTCTTCCCGGCTGTACGTGGACTACCACTACGATCCGCGCAAGGGCGCCGCGGTCACGGGCTGGGAGTACCCCACCCAGACCGCCACCGTGACCTGGCAGGGCAGCTACACGCCATAGGAGCCTGTAGCGCGTAGGCGGAAGGCGGCGGCGCCGTGCGCCGTCGCGCTGGAGCCGGTGGACGCCGTCGCGAGCGCGTCGCGGCGCCCGCCGGGCAAGAAGCGGGGTGCAAGGTGAGGGAAGCCGTACCGAGGTACGGCGACCGAACCTGGGGCCCCCGCGACGCTGCCCCGCGGGATGCCCCGGTGCGCGCAGCAGGCGGACAACGCGCTACAGGCTCCTAGCGCTTCAGCCGCTCCAGGGCGGCCTTCACCCGGGCCGTCACCTCCTCGGCGCGGGCCTGCTCCTCGGGGCTCAGCGCCTTGCCCTCGTGGCTCGCGAGCATGGCCATGTCCTCCTCGATCTGGGCCAGGATCACCCGCACCACCTCCGACTGGAGGGCCTCCTGGGCCGCCAGGGCCTCGAGTGCCGTGAGCCGCCGCTCCAGGCTGGCCAGGCTCTCCTGGCGGGGCTGGTAGACGCGGGGCTGGTAGCAGGTCGCGGCCATCAGCTCGGTGGGGCGCTTGGAGGAGACCCCGGAGAGCAGCGTGTCCACGTCGAGGGCGAGCAGATCGGCCTCGGGCTGGGTGAGCAGACCCTCCCCCTGCAGCGAGCGCACGGCCGTGCGGCTCTGCTCGAGGCGCGCCACCAACGCCTTCTGCCCGGCCTCGTCGAAGGGGTAGTCGCCGCGCGCACCGCTACCCACCTCCTCCGCCTCCCGCCAGGTGGCGAGGCTCTCTCGCCAGGCGCTGGTCTCCTCCAGCTTGTCCGCCGCGGACAGGGGGGGCGGCCCGGGGGGTTCGCCCTCCGCCTGCGTGCCGGGACAGCCGCCGAGCAGGGCCATGAGCATCAGGGAGAGCGGGCGGGGCGGCGTGGGCATGGGAGCGCTCCGGGTCGGGGGATAGGCCCATCCTACCCCCTCACGCCAGGAGCACGCATGGGCCAGCCCCACTCCCCCTCCCTCCGCGAGACGGCCCTCGGCCTCACGCTGCTGGTCTTCCTCTGGACTGCCGTGCTCCACATCCTGATCGGCCCCCTCGCCGCCGCCACCTGGCCCCACATGCTCATCGTGCTGGTGCGCTACGCCCTGCTGGTGGCCGCGGGCGCCCTGGTGCGGCCGTGGTGGCTGGCGCTCGGCGTGGTGGGCTCTGCGCTCTTGTGGGGGCTGCTGGATCTGCTGGCCACCACGGGGCTGTTCTCGGTCTACTCGCTGCTGGTGCCGTCGGAGCCGTTTTTGTATTTCCAGTTCTGAGGGGCGGGTTTGAACCCTGCGCCTGGAGACGGTATCGATGGGTCCAACGCGCCACCATCCCCTCCAATCCTCTCCACCCTGGCGGCTCCATGAGCGAACCCCTCGTCGTCCGCGTCGCGTTCCACCCCCACTCCGAGAACGCGCGCACCCTCGCCCGCGCCATCGACGCGGCCCTCAACGGCCTCGGCACCGACGGTGAGGTGCTCGTCCCGGGGCTGAACATCCCCACCTGGTTCTTCCCCGAGGACAGCTCCGGGCTACCCCCCGTGACCGACCCCGGGCGTGGCGATCAGACCGTCACCATCGTGCTCGCGGACGATCTGTTCGCGGCTCCTCAGCCCCCACTTCCCTTTGGCCGCGCGACCTGGGCCGCCTGGACGGCCGACCTCATCCTCGCCGCCGCCAAGGACGCGACGCACCGGGTGTTCCCCTTCCAGCTCAGCCCGAAGGCTTGGCCCCTGGATGAGCGCCTGACGGGGCATAATTTCGCCCGCGCCCACCTGGCCCCGGACCAAGTCACCTGGGTGATCCAGCGCGTCTTCGTGGAGCTGTCGCGCTACCTCGCGGGGCTTCCGTGGGGCGGCGAAGGCGCGCGCGCGCAGGTCAAGGTGTTCGTCTCCCACGCCAAGCTGGACATCCACGCCAAGCTGGCCCCCGCCAGGGCGGTCATGGACACCCTCACCGCCGAAGAGCCGGTGGCGTCCTGGGTCGATGGGGCCGAGATCGCCGCAGGCACCCAGTACGCCACCGCCATCTCCGCGGGCATCCAGGAGTCGTCCGTGCTCGCGGTGCTGACCGACGCCTACAGCCGCCGCGACGCCTGCCAGCGTGAGGTGGTGCTCGCGAAGCGGCACGGTCTCCCGCTGCTGTTCCTCGACGCCCGGGAGCGCTCGGATCCCCGCGCCTTCCCCTACCTGGGCAACGCCCAGTGGCGCAGGTGGACCGCCAAGAACCAGGCCGAGGCGCGAGCCCAGGCCAGGCGGGCCATCGACCTGCTCGTGCGCGAGACCGTGCGCCACCAGCATGCCGTGCGCGTGCTGGAACCACACCGGCAGCTCGGTGAGCGCGCGCTGCCCACCACACCGGAGCTGGCGCAGGTGGCCGGGCAGGGCCGCACCTTCCTCTACCCGGACCCCCCGCTCGGCGACGTGGAGCTCACGCTGCTGTCCGATGCCGGGTGCACCGTCGTCACCCCGTTGACCCGGGCTGCACGAGAGGAGCGAAGCCTGGTCCACCAGGTCGTCGGGCTCTCCATGTCCGAGTCGCCCGACGCGGAGCTGCGCGGGATGACCAACCGGGCCTTCGAGCACGCGCAGGCCGAGATCTCGCGGCACCTCCTGGCCCGCGGCGCCACCCTGGCCTACGGCGGGCACCTGGGCGCCAAAGGCTACACCCTGCGCTTGTTCGAGCTGGTGCGCGCGCACCACGGGCAGGCCACCCTGCCGCCCATCGAGCGGATCCGGAACTACTACGGCTGGCCCCTCACCCGCGCCCCCGAGGTCACGGCCGGCCACGCCGCCGAGGCCGACATCCGCATCCTGCCCCGCCCACCCCACCCCGCCCTCGCGCCCTTCGCCGAGGAGGGCGGGTTCGGCGCCACCAACGGCAGCTACCGCTTCGCCTGGGCCACGGGCATGACCGCCATGCGCGCGACCATGACAGAGGAGTGCGCGGCGCGGATCGTGCTCGGCGGCAAGACCGGCCAGGCCGGGCCGGGGGTGGGCAACCCCTGGTACCTCAGCCGCATCCCCGGGGTCATGGAGGAAGTGCTGCTCTCCCTGCGCGCCAGAAAACCAGTGTTCGTGGTGGGTTGCTTCGGCGGCGCCGCCACCTGCGCCGCCGATCTGCTGCGCGGTCGCGACCGCCCCGACTTCACCTGGGAGTTCCAGCAAGGCGCCCCCCACGCCCCCGCCATGCGCGCCATCTGCGAGCAGGAGGGCACCTGGGAGGACTACGACTCCATGGTCGCCACCTTCCGGCGGGCCGGCGTCTCAGGCTTGAACAACGGCCTGGACGAAGACGAGAACCTGGAGCTGTTCGAGACCCGAGATCTCGACCGCATCATCACGCTGCTGGTGAAGGGGCTGCTGACCCTGTAGGAGGTCCACCGCCCGCGGCCCCGGTCGGTCCGCCCCACGTCTCGACCCGCGTGCGGCGCGGCGTATCCGCCTGGTGTGCCGCCGACCGCTGCCGCTCGGCCTTCCGGGGCGGGGAGCACCCCTGGACCAGGGACCTCGACCGCGGCTTCCGGGGCGCGTGGCCAGCATCAACAGGCTGACGGTCACTTCGGCGCTCGAGCTCTCCGCGCTCTCCACAGCACCGTGCTGTGCCCCTTCCTCCTCAGCCAGGCGAGCCCCGCCTGCAGCTCGTTGAGCTCCCGGTTGGGGGCGCCCTCGACCCGGCGATAGTCCGTGCCGGGGGAGTCGCGCACCTCGCGACCCCACACCCGCCCGCTCTCATGGACGCGCTGCAGCACGCCCCCCCGCCACCAGAAGCTGGCGAACAGCGTCGGCCAGCGGAACTCACGGATCTCCATACGCTTTGCCCAGCCACGTGCATAGCCATCGGTGAGCTGCTTGATGGCTTCGAGCTTCTCGTCGTACAGCGCCGCGTGGTCCATGGTTCGGGAGGCGACCCACCGCAGCTCCCTGTCGGCGAGGAAGTACACGGCGATCCGCTCCCAGGGCTCCCGGTCCCGCAGATCGAAGGCCAGGCTGAGCATCTTCGCGAGCTGACCCTGGGTGGCCCCGACGAAGTCCATCGCGTCGTGCCCGATGCCCAGGACGGCGGGCGGGACCTTGCGCAGGGAGCCGGGCAGGACCAGCGTCGGCGCGAGCTGCTGCACGCGCTCCCGGTAGAACTCGTGCCAGGTGGGCAGGTCCTGTGCGGCCGGCGGCAGCAACGCGCTCGCCCGCGCACGAAACTGCGCCACGGCATCCTCGACCCGAACCTCGCGCTCGATCTGGTTGAGCAAGAGGTCACCCGGGAGCCGGATCCACCGGGATCCACCCGTGGGCAACGTCAGCAGGTCGCGCAGGACCACGCCGCCGATCGGCGTCTCGAGCATGCACCGCAGGACCTCAGGGGCATCCTCCTCGTAGGGCGCCTCTCCCTCGATGCGGCACTCGTGGCGGACCCGATCGACGCGCGTCCCGAAGCGGGCCTCGACCCCGATCTCGTCCGCGGCCACCGAAAGCAGGACCAGGCGCGTCGCGGCGCCCGGGTGCTCCGTCTCGATCGCGCTTCGGGGCAGTGGCCCGACGAGCGAGGCCAGCGCGTGGACGAACCCGAAACCGCCCAGGACCAGCCCGTACAGGTCGGCGATGATCTCGTCCGTCCAGCGCTCCCAGTTCTCCAGCCTCGCCTTTTCGAGCGGGAGGGCACCGAGCCGGGCCCTCACCTTTTTCCCAAGACCCAGCTCCCACGAGATGAAGTGCCCAACCTCGTGGAGCAGGATGGACGCCTGTTG
Organism: Pseudomonadota bacterium; assembly: GCA_043814015.1. Lineage (GTDB taxonomy): Bacteria > Myxococcota_A > UBA796 > UBA796 > JAFGLY01 > JBDRKM01. Next base: position 41,812 of record JBDRKM010000075.1, read on the forward strand.
GGGTTGCTCGACGAAGCGGTGGGGCATCCTGACGACCTGGAAAGGGAAGCCCTCGGGGCACTGGAGCGCCGCCCCCAGCCGATGGACGGCCGCCCGCAGCGCCGCGATGCGCTTCGCGTCGGCGTCGGGATCCGGGCGCTCTCCCGCGGGGGCGACCTGGTACTCGGCAGCCACCACCGCGTGACTGGCCATCCGCACGTCCTCGCTCCCGGCCGGGACCGGCGATGTCCCGGCACCGAAGGCCACGGGGGAGTAGGTGCTGTCCAGCAGGCAACGCGGCGACAGTCGTGGCGGGTCGTCGACCACGGCCAACAGGCCCAGCACCCGGGCGCGGTCACGGGCCAGCTCGAAGCCCTGCGTCGCGATGATGTCGGTGTGGCAGAGGAACTCGGCGAAGGGACCGCCGCGGCGCTGTTCGGTCATCTCCACGAGGAGCAGGATCAGGGTCTCGGCCGCGAGAAGGTGCCCGTTGGCCTTCTCCCAGCGTCCGCGAGCGGTACCGGCAGCCCGGAGCTCCGCCGCGATCCGGCGCCTCATCGCCGTCACATGCTCAGTTGGGAGCTGGCCGAGCACCGGCGTGCACGCCGCGCTGCGCACGGCCTTCGCCAGGGCGTTGCGCAAGGCCGCCAGCCGTTGGGTGGCTTCCTGTTCGTCGATGGGGGGCATCGGGGTGTCCTTCCTGGGGGAGAGCATCCTATCTCCGGCGGCCCGGCGCCGCGGCCGCATGGTGATACGTTGGCAGGGTCTTTCGGTGAAGTGAGCGTCTCTGGGGCGAGCAGGCTCCAGATGAGGCGCTCCTTCACCACCCACCGGAGACCCGGCATGGCGGCACACTCCCCCTCCCCCCGCGATCTCCAGGCTCTGAAAAGCCTGTTGCTCTCCCTGTTCTCAGTCGATGAGTTGCGCCGGCTTCTCCTGCACATGCCCGACGCCGGCGATCTCTCCTACGCGCTGCCCTCGGGGCCCATCTCTCCCATGGCCTTCGCCGACGCGGCCGTGGAGGCGATGCACCGCCATGGGCTGCTCGGAGCAGCCTTGTTCGACGGGCTCATCGCAGAGCGCCCCCGGCGGCGCGCCGAGATCGAACGCGTGCGCGCGCTGTTCGCCCCCGCGGCCGCCCCCCCGCAGTCAGAGGTGCCGCACCCGCCCCCGTCCGAGTACGGCTTCTTTCTCATCCACGCGAGCCCCGACAAGGGCCGCGCCGCGGAGCTGTACGAGGCCCTGCGCGCCCGGGGCTGCACGGTGTTCTTCGACGCGCGCTCCATCGAACCGGGAGCCCGCTGGGGGGCGGTCATCCCCCAGGCGCTCGATCACGCACGGGTCGCGGTCGTGCTGATCTCACGCCACGCCCACGAGGCCAGGTACTTCGGCGACGAGCTGCACCGAGCCATCGAGAGGCACAAGGACGGAACGATGCGAATCGTTCCGGTCTTCCTCGACGGGTGGGGCGAGGCCCCCTACGGAATCGCGGGCATCCAGGGCCTGGATGCGCGGGCGCTCGGCACCGCCCGCGTAGCGGACGCGCTGGTGAAGGCGGCGTCGTAGGCCGCGTTCGAGCTGTCGTCAGGCCCGCGGTCACCCGGCGGAGTTCGCGCCGCGGAACATCTCCGCCTTAAATGCTGAGAATTCCGCAAAGAACACCTTCGGATCGAAGGGTATCCAGCCGTGGCGATGGTTGCGCTGGGCACGCCGCGAGAGCACGATGCCGAACCGATCGCAGCGTTGCCCGCTCTCGTCTCCATCCGTGTGTCGCAGGCGGATCAGCCCCGCCTCGATCTCGTCCGTTCCCTGGAACTCGTGCAGCAGCGGGAGATCCCGCACCCGCTCCGTGAACAGGCCGTAGATGTCGTACTCGCTGAGCTGGCCATACTCCTCAGGGATCGGGTGCTGCAGGTCGATCTGCCAGCGCAGGTCCGCATGGCCAGCCTTCACGTCCGCGGCCAGATCGATGAACTGCAGCCGATAGGCCTTGCAGAGCAGGTTGATGATCACGTCGAAGCTCGCATCGGTGGACTTCCGGTAGCGCAGCCGGAACCTGAACAGCCCCTGCCGATCCTCGGAGCGGACCTGCGGGACGACACAGAGCTCTCCCGCGCCGATCGCGCCCCCCCCTCCAGAGCAGAGACCTCTTCGGGACGCGAACTGGATGTTGGCAGCCACCCTGTCGAGCACATCCGAGGCGTCGAGCCCCGGCGACCCCGAGGACGGCGTGTCCAGGATGTCGAGGAACAGCCCGCGCACCAGCCGGCTGATGTTCACCCGAGGTCGGCCCCACTCCTGCAGTTCATCGCAAAGCAGCAGCAGGCAGCTCAGCGGCTCTGTCTCGATGAGCAGCCGCCTACCCGCCAGGTTGTGCGCCGCGATGGCGCTCAGCGCTGGCCTCACCTGGGCAAGCAACGGCGGCAACCCCTCTTCCCGGGCGATCGACCCCTCGTTCGCGTCGGCGGCGGCGGCGATCTGGGCCACGCGCAGCGCGGAGACGACCCCGTGATCGGTGAGGTTCTCGTCGTACGCGGCCTGCCACCAGTCCGACTCGTTCCCATGGCCGGTCCCCGTGCCGGTGGCCAGCCTGTTGAGGCAATCCTCAAGATCATCCTGCTCCCGAGGAGCTATTTCGTGGGTTGTCACGGTGTCGGGCAGGGCGAAGAATCGGCACCACGGTGGAGTCGGACCCGCCGATGGCGCTCTCCACAGCCGCACCTGGGACCCGATATCGTGCAGCAGGGACGCCAGCGCCCAGAGCCGGTGGCAGTCATCCCGGGTGTGGGGGACTTCAGGCCCTTTCGGCAGGGCACAGAAGTGCTCGGCCAACGAGCGCTCCCTCCCACCGAGCCAACGTACGCGGGTCTCGAGCAGGAGGTCTCCCAGCAGGAAGACGTCGATGGCGTGGACGAGGTGATCGCGATGCCGACCGTGATCCAGGCGGAGCCGCACCTCCCCCTCGATCGCCGCCGCCAGCCGCCCGCGAACGTCGAAGCGCTCATCGAGCTCGAGCTCCACGTGGACGTAGCGGTCCACCAGGTGGAGCAGGGAGTCCAGCACCTCGCCGGAGTTGACCGCGCGGGCATCGGGGTGCAGGTCGAGGCGGGCCTCGATCAGCCCTGCGATCCAGAGCAGATAACGGGCCAGGCTGGTGATGAACGCGCGCTTGAGCTCGGCGGGCGCGCAGCGGTGCTCGCGGTTGTTGGCTGGGTCGAGGTACCGTTGCCGCAGCCGTTTGGCGGACGCCAGCCGCAGCACCAGCCAGAGGCGCAGGGCCTCCCGGCTAAGCTCCCCCTCCGGGACGGGATCGTCGGCGCTCACCCTGCCGAACTCCTCATCGGCACCAGGCTTGCCCCCCGCGTGACATGCGAGGAGGTGGGACACGAGCAGGGCCGCGAGATCCAGCGTCTCGCTCGCGGTCTTCGCGAAATCGTCCAGCTTCGTGGCGGAGGAGAGTCGACCCGACTGCATGGCGTCCTGGCGCAGCTTGCGGGCGGTGTGCTCCAGCACGACCACGAGGGTGCGGCGGAGGGCGCGGCGAGCACGGAATTCCTCTGCGGTGATCGTTCCAAGGACCTCGCCCAACCTCGTCCGGAAGTCGGCCAACTTTTGATGGAGCTTCTCGGTAGAGTCCTCCTCGATCAGGTCCATCGCCAGGAAGGCGATCTCCGCCGCCGGCGTCTCTTGGAGCTCGTTTGTCTCGTCCTTCAACCAGAACCTGGGCCCTTGTTCACTCTCTTCGATCGCACCTTCCCGCCTGCGGTACCCGAAACGCTGGACCGCGTGCTCCGACCAGAACCATGGAAATTCTTTGGGCGGCCACTCTGGTCGCTCGGACTGCTTGTGCTCCCCCTTGTGCTTCCAGTGCTCCGAGGCAACTTTCCGGTAGCCCACGAAGTCTCGCCACTTGGTGTTGGGCGTGAGCTCCCTCGCGATATGCGCCTCGCTCATGTGGAGCTGCTCGTCCTTGTCCTCCAGCTCCCTCCGGGCCTCGGTGAGCTTGCGCAGGGTAGCCCGCAGGCAGTACTCATCCTTGAGGCGACGTGCGGGCCAGAGGTGCACGCTCGTGCAGTAGAACTCGTCACTGAGCACGAGGAAGACACGCCTCGCGCCATCCTTGGACGGATCGTCGAAGTGAAGGGCGAAGCCGCCCTTGTACTGCCGCTCGCCCAACGCCAGCGGCGCGATGGTGTCCCCTCCCGGGCTCGTGCTGACCGACGACCGAATCCGATCGAGGTGACTCTCCAGCAGCGAGAGGTCCTCAGGTGGATAGACCGCGACGATGCGGCCGATCTCGCCCTCGCACGCGTCCAGCAGGGCGCCGGTGCCCTTCCCGAAGACATGGGAACTTTCCCGCAACAGGGACAGTTCGTTTCTAATTCGTTTGAGGGACGGCTCCAGCCGCCCAAGTGACATTCTCAACCACTGATTCATGATTTCACCTGCCTCTTGGCGCGCTCCTCCTCCGCTTCCTTCAGGAGCTCCTGGACGAACTCCGCATCCAGCAGGCAGGGGATACCGAGTTCGTGGCAGAGCATGGCTTCGAGCAGCAGATCATCGTAGGGCTTGTTGAACAGGTGGCCGCGCTCCCCCAACGCCTGCCAGACCAGCTCGCGGAACCCTGGCTCGGCCCGTGCCGTGGTCACCGCTACCCACACCGAGCGCCGGCCTTCATCCACCTCTCGCGCCCGCAGGTGCTCCAGCAGGTGCAGCCCGGTCTCCCGGTCGTCGAGATCGGCCCCTCCCCCAAGCACCTCCCGCTTCCCCTGGTAGGACATCATGATGTCGAGCACCATGAAGTCGGGCCATTTCCCGGTCAGCGCTGTCAACGCCTGGGCGGCGTTTTGGGAGGACACCAGCTCCACGCTGTCCTCGTAGCGCCCGATCAGTCCCTTCATGACCACGTTGACATCCTCGTCGTCCTCGACCAGCAGGACAATCTTCTTGGTGTCGCTACTCATCTGTCTCTCCTCACGGGGTGGGCCTGGGTGAGCTTGGCCTCGAGCCTGGCTCGGACCAGCGTGATGGTGAAGGTGGTGTCGTGGAGGACGGGACGGTCGCTATCCTCCTGGTCCCCCGGACGAGGTGGGCGCGGAATCGAAGACGCGACAACCTCGCCCTCGTGGATACGCCGGATGGCCTTCTTGACCAGGGCCAGGCCGATACCCGAGCCGGTCCTCCTCCGCACCTCGTCCGGCACCTCGGATCGGAAGTAGGGCGAGAAGATGCGCCGAAGATCCCTCGGGGGGATGCCGATGCCGGAGTTCTGGATGATGAGCGTGACGACCCCGCCCCGCTCGAACAACCTCACGCGGATGGGGAGCCGGGCGAAGGAGTACTTGATCGCGTTCTCCAGCAGGTTGACCAACGCGACCCGCATCCAGGTGGTCTCGATGGGGAGCGCTGACATGGCCTCTCGCTCGAGGTCGATCTGGTTCCCCCGCGCCTCCACCTGAGGTTTCATCTGGTCGCAGCAGAGCTTCACGAGCAGGGGGAAGTCCGTGGGCTCGAAGCGAGTGGTCGGATCGACGTGCATGTTGGCGAAGCGGCTGAGCTTGTCCCGTAGGGCGTGGAAGCTCTCGCGCGCGCTCGTGGCGGTGCCCCGGACATCCTTGGCCTTGTCGTCCCACCGGCCGCGCTCACACAGGAGGCGGACGTAGTTGTTGGAGGCCCACTCGTACACCTGCAAGGGCTGGGCGAGGGAGTGGACCAGGGCGCCGAAGATCAGGAGCTGCTGATCCACCAGGGAGAGGACCTGCAGGACCCTTTCGGACTCCGCGGCCAGATGGCGCGCCAGCCGCGCGTCCTCGGCCGTGAACAGCTCGCAGCGCTGGAAGGAGGTTCCCGGTGCAGGCGGGCCCCCGTCTTCACCGCTCGGCGCCACCAGGTAGAGCAGCCCCTGGGTGCTTCCGCCCTCGTCGCTCTCGGCATCCAGCTCGACCGCGAGCCGTTCCCGGGCCTCGTCCCCGGACAAGTGCGCGGCGAGCTTGACCTCGCTCTCGCCGGGAGCCGGGACCCAACCGGGGATCTCCGCCCCCGCGGCGAAGATCCAGGACTGGCGCTGACGATCAGGCGTCTTCATGAGGCTGGCGCCGCGGAACTCCCAGTCCCCCCAGTCCTTCTGGGGGATGGACACGGCCCCCTGGCGGGAGCTGCTCGCGCAGAGCACCTGCGCACCGCGCTTCTCGAGGAAGAGGTCCACCCTTTCCGCGCCGGTGGCCAGCCGGAGCTGCTCGACGACCACTTCGGTGATGCTGGTGTGCTCGACGCACTCCAGGCGCTGCCTGGAGCTGGTGAAGAGCATCGTCCCGAGCCTCATCACGGTCCGCAACTGGCCCTGCTGGACGGCGAGGGACACGCGCTCGCCGAGCCGCCGCAGCGCCGAGAGCAGCACCCTCTCCTCCACCGCACGCAGCGGGTGCTGGCGCAGGCAGTCCACGATCCCGAACACGGTCCCGTCGTTGCTGACGACGGGGAATGACACGATCCAACCGGCCGTGTCCACATGACGGTAGTCGGCCAGCAACGCCGGTGCGGATCCTTCGAGCGAGGACACGGTGGCGCATGCCTCGCGCTGGGCCAGGAACCGGCGGTGCTTCTCGCGCTGGCCCACCACCTGGTAGCCCTCACGGTGCCGCAGCGGATGATCCTCCAGCGGTACGCGCAGGCGCCTGCGCACGCGCAGGGAGGCCATCAGCACCGGCGAGCCGTACTGGGCGGTGAGTTCCCCGGAGCGCTGGTCTACGACCCAGATCACGGCGTTGTCCGCGATGTCCCAAGAAACTGTGGGGTCCTCCGTACCCGCTCCCGGGCTGGCCAGGAGTGCCTCGAGCAAGCAGCTCGCCACATCGGCGCTGCTCTCTGCCTTCGCGAATTTGGTGCCCAGCGCATCGACCGCGTCGAGATGCCGCTGTGCGAGCCGCTCCTCGGCCAGCTTGCGCGTCCGGGACAGGCCCACTCCGATGATGCGGCCGATCTCGGTCACCGCCTTGCGGTGGGGGGTCCGAAGCTGATGGACTCCCGGGATGACCACGGTGAGGATGCTCCTCGGCGCCGAGCTATTGGCCTTCCCCAGCACCACCGGGACCACCAGGACTGTCCAGCCACCAGGGCTCGCCTCGCTGTCAAACAGCTTGGCTACGCGCTTCCGGGGCTCGATGGCCGCGGGCTCGGTGGCCACCCTGTTCAGCCGATCCATCACGATGCCGCAGATGTCCTGTCTGTCCTCGGGCGAATCATGGGAGGTGAAGGCGAGCGCCTCGCCCCGCTCAAGACACTTCTGGCAGGGGTACTCGAGTGGGCCGAACGCTTCGGCAGAAAAGACTTCATATCTCGTGGTTTCAGATTCACTCTCGATGATCGGCAGGCACCAGCTCCGCTCGGTACGCGGCTGATTGCTCGGGGACGTGTGGTGGGTGGTGAGCAGGACCGCCTGGGCCTGGATGCTCCGGCAGATCGTGGACAGGGACTGCTCGACGTACCGCTCGATAGGTCGCTCGATATCCCCTTGGGCCTCGTTCAGGGCCTCGGCCAGGCTGTCGCGGATGCGCGCCATGAGGGCCGTGAACCTGTTGGCCAGCAGCAGGCGGTGCAAAGACAGGCGGTGGCACCACTCCGCCACGTGGCTCTCGATGGAGAGCTGCGTGGCTGGCTGGATCTCCCTCTCGCGATCGAAGGAGAGCACGATGACGGCCAGGGTGCCGTCGAGGAGGTTGAGTGGCAGGATGGCATGATGCGGATCTTCGAGGGTCGGGTACAGCGGCGCCTGCCGCTTCAGGACCCGGCGGGCCAGCTCCTCCTCTCGCTCGCTGAGCCTGGTCCACTCCGGTGAGGGGTGCTCTCCGGCGCGCACCGGCACCCGCAGCGCCCAGCTCTGGGTCTCCGGGCCCTCGCGCCTCTCCTGTCCATGTTCGAACATTGTCAGGAAGGCTCTGTCGGCGCCCGTGTCCCGGCGCGCCGCCTCACACACGTACTGTGCGGCGTCATCACTCCCGAGGGTCCCGACCGGATCCTTGGTCTCGTCCTCGTTGGACAGCTCGTAGGGCTTGGTGGCAGCCTCTTCGAGCCTGAACGCGGTGTGGACCGAGGCGATGCAGATCTGCTCGATGAGCTCGAGGGACTCCTCACCCACCCCATTCCTGGCGCGTATCAGGTCGGCCGCAGGCAGCCCCTGGATGTCGCCGACCGGATGATCGGTCTCCTCGGGGATGGCCGCCGGCCAGCGCCCAGCGCAGGGAAAGGTCCACGAGACGCGCTTCTTGCCGCGGCGACGGTAGCAGGTCAGCTTGACCCCGTCGGTGATGCCGGGGGTGGCCGCGGCGCGGGCGATCCGCTCCAGGGCGCCGGGGAGGCTGGTGATGTGCAGGTCGAGCCGCCGGACATCCTTGCCCAGGGGGTCGCCTTCCCGGGAGGGTTGCGCGCAGGCATACGCGTTCGCGATGCAGCGGGTCGCGAGCTCCGTGGTGAGCTTCTCGAACTCCAATCGCTCGGGATTGGACCGTCGGTAGCCGATCTCAAGGGTGCCATACACCAGCTCTGCGGGCGCCCGGACGGCATCGGAGAACCGTCCGATCATACTGCTGTAGTCGTTGTTCGAGGCTTCGCTGGAGGTCCAGGTCAGGTGGCGCTGGAGGATGGCCTGGATGTCCTCGCCGCGCGTCTGCTGATGGAGCTCCATGTCCAGCGGAAAGAGAGGTATCCAGAGCCGGACGAGATCCCCGTGGAAGAAGCGCTTGAACACCCTCGTCTTGAAGCGGCTGTCGTCGAACCCGACGATGATCTCCGCCTGACGCTCCTTGACGATGAAGGCCTGGATGTCGGGGCCATCCAGGGGCCGGGCCGGGATGGTCCGAAAGCTCAGCGGGGCACCCACCGCCTGGATGGTGCGGATGCTCTCCCGGCGCCAGTCCACCAGCTGCAGCGCGACGAAGTCCGGCCGCTCCTCGGCGTTCTCGAAGCGAGCGAGGAAGTCGATGAGGTAGGCGCAGGCGCGATCGCGCAGGAAGCCTGGCGTCTGGGAGGCCGAGTGGATGTCGCGCAGGGCCTGCCGGACCCGCATCCGCTGCAAAGCATCGAGGAAGGATGGCTTCTGCAGGCCGAGACGTAGCCGGGCCCTGTCGGCTGTGGAGGGGTCGCGATCAGCCTCGGTTGCAGGCCCGAGGAAGCAGAACAGTGCCGCGGCGGGCTTGCGACCGACGCGGATGGTACGGAGGGTCCAGCCGGCCGGAGGTTCCTCGCCTCCGTGGAACAACCAGGCGAGGCCGCCCGGCACCACGGGCCAGGTTCCGCCCGCGAGCGCACCGACCGCACGTGGGTCCGCCGGGTCCAGCGTCTTCTGGTACCAACGAGGGCCATGCTGACAGGCGCGCTCCAGCCTGCCCGTCGCCCCGTCGAGGAGGTACACGACGCCATCCGCCCACCCGAGCCTGTCCAGGGAGCTGTCGAGAGCGCTGCTCAGGAAGGTGTGCAGGTGAACAGCCTCACGTGCGACCAGCTCAGGCCTCGGTATCCGACCCATGGTAGGCTCTCCGTAGGTTCCTGGGGAACTCTCCATGGCTATCCAGTTTGATACCAGCTCGTGTAGTATTATTTCCATTGCAAAAACGCCCGTCTCTCTCCAGGCCCTCCGTGCCGCCATGGGCGAGACACGGACGCCGGCGATCTCTCCTTCCCGCGGCCCCCGAGCCCCATCTCTCTCATGGCATTCGCCGACGCGGCTGTGGAGGCGGTGCACCGCCATGGGCTCCTCGAAGGAGACCTGTTCGACGGGCTCGTCGCGGAGTATCAAGGGGCCCTGGAGCGGAAGTGGGCCCGCCAGACCCCACCTCCAGGCCAACCTTGGCGCAACCCGGCTATGTTCCTCCATCCCCCCCACCCGAGATCCCCGCCCATGCACCCCACCGAACAGGCCGAACTCTACGGACGACTCGTCGCCCTTCGCGCCCTGGCCTGCGACCTTCGGCAGGGGGCCGACCTCCCACCCGACCTCATCAACGTGCCGCCCGAGCACCACGGCGCGGTTATCGACGCCGTGGTGCGCTCCCTCGCCCGCGCGCAGCTCCGGCTGGAGGACAGCTCCTGGAGCGAGGTCAGCGCCCACCTCCTGTACGCGGAGGCCCTGCTCAACGTCTTCAAGGTCATGCTCGCCCAGCGCCGAGCCGCTCCCTGGTCCGAACGCCTCGCCTACGCGGACCGGATCACCGGCGATGCCTACACGCGCGTTGCGGACCAGGCCCGCGTTCTGCGCCTGCCCGCGCCCAAGCACAACCCGGAGTGGCTGCCGCCCCTGTGCCGCCTGCAGCACCGCCACGCCCCCGCTGCGCAGCCCACCGACACGCTCCAGGTCTCGGTGAGCCACGACGATCCGCTTCGGGCCTCCCTGCGGGTCCTCGGCGCCCTGTCCGCCGCTCGCTGGTCTGGGTTGGAGGACGAGGTCACCCTCGGCATGGTCGTGGCCCGGACAGCCCTGGCCGAACAGCTCGTGCAAGCCCGGCCCTGGCCCTTCCCCGTGATCCTGCTGCCGCTCCACCAGCTCGAGCAGCCCGGACGCCTGGTGACCCTCCTGCATGAGGTCGGCGTCGTCCTCGCGCACGATCTGGGGCTGCTGGACCGCCTGGCGCATGTCCTGGCCAGCGACACCCGGCGCCTGCGCCAGTGGGAGCGCTGGAGCGCCTGGTCCGAGGCGATCCTTGGGGACCTCCTCGGCCTGGTCCTGGGCGGCCCCGCCGTCGCCCACGCCATGGCGGGCCTCCTCATCCCGCGCCGGCACGCGCGACCGGGCACGGACGCGCCCGGAGCCGCGACCCGCATCGCCCTGCTGCTGGCCGCCGCCCGCTGGCTGCACCTCCCGCTCCACGGCGAGGGCTGGCTGGAGGAACAGGTCACCGCGGCCGCACAGCGAGGCGAGCAGCGCTACATCGCCGAGGTCGACGGGCTCATCCGGCGACTCGTCGCCGTCCCCGTCGGTGACGGACGCCTGGAGCAGCTCCTGGCCCAGACGGCGGCGCCCGCGGCCTGGGGTCACCTGCCCGGGCGCGTCCACATCGAGGTGGAGGAGGGCCGCCTGTCCGCGGAGGAGGCCGGCGCCACCTTCGACAGCTGGGCTCGCGCGCTACCCCGGGCTCCGTGGCAGAAGGAGCCCGCCTGGTACGCCCACGAGCGCGGCCCCGCGCTGCGCCTCGCGCCCACCCACCTCGCGCTCCCCGGTCAGCTCGTGAAGATCCCGCCCGTCCACCTCATGGTCGAGCACGACGAGATCGACCTCGTGGGTATCACCCACTGGCAGCTCGCGGCGAAGCTGGCGGAGGCCAGGGAACGGCGCGGGCGGTGCTGGAAGCGCATCGCGGTCTACTTCCTGGCCGACGTCAGCCTCCACGAAGTAGCTGTTCCCGGCCGGGGTCCGAACGAGCTGGCCCTGGAGAAGGCCCACGTGCTGGAGGAGCTGCGCGAGCTCCTCGGTGGCGGCGTCGCGGAGACGGTGGAGCTGCGCGAGTACCGGCACCCCACCCTGTTCGCGAGCTTCTGGAGAACCGACGGCGTGCTCCAGCGGGCGCACACCAGCGCCTGCGTCTGGGGACGCGACATCCTCCAGGCCCCATCCATCGACTACCGCCGGCTGCCCTGGGGTGACAACCCGGAGCTCGACGAGCTGGAGGCCGGGCTCCAGGTCCTGCGCGACGAGCTTAGCTGGCCCATCCCCTGATCGACCCCGTATCCCCTCCGACAAGGAACCCCCATGACCGACGCCGAACAGACCGAGTTCCAGATCCGGAAAGCCGCGCTGCGCGCCATCCTCGCCGAGCTGCGCCAGGACGAGCGCCTACCCGACGACCTCGTCTGCGTGCCCCGCCCACACCTGGCCGCGGTGATCGCCACGGCGGAGGAGGCCATCGAGGCGCCCACGGTGCGCGCCGGGTCGGCGGAGCCATGGGTCGAGGCGAGCGCCCGGCTGCTCTACGCCGAAGCCCTGCTCAACGGCTTCAAGGCCATGATGGAGCAGCGGCGCACGGGCCCCTTCGCCGAGCACCTGAGCTGCGCCGATGCCGTGGTCGCCAACGGCTACCATGTCGCCATCGGACGGGCCGTGGCGCTGGGAACCCTGCCCCCCGGTGCCGCGGCCGCGCGGCTCCACCCCCTGTGCCGCTTCGACGATGGCGTCGATCCCACCCCCCACACTGGGCAGGTGGCCCACCGGGCGGTGCACCACGACACCCTCCCGGAGGCCGCCGCCGACGTCATCCGCGCCTTCCGCTGGGCGACCCTGCAGGCCGGGGACTGGGAGGTCGACGACTACCTCCTCGGCCTGAAGGAGCGCGATCGGAGCATCGCCCGCCTCGACGCCGCGCTCGGGCGCCACCGCGAGTGGCCCTTCCCCGTCCTGGCGCTGCCGCCCCACTATCTGGTGCAGCCCGTGTTCCTGTGCACCCTGTTGCACGACATCGGGCGGCGGATCGACCATGAGCTGGGGATCTCGGGCCGGGTCGGGGCCCGCATCGTCTCCCTGGCCCGGGAGGCCGTCCGCGACGAGCAGTGGGTGCGCTCGGCCCCCACCTTCATCGCGGACCTGTTCGGGCTCGCCCTGGGCGGTCCCGGCTTCATCTACGCGCTGGCCCACGCGGCGGCCGCGACCCCCGCGAAGGAGCCCGACCCGCTCTACCCCGCCATGCCGCTGCGCGTCGCCCTGCTCCTCGCGGCCCTGAGGCCCATGGGGATACTGCTCTCGCCCCGCGAGCGCGTCCGCCTCGGCGACCGGATCCGGGATGCCCTGGGGGAGCACGAGCGGCCGTACGTCCGCCGCGCCCACCGGATCATGCGCTGGCTGCTCGGCCTGCCCGTGGGCGAGACCCGCCTGGTCGAGCTGCTGCGCCTGCAGGGCTGCGATCTCGCCTGGGCCCGGCTCCCGGGCGACCTGCTGATGGGTTCGATCAGGCGGGGGTCGGCCCTGCCGTTCCGAGCGGGAGACGCCTTCCTGGCGCAGGCGCACACCCTGGAGCGCGCGGACTGGCAGAGGTCCCCCGACTGGTACGCGCACGACCGCCAGCGCGTCCCCATCCTCGCCCCCACCTTCCGGGCCCACCCCGACGGCGTGCTCAAGGTCCCGCCGGTGGAGCTCATGGTGGCGCACGACGAGATGGACTTCGTCGGGGCCACCAACGGCCGGCTCGCGGCCACCCTGGAGGAGGCGGCCCGGCGGCGCGAGGAGCCCTGGAAGCGCGTCACCATCTACTTCCTCGATGATCGCCACCTCGAGTGGCTCGGCACCCCAGAGCGGCCGACCTGGGTCCTGATCCAGGAGAAGGACCAGGCCCTGAAGGATCTCCGCGCCGTGATCGCCGCCCACCCCGATACGGCCTGGGAGCTGCGAAGGTTCGACCGCCCCACCTTGTTCGCCAGCTTCTGGTGGCGGGACGGCCGGCTGATGCGCGTGCACACCAGCGCCTGCGTCTGGGGCGGCGACATCCAGAAGGCGCCGTCCACCGACTACCGCTATGTGGCGGGGTACCCGAACCCCGAGCTGGAGGAGCTCGAGGCGGGGCTGGGGCGGCTCAGGGACGAGGTGAGTGGGGTGCTGGGGTGACAGGGTGTTCTGCCATAGACAGCCATAACCGTGGAAAAAACTATGTATGACATCGAGATGGTCGAGATCGAGTCGCGGCAGAAGGCGCTCTCCAGGATGGCGGAGGACTTCGAGCGCTGCCTCTCGTACCCGCGGGACCTGCAGGGAGTGCCCACCCCACACCTCGAGGAGGTGTTCAAACGCGTGAAAGCCGACCTTGACGAAGCGCGCCAAGCCAAGATGCAACCGAATCCCTGGGCCGCCGCCCGCGCGCCGCTCACCGAGGCCGAGGCCCTGATGGGGTTCTTCAGGGACATGATGGAGCAGCGCAGGACCGGCCCCTGGGCCGAGCAGCTGCTCTACGCCGATCTCATCCTCCAGCAGAGCTTCGAGCTGCTTCGTGCACGTGCGCGCCGGGCGGGTCTCATCCACGAAAAAGATCCGGTATTCCACCACCTCCCGCCGCTCACCTGCCTCGACGTCAGCCGCACTCCGACCGCCTTCCCCAGCCGCAGCCGCATCCTCCCGGCCGGTCCTGACGCGCCGTCGGGCGGCGGTGGGGGAAGCCAGGAACCGGAGGGCGGCCGCGGCCTGCGCGAGCCCCGGGAGAGCCCGAGACGCGGGATACTCCAGCTCACCGAGCTACCGTTCTCGCTCGTCCAGTTGCCACACCGCTACCTCGAGCAGCCGAACCTGCTGGCCACCCTGGCCCACGAGGCCTTCCACGTGGTGGACACCGGGGGCATCCTCACCAGCTGGATCACCAGCCACGTGGTGGTGCCGCACCAGCTCGGCAGCGCGACGGCCAACTGGAGCGAGTGGCGCAGGGAGATCCTCGCCGATCTCTTCGGGCTCGCGCTCGGGGGGGCCGCCTATGCCCACGTGCTCGCCCACATCTGCGTCCCACTGCATCACAGCAAGGTGCGGGACACCCACCCGGGGATCGCGGTGCGTTTGAAGGCCATCGAGGTCGCCGCCGGCGCATTGGAGATCGATATCCGAGACCTCGATGTGCTCCAGCACGTCTGCAGCCACTACCAGCGCGGCGCCGATCCCGACTTCATGCAGAACATCGCCGGCGAGGTCGCGGCCCTGCTCGCCACCCCCCTCCCCACGGGGACTCTCCAGGAAATCCTCGTCCCTCCGACCAGGGAGGAGTCCTCGTGGTCCCGCCTGCCGGGCGATGTCCACCTCACCCACTGGAACGCCAGGAGCCCGGTGGAGGACATCGCCGAGATCTTCCTCGAGACCGCACGCCGGCAGCTCTCCGGCGACGACAAGCTCCTGCTGGACTGGCTCCGGTTCGACCGCGAGCGCGTCCCGAGCCTGGCGCCCACGCGCCTGATCTCGGCTGGCAGCCTGAAGAAGGTACCCCTCCCAGCCATGCTGGCGGCCTACGACGCCATGGACTTCGTGGCGGCGACCAACGGCCAGCTCTACGCCAACATGGTGGCCGGCTTCGCACGGCGCGGCAGGAAGTGGGACCGCATCCACCTCTACTTCCTCACCGACGAAGCGCTGCGGATGATGGTCACGAGGGAGCGCACCCATGCCAAGCTCAAGGCGGAGAAGAGGACCGCCATGGAGCAGTTGGAGAACGGCCTGCGCACCTCCGGCTGGACCGACTCTTGGGAGATCCGTGAGTACGACTCCCCGACCCTGTTCGCGAGCTTCTGGTGGATCGGCGACCAGCTCGACCGCGTCCACACCAGCGGCCGCGTGTGGGGGCGCGACGTGCAGTTCTCCCCCGGCACCGACTACCGCTGGCTACCTGGTGCGAAGAACATGGAGATCGACGAACTCCACAGGGGCCTCGAGGGAGGGCTGCGCGTGGAGAGCACCCTCCTCGCGAGCTCACACCCGCCCGCGGCCACCGGTTAGGCTCGATCCTCACCCTGCCCCACTCCCGGAGCGCTTGCGCCCCCCACCTGGGACCTCTTCATCGCCTTCGCCGGCCCCGACCGGGCGCGCGCCGAGGCCCCGGTGGAGGCCTTGGGCCCTGACCTTCGCGTGTTCTGGGACGGCCTGCTCACGCCGGGCCAGCCCTTCGACACCTCCCTCGGCGCCGCGCTCGACGCCAGCCGCGTGGTGGCGGTCCTGCTCTCCCGCAGCACCGAGGGGGCCTGGTACCAGCGCGCCGAGATCGCCCGCGCCATTCACCTGGCGCGCGCCCAGCCCGAGCAGCACCGCGTGGTACCCGTGCTGCTGGAGGAGGTGGGCCAGTACGGGCTGGGGCACCTGGTCCCCCTGCGCGCCAACGCGGCCGACATGGGCCCCGTGGCCGCGGGCCTGCGTCGGCTCTTCCCCGAGATGGCCCAGGAAGCCGGCCGCCTGCGCTGCGAGGGCGCCGTGCCCCCTACCCATCGCGACGCCCTGCGCCGCTACCTCGACTGGGTCCTGTCCCGCACCGCCCGCACCGTGGCGCCCTCCGTCTGCGTGATGTTGTCTCCATCCCACCGCCACGCGAGGCTCCCCACGCCGAACACGGCGTCCGCCTCGTGCACCGGGTGGAGCTGGATTCACCCGCCCTCCCGCAGGCGGTACCCGTAGGAGCGGTCGAACAGCTGACCGGCGTAGGCCCCGACGAGCGCGATGTGGACCGCCACCCGGCCCTCCCCGAAGGTACCCCTGCCTCGGCCGCCAGACCATCAGGTCGGCGTGGGCAACCGCTCAGTTGACATCGCCACGGACCGCTCCTTAGGCCGTCTACCACGTCCAAATCGTGCACCGTCCCGGGCTCTCCCGACTCCCCGCCCCCCTGGGTTTGGCGTCGAACTGCACGACCGCTCTTGACCAAAGCCATCCCACAATGTACAGCAATTTGCACCACAAAAACTCCTGGACGCTACTTCCTTCCCAGCACCTTGGCACATTCCGCGGACCGACGACGAGATGACCTGCCTCGCTCCACCAGCCACGAATCGGAGAACCAACACGCGAGACAGCATCATCCCGAGAAATCTCCCTTCAGGGCCCAGGCGAGGTCGCGGTAGCTACCGACGCTGCAATCGGGGCATGGCGGATGCCCCTGAGGCCTGCATGTCGCTTCCACGAGGCACCACGCACCGCACCTGGTTTTCCCAGCAAGGGTTGCCTGAGGTTCCCCATGACCACGTTCTTCATCTCTCACGCTGAGGCCGAGAAAGACCTTGGCAAGGCGTTGCAGGCGCTCTTGCTCGCGGTGGGTGCCGAGGTTCACCTCACCGACAGCTCTGGGCCCGGACCGGGCGAGGCCTGGAGGCAATGGCTCCTCTCCGCCGTCGCCCGCTCCGACGTGCTCGTCCTGATCGCGACCCAGGTCTCCCGGAACCTGCCCTGGGTCGCCTATGAGGTCGGCGTCGCGCGGGGCGTTGGCTACCTCAAGGACACCCCACGCGTGGATGTACTCCACTTCGCCGGTCTCGCACGTGACGCGGTTCCGGAGGTGGTGGATGACCTCCAGGCGGTACGCGGCACGTCTGAGGAGCAGGTCACCGCCTGGCTCTCGAGCCTCGGCTTCACCGCACCGGCGGCCAAGGTTGAGGAATTCTGCGCCGAGACGCGCAGGCTCATCCACGAGATCGATCTCGACCTCACAGGCGCCGCTCTGACAGGTCTCTCCCGGCTCGGTGTGCTCGCTACGTTGCCCCCCCCGATGCGCGCAGAGCTCGAAGTGGCGCTCGCGAAATCTGTGCGGCCCCTCACCCCCGGGCCCACCGGGGCACTCTACGACCTCTGCCGCACCGCCTTCGCCTCTGCGGCCACCCGGCCGACCTCGGATGACCTCGATGAATGGCTGCGGTACTTCAACGTTGGCGCACGGGTGGTAGACAGGGCGCTGCAGCTCCGCGTCCGGCTGCCGCTGTCCCGGGACACCAGTAGCTTCGTCTTCGCGCGAGTAATCAGGCTGCGTGCAGACGAGCTGCTACGCCGCTGCGGGCCCGACCTCGCGCGAGCTCACGTAGCAATCCCGCTGTACCCCTCCGAGTTGTCCCAGAGCTCCCTCGTGGAGTCTCCGCCTGCCCCTGTGTTCGTGGCCGCCGAGGCGGAGGTGCAGCGGCTCCAGGCCGCGCTGGCTGACGCCCAGCTCTGGAACCTGGGGGCCGCCGCGTCCGATGGCCTGCGGCAGCCGCTGCTCCCGCTGCCCTTCGTCCGGGTGTCCGGTGTCGTCACCTGGGAGCTCCCGCGAACCGTAAGATCGGTGCGCTTGGCTCGCCTCTCATCACCTGAACACTGGATTGTTGACACTCCATCAGTTGCCTCGGAGTGGCGCACCAGTCCTGCAGACCTCAGACTCACCGAGCCGGGTCTCTACGAGTGGGCGATTCTCAACCGCTCCGGCAGAGTGATCACGGAGGGGGTATTCCTGTTCTCCCCGGGAGCCACTTCGGGCTCGGATGGTTTCCCGGATGATGAGGAGGTGCATGACTGGCTGCGTGTCGCGCGGGCAGGGGGAGATGGCCCACCCGTTATCAGACTCGGGATGGCACTGGACTCTGCACACGCCCTCGCCCGGGACATCCTCGGACGCAAGCTCCCACAGTTCGGCAGGCTCGGTGACGCACACGCCACCCTGGGCGAGCTCGGGTATCGGCCATGACCGCCATGGAGCGAGAATCCGACGCTGGGCGGCCAGTGCCCGCGCGCTCGAAGGCGATGGTGATCCTCTGCGAACACGACGACGACTTCAAGCGCGACGCGATGAGCCTGATCCGCGCTGTGGGGCTCCAACCTCTAGATATCAAGACGGACGCCAACCCCTCATCGCCGAATCGCCTCGACACCATCCCAGCACGCATCGAGCGCCTCTTTGAGCAAGCCGAGGTGTTCGTCGTGGTGTTCAGTGGCGACGACGTCGCCAGAAACGCCGACATCCCCCTGGCAAGCTGCTTCCTTCAGCCCCGGCAGAATGTGGTCTACGAGGCTGGCAGGGCATACCAGACAGGGAAACCAGCCATCGCTATTCAGGTGGGGGGGCCCGCGATCCCCACCGACCTCGGGGGGTTGAAGACCTACAGGTATCGCCCGGATGCAGCCTTCCTTTCTGAACTCAAACGTGCGTTCGAGTCCCTCGGGGTCAAAGTCGACGACGACTCCTTCGACCCTGGCTGGAAGAGCACCGGGGCCCTCGAACGGTGGAGACTGCGCAGGGAGAGGGCGCTGGCGCTGGCGCGTTTAGCCCCACCCGGAGCGTGCCTGGTCGCCTTCCTCTGCGGCGCGGTGTGGGCCCCCTGGCAACGTGGGACGAGTGCCCTCGATCAGACCCCGGGGCAGTACATCGAGGTGCCACCGACACCGGCAGCCCTTCAGTCAGCCGAAGGAACAGAAGCCCGCTGTACGACCGTGGTCTCGGTCCCAGACGATAGCTCGGACCACCGTCGGACTCCGTTTTGTGTGGACACGCCACAGATCGCCATTTGCGTCCGCGCGCAGCCCTATACACCTGACTCTACGCCCACTTTTCCTGTCACTCCACTCACCCGGCCCACCAAAGGAGGCAACCCATGACCGTCCCTGTCCCTCCAGCGTCACCCTCCCACCATGCTCACGGTCTCGGACTGCTCTCTGTCGTCATCCTGACCATCGCAGGCGGCTTGTCTTCGAGCTGTGGCTGGTTCCGGCCCCATGTCGCTGACCAGTTCAACCCACACCATCCCAGGTTCGCCAGGGTCGAGCCCTCACTTCTCGACGCAGACCATGTGCGGCTCGTCTCCGCTCACGAGGAGAAGGGGAGCGGCGAGCCCCTGGTTCTGCTGGCAGGGGAGAACCACGCACAGGCCGATACCCAGACCGAGGTAGCCGACTGGCTGGGTGGTCTGTTGCGAGAGCCCGGCGCGATCGATGCGGTCCTCCTGGAGGGCTCCGAGGGCCCCTTGGAGTGGAGCCACACGGCGAAAGTCGTTCGCGAAGAGCTCGGCGTCCAGGGCGCTGAGACCTTCTGGCGAGGCCAGCTCGAGGCCGGCGAGATCAGCGGGCTCGAATTCGCGTTTCTCACCAGCGAGGCGACGGTTCCGCTCATCGGCATCGAGGACGTCGCGCTCAAGGACGCGAGCGATCAGGAGTACCTCTTGGGGGATCCGACTCAGTGGAAAGAGCTGGATGCCGAAGACGATTCCCGGCTGCGTCTGCTCAGGGAGTGCGCTGGAGCAGAAGTCACCGCACCCAGCCACCAGGCGGTCGAAGCCTACGCGAACGCTCTTGAGCACAGCCGCACAGCTCGTGATCTGGCCGTAACGAGTCTGCCCCAAGCCGTGGACATCGAAGCGCGGATCCGGAGCGCTGTCAAAGCCTATGAGGAGACAGTGGGCAGGTACAACGAGAAGGTGGATGCCTACCAGGCGAGTGCACGGGAACTCCGGGCACGGGCCACGAGGTTCGACAAGAAGGCCCAAGCCTTCAACGCCGCGGTAGCGCGGGGGCGCGGGGACCCGAACGAATACGCTCGCCTCGAGGCAGAGCAGTCCCAGCTCCAGGAGATGGCCGACCAACTCTCGCGGGATGGTTCTGCGATCGAGGCATTGGCTGGGACCATCAGCGCCAAGGAAGGCGAGATCACCGATCTGGGCAGCCAGCATGAGGCCCTCGTCGCGGCGATCACGCCCTACCAGGAGGCGGTCGTCGCCTCCGAACAGGCGCAGTTCGTCGCCGCAAACGCCGCGTCAGAGGCCTGCCGCGCTGTTGGCAAAGACTCTGCCCCCATCGACCTGATGTTCACCGACTACGCCCGGCGGGCCGACAAGCATCAGGACCCGCTGGAGTCGCTGGCGAAAAGGGACGATGCGATGGTCCAGAAGGCCCGTGCCTGGTGGGCGGGCCGCGAGCAGCCGGTCGTGGTGATGCTCGTCGGCTCCGCGCACCTGCCATCGCTCCAGGACCGCCTGGAGAATGAAAAGGTCTCCTTCGTGTCCCTCTCGTTCGCGGCCGCCGACGATCCCTCCCTTGACTGGGAGACGAGGGCATGGGGGCAGCGACTCGGCGTCACCGATCCGGGGGAGCGCAAGGAACGCTCCTACTTCATGCCCGGCCTCGAACCGAAGTTCTATGAAAGGGCAGTGCACCTCGCCAGGACCGGAAAGATGTACGTCGCACAGATGGCCCCGGACCAGGCATCGCTCCGGAAGACGAACGGGGCCGAGGAGTGGCTCCTGCGGCGGCGGCCATCGGGAGAAGATCGACCGCGCGACTGGTTCGGGGTGGACCACGTCTGGAGCGGGGTCTTCCTCACCGCCAGCGGTGATCTGGTGGATGTGCTCGTGCGCGATGGCGATGCCGTCAGGGCATCCCTCGGCGAGAAATGTGACGACAACGCCGTCTTCATCGATGTCTCCACCACCGACGACGGGTACCGATATGCCATCCCCGACGGGAAGGGCTCACGGCCGGTGTCGGCAGCCGATGCCGCGAGTTTCGCAAGGGACCAGGCTGCCGATGGAAAAAACATCGTCGTGCTCACCGCCCTCACCTTTGACGAGGAGGCGACGCAGGACATCCGGCAAGAGCTGTGGACCGCGAGCGCATCGTCAGGTGAACCCCCGACATGGTGGGCGCGCGCCCAATTCGGGTCCGACCCCGAGCGGGCACGCCACAACCTGGAGGTGCTGCGGCGGCGCGACGAAGCTGATGGGCGCCACCTGGTGATGGTGATCGATCCGGTCCTGCACTCCTCAGATCCGTTCCCGATCAATATTGATGCCAGCAAGGCGAAGGCGGCACCACGCGTACACCTGTCCGAAGGACCGGGCAGCCTCACGTCGATGGCATGGTCGCCCCCCGACGGCACGCGCACGGACACCCTCTTCGTTGTGGCGCACAACACCCCTGAGCTGCGCCACCAGCTCCGTCTGGCCGCCGCAAATCGCAAGCTGGTGAACAAGGAAGTCGTGCTGGTGATCTGTGGAGGCGAAGGCCGCGAGATCGACCTCCTGTCGGGGGAGCTTCGTGCCGGCGGAGCAGCGAGCGTGGTGGTCTTCCGCCAGGCGATCGATGGAAAGGAAGCACAGCAGATCGTGGACGCCGTGGCAGAGGCCGCTGAGAACCTGAACCGTGGCACTACTGGCGCAGACCTCGTCCGCGAAGCCCTCAAGTCCAGCGGAATGCCGTCAACAAGCTACGAGCGACACGTCCTGCTCGTGCTTCCGGAGATTCCCCGCCCCAGCCGCGGCTAACAGCGAGGCAATCGAGCCCCGGCGCGATGCGCCGGGTGACGCGCAGATGGGCGCCCGTCCCCTCCGAGGTATCCCCCCGATCACGCAACACCAGTCCGACCTATCCCCCCGTTTGCGCTACAGATCCGCCCCCCACGGCGCCACCCCTGCCCGAAAACCGACCTTCGCCCGTCACGCCATCCCGCCGCGAGCTGAAAATGTTGCGCAAATCGGCACATACCTCCCGATCATGTAGCGGAATCAGGGGCATACCTCCCGGTGTCGCCAGCCTGACACGCGGCCCCCCCGCCCCCGGAGCGCCCCAGCCACCCCGGCCCGCGCCCCTCCGCGATAGCATCCCCCCATGCTCACCCTCCTCCTTTTCCTCGCCGCCCACGCCACGGACACCTGGTCCGATCCGCACCCGGGCGTGCGCTACCTGCACCGCACCACCTCCACCCCGGAGCAGATCCACGCGCTGCAGGTGGATCTCTGCGCGCCCGGGGTCTCGGCCCGCGCCACCCAGGAGGACGAGCGCCAGCGCACGGTCTCCT
The DNA here is from genome assembly GCA_043814015.1 of Pseudomonadota bacterium. Classification (GTDB taxonomy): domain Bacteria; phylum Myxococcota_A; class UBA796; order UBA796; family JAFGLY01; genus JBDRKM01. Next base: position 64,026 of record JBDRKM010000075.1, read on the forward strand.
CCTTCGCCGGGCTGGTGGGGGCGCAGGCCGCCATCAACGGCGACTTCTTCTCCTACGACGGCTACTGGCCCTGCGGCCTGGCCATCGGCGACGGACAGACCTGGCACGCGGACAGCGCCACCTTCGGCTTCATCGCGCTGGGTCCGGACGGCGCGCTGGTCACGGAGCCCACCGAGGTCTACGCCAGCCCCGAGGCCTGGATGACCGAGGCCGTGGGCGGCTACCCCCTGCTGGTGCGCGACGGCGCGGCCCTCTCCAGCTTCTCACCCGCGCCGGACCACTGCACCGCCCGCCACCCGCGCACCGCCGTGGGCCTCTCCGAGGACCGCCGCACCCTGTGGATGGTGGTGGTGGACGGCCGCTCCAGCGCTTCCGCCGGCATGACCTGCGCCGAGCTGTCCTCCCTCATGGACGAGCTCGGGGCCCACACCGCCCTGAACCTCGACGGCGGCGGCTCCACCACGGCCTGGACCCAGGCCGGCGGGGTGCTCAACGACCCGTCCGACGGCTCCCAACGCACGGTCTCCAACCACCTCGCGGTCTTCGCCGGCGGGGCAGGCGCCCCCGGCTCCTGCGACCTCTGGCTCGACGAGACCGTGCTGCAGGCCCACCTGTTCGACGACGGCGGCACCACGGACGTGGACGGCGACGGGCTGGCCGACGCCTGCGCCCGCGGGGCCGCGGGCCTGTCCTGCTGGCGCTCCACCGGAGGCTCCTTTCCAGCGTCCTGGGAGCTGGCGGATCTGTCCGACGCTGGAGGTTTCGGCGAGGAGTCCCACCAGGCCGGGATCCGTTGGGGCGATCTCGATGGCGACGGCAAGGCCGACGTCTGCGCCCGCGGGGCTGACGGGGTGCGCTGCTGGAAGGGCTCATACCAGGGCTTCTCCGAGGCCATCGAAGGCCCCCAGCTCACCGACGGGGTCGGCTGGGGCTCGCTGCGCTACGCCACCACCCTGCGCCTGGCCGACTTCACCGGCGATGGGAAGGACGATCTCTGCGCCCGGGCCGCCGCCGGCTTCCGCTGCTACCCCTCCAACGGCGAAGGTTTCGACGCCCCGGTGGAGCTGGGTGACCTCTCCGACGCCCAGGGCTGGACCATGCCCTGGTACTGGGGCACCCTCCGCATGGGCGATCTGGACGGCGACGGCAAGGCCGACGTCTGCGCCCGCGGCGCCGCCGGGGTCCAGTGCTGGCGCTCGGAGGGCGCGGGCTTCTCCGATCCCATCGGCGGCCCCTCCTGGAGCGACGCCGCCGGCTTCACCGCGCTCAAGTACTGGTCCACCATGCGCATGGCCGACGTGGACGGCGACGGCAGGGCCGATCTCTGCGCGCGCACCGCCGCGGGCTTCGAATGCTATCTCTCCACCGGCGCGGGTTTCTCCGCGGCCGTGGTGGGCCCGGAGCTGTCCGACGCCAGCGGCTGGGGCGACTACGGCAACTACGCCAGCCTGCGCCTCGGAGACCTGGACGGCGACGGTGATCTCGACCTGTTGGCCCGCGCCGACGCCGGGGTGCGTTGGTGGGCCTGGGACCAGGGCGCCTTCCAGCCCTCCGTGGCCGGCCCGGAGCTGTCGGATACCGCGGGCTGGGAGGACCACCGCTACGCCACCACCCTGCGCCTGGCCGACATAGACGGCGATGGCAAGGCCGACCTGTGCGCCCGGGGGCCCGCGGGGCTCTCCTGCTGGCTCGGGCCGGAGCTGACCACCGCGGTCACCGGCCCTGCACTGTCCGACGCCTCCGGCTGGGACGACGACGCCTACTACCCCACGATCCGCCTCGCGAGCCGCCCGCGCCGCGCGCCCGGCGACACCGGCGAGGACAGCGGCACCGGCCCAGGCGACAGCCCGGCCGACGACTCCGGCGATGGCGGCGGCCCCCACCTCGATCCGCGCTTCCCCGAGGAGGGCTGCCGCGGTTGCGCCGGCGCGCCCCGCCCTCCCCTCACCTGGCTGGCCCTCGCGGCCCTCTGCGCCCTGCCGATCCGTCGTCGCGGGTGAGCCTCAGCGCAGCTCGCAGAGGTAGGCGTACTCCTCGTCGCAGGGTTCGTTGCGCCACCCACCGGACGCGCTGACCTCCAGCGTGCAGCTCGCCTCGCCGTAGCTCATGGGGTAGCCGAGCGTGGTCAGCCAGTTGGTGTAGGTGCCGGCCCAGCCGTCGGACCACGAGAAGCTGCCCGCGTAGGAGGGATCGCCGTACCCGATCCAGGCCTCGCCCGCGGCCAGGGCCGCCAGGAAGGCGTCCTCCGAGGCGTCCCGGGCGCTGGCGAGCCCGTCGAACTCCGCGTCCACGCAGCCCAGGTCGGCGTCGGCCCAGGCCGCGGCGTCCGGGATCAGCGAGAAGTAGGTGCTCGCGTCATACGCCATGCCCTCATCGTCGACGTCGTTGCAGTTGGTGTCCACGCCGTCGCCCAGGACATCGTCGGCGCGGGGGTGGATCGTGTCGTCCCCGTCCTCGCAGTCGCCGGGGGTGGCGACGAAGACGCTCGGCGGTACGCAGGCCATGAGGGTGACGCGACCGTAGCCGTAGCCGTCGGCGTCGCCATCGTAGTACCACGAGGGCGCGCCGGTGACGCCGGGGTCGTCGTCGTCGGTCAGGCCGTCGCAGTCGTTGTCGTCGCCGTCGCACACCTCGGTGGCCGCGGGGTTGATCGCGGGATCGGCGTCGTCGCAGTCGGAGCCATCGGCGATGGTGCCGCTGGGCTGCTCGCAGGCGGGCTCGGCCGTAGCGGGATCGCCGTAGCTGTCGGCGTCGACGTCCTGGTACCAGGAGGGGGCGTCCACGGCGTCGGGCTCGTCGATCTCGTCGTCGCAGTCGTTGTCGTAGCCGTCGCACAGCTCGTCGGCGGCGGGGTGGACGTCCGGGTCGGCGTCGTCGCAGTCGGTGGCGTCGGCCACCTGCCCGCTGGGCTGCTCGCACGCGACCTTGGCGACGCCGGGATCGCCGTAGCTGTCGCCGTCGGTGTCGGCGTACCAGGTGAGGGCGTCCACGGCGTCGGGCTCGTCGGTCTCGCCGTCGCAGTCGTCGTCCACGCCGTTGCACACCTCGACGCCCTCGGGGTGGATGTCGGCCTCGCCGTCGTCGCAGTCGCCAGCCTCGGCGGCGTAGCCGGAGGGCTTCTCGCAGGCGTCGGTGGTGCCCTCGTCGGCGCCGAAACCATCGCCGTCGGCGTCGGCGTACCAGGTGACCTGGCCGGTGACGCTGTCGTCCTCATCGTCGATCAGGCCGTCGCAGTCGTCGTCCACGCCGTTGCACACCTCGACGCTCCCGGGGTGGATGTTGGGCTCGGCGTCATCACAGTCGTCTTCCAGGGGCCAGCCGTCGCCGTCGTCGTCCACCACCTGGGGCGCGGTGTCGTCGGGCGGGGCGGTGTCGTCGCCGTGCTTGCAGGCGACCGAGGCGGTCGCGCCGACGAACAGGAGCGTGGAGAGCAGGGAGCGTCGCATGATTCCCTCCGAGGTGGTGCTCCCGCAAACAGAACGCTTCCGGAGGCAAATGTCAAGAAGATGTCTTCTTGCGCGGCGCCGGGCACCCGCTCCAGCGGCGCCCAGGGAAGGTGACCAACAGGGAGAAACCACACAAAAACGACAGGCCGCGGAGAGACGCCCCTGGCCGGGCGGACACTCCAAGTCTCCCGCCTCGAGGCGTCCACCATGCCCCTCCCCCGCCTCTCCCTCCCCGGCTGGCCCCTCTGGCTCGCGCTGCCCCTGGCCGGGGCCTGCCACCAGGGCCCAGCCCCGGTCGACGACAGCGGCGGGCCCGACACGGCCGACGAGCTCTTCGGCGCGATCACCCTCACGCGCAGTGAGCAGATCCCCACGGTGGTGACGGCGACCTGGACCACCTCGACGCCGGTCACCTGCACCCTGACCTACGGGGTCGAGGGCGGCCGCACGCTGACCACGCTGGAGGCTGGCGCTCCCGCCACCACCCACCAGGTGGCGCTCGTGGGGTTGCGGCCGGACAGCGCCGGCGCGCTGGTCGTCAGCGCCGAGGTCGGCGGCCTGCCGCTGGAGACCGCCGAGCAGCCCTTCACCACGGGCACGTTGCCCCCCGAAGCCCCCGGCGTCACCATCGAGCAGGACGATCCGGCGCGGTCCTTCCAGGGCTTCACCCTCACGCCCCTGATCCACGACGGCTACTGGCTGAGCTGGCTGTGCATCTTCGATCCGGACGGCCAGCTGGTCTGGGCCTACCAGGTCCGCCATGGCGCCAACCGCGCCCGCCTGATGCCCGACGGCCGCGGCCTCATGTACCTGGACGTGGACGTGGACCCGGGTACGCAGCAGGTCGTAGGCGCCGTCTACGCCCTCGCCTGGGACGGGACCGAGCTGTGGCGTTTCGAGGACGAGAACCTCCACCACGACTTCGCCATCCTCGGCGACGACCGCTTCGTCTCCCTGGGCCGGCGGATCGAGATCGTGGACGCGGGCCAACCGAGCGAGCGCTACCTGATGGGCGACACGCTGATGGAGTTCGACCGCGCCGGGAACGCCGTCGAGGTCTGGGACGTCTTCGACGACCTGGACCCGCTCGTGATCCCGACGACCGCCATCGGGCCCGATCCGGGCGCCGAGACCTGGGACTGGTCCCACGCCAACTACCTCACCTGGGTCCCAGAGCGCGGGGAGCTGCTGGTCAGCCTGCGCGAGCTGGACGCGATCGTCGCCGTGGACATGGACCGCGCCGAGCTGACCTGGAGCCTCTCCAACACCTGGGGCACCTACCGCGCGCCGGACGCCGGGCACGTGCTGGAACACCCGCACTGCGCCGAGCCCGTCGCCGGCGGGCTCGCGGTCTTCAACCAGTCGTACAAGGAGTCGGACGGGGACTGCTCCTGGAGCGCGATCCTCGACCTCGACGCCGGCTCGGGAGAGGCCACCACCACCTGGCGCTACCAGACCGAGGACTGCCTCCGGCTCAACTACCTCGGCAGCGTCCAGCCCCTGCCCAACGGAGATCAGCTGGCGGTCTTCTCCCAGGCGGGGATCATGGACGAGGTCACCCCCGAGGGCGAGCGCGTGCGACGGTTCCGTTCGTCCTTCGGCTGGATCTTCGGCTACGCCCACCAGGCGGAGGAGCTGGTACCCCTGGTCCGATGAGCCGCAGAGCGGAAGAGAGGGGATGGCGACGGGCGCCGCGGTTCGCCTGGAACGGCAGGGATCGGCGCCGATGGGCTGGTCATCTCTACCGAGGAGACGCCATGCCCGTCCTGTTGATCCACGCCGCCGACGCGCTCCCCATGGAGTTCCCTGTCCGGGATCGCGTGCTCATCGGGCGGGGGCCCGGCTGCGACCTGACGCTGGAGGACCCAGCCGTCTCCTGCCACCACGCCATGGTGTTCCGCGGCCCGGGCGGGGACTATTTCCTCCGGGATCTGAACAGCTCCAATGGATCGCGCGTGAACGGCAGACGGGTCCGGAGCGCCCGGTTGACGGGGGACGCCACCATCAAGCTCGGCCGGACCCGCCTGAGCTTTCGGATGGGGTTGGCCGAACCGACGGTACCCTTCCGGGCGGCCCTGCCCGGATCCGCGCTGCGCACCGATCGGCTCGACCTCACCGAGCCCGCGGGGCTGGACCTGCTGCAGGACGACCTGCACTCCCTGTGCGATCTGGGCGATGCCCTGCGTTGCGCGACCAGCGAGCAGGAGCTCTTCGTCGCCATCGGCTGGCAGGTGGTGTGGGCGACCCGCGCCGCGAGGGTCGAGGTGCTCGCGTTGGACCGCGACAGTGGCCGGATCGAGCCGCGCATGTGCCACCCGCGAGCGGACCGCCCCTTCGGGAGTCGGCCCTTCGCCCCCGGCCTCCTGCGGCGGGTGATCGAGCAGGGCGAGACCGTGATCGCGCCGGAGGACTCGCTGCGCGGCGGCCTGCGCCTGGCCGCCGACGGCGACGAGCCCCAGCGGCTGGTCTTGTGCGTCCCCCTGGTGTCCCCGCGCGGGAGCCGCGGGCTGATCCTCGTGGCCCACGAGGACCCGGGCGTGGTGTTCGGTGAGCCGCAGATCCGCGCGGTCACCGCGGTGGGGCTGGAGGGCGGCCTCGCGCTGGCCAACCTGGATCCGGACGCGCGCGTGGAGGAGGATGTCTTCATGCCGACGATCGAGGCCCTGGCTCGCGCCCTGGAGCTGGGATCGGGCGCTGACGTCGGCCACGCCCAGCGGGTCGCCGACCTCGCGGTGGTCATCGCGCGGTGGCTGGAGCTCGGCGCGCACAGCGTGTCCTTCATCCGGATCGGAGCGCTGCTGCACGACATCGGCAAGGTAGGCCTGGGCGCGGAGGTCGAGCAGACGCGGGGTGCGCTGGCCTCCCCCGGCCTGGCGGAGGTGCGGCGTCACCCGGACCTGGGCGAGCGCGCCATCGCCCCCCTGGAGGCGCTGGCGCCGGTGCGCGCGGTGATCCGGCACCACCACGAGCGCTTCGACGGGCGCGGCTTTCCCGACGGGTTGGCGGGCCCGGACATCCCGCTGGAGGCCCGCATCGTGGCCGTGGCCGACGCGCTGGATGCCCTGACCACCGCCCGCCCCTACCGGGATGCCCTCGGCCTGGACGAGGCCCTGCGCGAGCTGGAGCGCTGCGCGGGTGGACAGCTCGACCCCATGGTGGTCGACGCGCTGGGCCGCGCGGCCCGCGCGGGGGCCCTGGGTCTCGTGCTTGCGGGGAGGTGCAGGTCGGCGGGGTAGGGGCGTTCAGCAGTCCTGGCGCTCCTCCCAGTCCCACCTCAGCAGCGCCAGGTCCACCGCGCCGGACGGATCGAAGACGATCCCCTCGGCCTCCAGCCGTCGGCGCTGCTCGGTGGCCCGCACCATGTCGCCGCGGTGGGAGATGAGGCCCCTGGCGTTGATCACCCGGTGCCAGGGCACATCGCTCCCAGCGGGCAAGGCGGCCAGGGCCCAACCCACCTGGCGGGCAACCCGCGGCGAGCCGAGCACGGAGGCCACGTCGCCGTAGGTGGTGACCCGGCCCGCCGGCACCTGGCCCACGGCCGCGGCCACCTGGGCATGGAACCCCGGCCCGCACACGCGGGGCTCGTCCCAGACCTCGAAGGGGACCTTCGGCACGGGGGCGCTATCCTCCGGCGCCGAGCTGGCGGTAGAGGGCCTGCAGCTCGGGGTCCTCCCGCATGCGGGCCGCAGCCGCGTCGGCCTGGGCCAGGTGCTTCGTCCGCTCGGCCAGCAGGGCCTGCTCCTGCTGCCGGAGGGCGGCGATCGCGGTGACCAGCTCCTTGATCTCGCTGGCGACAGCCTCCTGTTTCTCCGCCAGGGCGGCCAGGTGGCGGCAGGCACGCGAGTCGGGCTCGGCCGGATCGCAGCGCTCCCCGGTGCGCTCCGCCCGCTGGTCGATGCGCGCCAGCGCCCCGGCGCGCCTGGCTTCAGCCTGGGCCTCCAGCGCCGCGATCTGCTCGCGCAGGGCCGTGACCTCGCCGCTGATGCGCACCGCTTCGGCGGCCTCGCTCGCCTGCTCATCGCGCAGCGCGGCCTCGATGTCCGCGATGCGCGCCTCGATGGAGCCGGGGGCGGGATCGGGGCCAGCAGAGGCGGGGCGGGCCGCCGTCGTGGGGGTTCTGACGTCCTGGGCACGGACCTCCGGGGGCGCCGAGGCGGATGGCGCGGGCGCGGTCCGGCGGGGCAGCGCCCACCAGGCGCCTCCGCCGGCCAGGGCCAAGCCGACGATCACGACGCCGGCAGCGATGCGGGCAGGTTCAGCCATGCCACCTCCTGGTGGGCGTCCATATTCCGAGGGCCTCTACGGGAGCCAACGGCGGTATGCTGCCATCATCCTCCAGGAGCCCCCCATGCACCCCTCGCTCTGCGCCCTCGCGCTCGTCACCGGCTGCGCTGACCCGGCAGACACCGGCACCCTCGACAGCGTCGGCGCCGTCCCGCGCGGCACCCGGCCCTGCGAGCACCCGGAGTACTGGCCCTACACGCTCCCGGGCGAGGATGGCCGCTTCACGGTCCACTACCGCCAGGCCGTCGAGGCGGGGGTGGCCGAGGAGGTGGCCGCGATCCTGGCCCACTCCCTCGCGGTGGAGATCGACGACCTCGGGTTCCGCCCCCCGCTGCCCGACGCGGGCCGCTGTGGTCCGGACGACGGCCTCGACGTGTTCCTCTGGCACGGCCTGGAGACCTGCTACGCCGACGTCTTCGCCGAGAACCCCGACACCTGGCACGACGACTGGTTCAGCTACATCGTGGTGGATCCCTGGGGCCCCTATGGCGGGGACATGCTCGACTCCACGCTGGCCCACGAGCTGAACCACGCCTGCCAGGCCGCCGACGACTGGTGGGACAGCCCCATCGTCTTCGAGATGACCTCCTGCTTCATCGAGGAGGCGGTCTACGACGACGACGACACCTACATGACCTACTTCGCCGACTTCCAGGCCCACCCGGACTGGTCGCTCGACTACGACGACGGCTACCGCACCTGGTACATGTACGGCGCCACCATGTTCTTCTACTTTCTGCGGGATCGCTACTTCGACGGAGATTTCTCATGGGCCTCCCGCCTCTGGCTCGGGCTGCGCAGCGCGCCAGGCGCCCAGGACGATCCGAGCCTGAACGAGCCCGACTTCGAGGACTCCCTGGAGGATCTGCTGCAGGAGCAGGCCGGGATCGGCTTCCTCGACGCGGTGGTCGAGTTCGCCCGCTGGCGGGTCTTCACGGGCGCCCGGGACGACGGGCGCCACTTCGAGGAGGGCGGACGCTGGCCCGAGGACGCCTCCCTCGTGATGGACACCCTGATCGTGGGCGAGGAGGCCGCGCCGCGGCCCATGGTGCTGGGAAACGTCTACTACCGGATCGAGGGCGAGCCCGGGGGCCATGTCGCCCTGCGCCTGGAGGTGCAAGACGACGTCACCGTCGTGCTCCAGGCCATCCCCGGGCTCGACGGGAGCGACGGGGAGCTGCTCGGCCACGGCCCCGGGCGCTACGCCCTGGCGCTCGGCGGGGACGGCACGCGCACCCTGGCGCTCACCGTCCTGCCCACGTGGGAGCACGACCCCGACACCCGCGCGGACACGCGCTATCCGCTGCGAGTCGTCGTGGAGGTCGGACCGGACCCCGCGCCGCCTACCACTCCACCGGGTTCGTGGTAGCCCCCCACCAGACCTCGGAGCCGGTCAGGATGCGGTGCCCGGCGCCCGTGGTGGCGTCCAGCTCGTAGATGCTGCCGTCGGCGACGAAGCCGAACAGGGTGTCCTCGGCATACGCCATCCCGTACAGCGAGTCCGTCCCGGTGGCGCCGGTGCGCAACACGGTGTTGCTGGCGAGGTCGTAGACCACCAGGTTGGTCTCGCCGGAGGTCGCGCCCGCGGACATGGCGCAGTAGAGCAGGCCGTCGGGCAGGCCCACCATGTCCCCGGCGAAGCTCCATGATCCGATGCTGGAGATGCGGTTGAAGGTGCCGCTCGCCGGGTCCACCTGGTACAGGGCGGTGCCGCCGCCGGCCAGCAGCGTACCGTCCGCCAGGAAAGTCAGGGCGTTCATGTCCGCGGGGCCGGGGGTGGAGACCCGGGTCAGGCGCGCGTTGGTGGCGTCCACCCGGTACAGGGTGTCGAAGGAGACGGCGTACATGATGCCGCCCGTGTCGATGGCGATGTCGGTGACGTCGGTGATCGGACCGCCGTCCGAGAAGGCGCCGATGGGGGTGCGCACGTAGGGCGGCTCCGGGTCCACGCTGTACAGCGTGCTGCTGGTGTGGGCGTAGACCGGCTCGGTGGCGGCGTCCGGCGGGAGCCCGGTCTCGTCGATGGGCGGCTCCCAGGTGTCATCGGGTGGGGTGGAATCCTGGGTGTCCACGGGCGGGTCGCCCGAGTCGAGCACGCCGCCGGTGTCATCGCCGGCTGGCGTGGGATCCTTGTCGCGACCGAGATCGTACTCGGTGCAGCCCAGGGCCAGCACGCAGAGGAGGGGGAGCCTGTTGGTCATGGCGATGCTCACAGGGAGGAGGCGCGCTCAGCATGACACGGCGCGGCGCAGGGCGCTGGTATCAGCAATGAGCATTGGGTGTCAGGCACTAGGAATCAAGATTTTGGAAAAATCTTGATTCCTAGTGCCTGACACCCCCGGTTGGTGAGCCGCGCCGCCTGCCGCACCCCAACCCTCCCAGCGCCATGGCCACCAGCAGCGCTCCCAGGCCCGCGCTTCGACCCGTGGCGCAGCCCGCGGCGCCCCAGCCTCGGGGCTGGGCGAGCTGGCCGTCGCAATTGAAATCACGGGCCGATCCCTCCGGCTCCCAGGCCCCGGGGTGGACCTGGGCGTTGCCGTCGTCGCAGTCGCCGTCGTCCTCGGAGAAGCCGTCGCCGTCGTCGTCCCACCCGGGCCGCTCGTTGTCGACCAGGCCGTCGCAGTCGTCGTCCAGACCGTCCTGGCGCTCGGGGGCGCCGGGGTAGACGTAGGCGCGGGTGTCGTCGCAGTCGTGCTCCCACTCGGAGTAGCCGTCACCGTCGTCGTCGAAGGCCACGGTGCCCTCGTCCACGGTGCCGTCGCAGTCGCCGTCCAAGCCGTCGGGCAGCTCGGGGGCGCCGGGCCAGATGAACTCGCGCCGGTCGTCGCAGTCGCCCTCCAGCTCCGTGAAACCGTCGCGGTCGTCGTCGAAGGCCTCGGTGTCGTCGTCCACGAGGCCGTCGCAGTCGTCGTCGCGGCCGTCGGCGGTCTCCGTGGCGTAGGGGTAGGTGCCCGGATCGGCGTCGTCGCAGTCGCCCATGCGCTCGCTGTAGCCGTCGCCGTCGTCGTCACAGATGTCGGTCTCGTCGTCGATGAGGCCGTCGCAGTCGTTGTCGCGGCCGTCCACCTGCTCCACGCCGCCGGGGAAGCTCTGGGGATCGGCGTCGTCGCAGTCGCCGGCGTCCTCCGAGAAGCCGTCGCCGTCGTCGTCCCAGGCGTCCGTGCCCTCGTCGGCGAGGCCATCGCAGTCCTCGTCATGGCCACCGGTGGTCTCCGGGGCGCCGGGGTAGGCCTCGGGATCGGCGTCGTCGCAGTCACCCTGGTACTCGGAGTAGCCGTCGCCATCGTCGTCGCAGGCGGCGGTGCCCTCGTCCACGAGGCCGTCGCAGTCGTCGTCGCCGCCGTCGGGCTGCTCGGGGGCGCCGGGCCAGGTGAAGGGGTCGGCGTCATCGCAGTCGCCGGCGATCTCGCTCCAGCCGTCGCGGTCGTCGTCATAGATCGGGGTGCCCTCGTCCACCAGGAAGTCGCAGTCGTCGTCCAGGTAGTTCTCGACCTCGGGCGCGGCCGGGTTGACGGCGGGGTCGGTGTCGTCGCAGTCGCCGTCGCAGGTGCGCCAGCCGTCCTCGTCGGCGTCGAAGCCCTCGTCCACGAGGCCGTCGCAGTCGTTGTCGTCGGCGTCGCACAGCTCGGTGGCGCCGGGGTGGGAGCGGAAGTTGGCGTCGTTGCAGTCGGTGTCGTCCGCGACGTAGCCGCTGGGCTGCCAGCAGGCGCGCTGGCTCGCGGCCGGATCGCCGTAGCCGTCGCCGTCTGAGTCGGCGTACCAGGTGAGGCGTCCACGGCGTCGGGCTCGTCCACGGTGCCGTCGCAGTCGTTGTCGCGGTGGTCGCAGACCTCGGCGGCGCCTGGGTTGATGCTCGCGTCGCCGTCGTCGCAGTCGCCGTGGCTGGTGGTGTAGCCGTCGCCGTCGGCGTCGATCTCGACGCAGGTGAGCGCGGGCAGGCCCATGTAGGAGCCCTGGGAGATCCACTTGCTGGAGGAGGAGCCGCAGGGGCCCTGGTAGGGGTCGAAGCTGCTGCTGTTGCGCGGCTCGAAGTGCAGGTGCGGGCCGGTAGAGTAGCCAGAGGAGCCCACCTCGCCGATCTTCTGGCCGCAGGTCACGCCCTGGCCGTAGGAGACGGCCACGGTCCAGGTGCGCATGTGGCAGTACAGGACCGTGACACCGTCGGTGTTGCGGATCTGGACGTAGTTGCCGCAGCCGCCGCCCCCCGAGCAGGAGCCCGAGCTGCACTCGTCCCACTCGCCGTCGTGGGTGGCGATGACCGTGCCGTCGGCGGTCGTCGTGATGTCGCGGCCGGCGTACATGCCCGACCAGGAGCCCACCCCGAAGTCGGTGCCGTTGTGCCCGGAGTAGTGGTTGGAGCCGCAGTTCCAGTCGCGGCCGCCGTCGTCGCGGTAGGCGGTGATGTAGAAGTACCCCGCGTCCTCGGCCGACGTGGGCAGGGAGAAGCTCTGGGCCACGGCCAGGGGCAGGGCGACGAGCGCGGTGAGGACGGTCAGGGGCATGGGCGCGCCGCTGGTGGGCGGTGGCCCAGGATATCACGGCCTCACGAGCGGTCGGCGAGCTCGTCGCTGAACAGCACCACGCGATGCCCGCCAGCCCGCTTGGCCGCGTACATGGCCTGATCGGCGTGCGTGAGGAGGTTCTGGCGTGGGCCGTCGTGTTCGGGGAAGATGGCCACCCCGATGCTGGCGCTGATGTGCTGCGGAGCGCCCCCGACGGTGAAGGGCCGCTCGAGGAAATGGAGCAATTTCTCGGCCACCTGCACCGCACCTCCGCCATTCCACGGACCGGAGAGGAGCACGGCGAACTCGTCGCCACCGAGGCGCGAGACGGTGTCCGCGGAGCGCAGGCTGGCGCGCAGGCGGGTGCCCAGCGCCGCGAGGAGCTGGTCGCCGGCCTCGTGCCCGTGCCGATCGTTGACCTCCTTGAAGCCGTCGAGGTCCATCATCAGGAGGGCGAAGCTGGTGGAGTAGCGCCGCCCGAGCTCGCGGAAGCGCTCCAGGCGATCTCGCAGGAGGAGGCGGTTGGGCAGCCCCGTGAGATCGTCGTGGGTGGCCTGGTACTCCAGCTGCTCCACCCGCAGCAGCTCGGCGGTGACATCGCGCACCACCCAGATGATCGTGGGGGAGGGCTCGTCCGGAAGGCGTGCCAGGGAGGCTCCGATCTGGCCGGTGAAGACCGAGCCGTCGAGGCGACGCAGCCGCAGCTCCAGGTTCTCGGCGGCGCCGCTCTGCAAGAGCCTGGGCAGGTGCTCGCCCCTCCATCTGGCCCAGCCAGATCGTTGGGCGCAAAGTTCGCTCAGGTTGCGCCCTATCATTTGTTCCCGCGTCTGGTCGAAGGAGGCCAGGACCGCGCGGTTGCAGTCGGAGATCACCCCGCCCGGGTCGGCCACCAGGATGCCCTCGGACATGCTCTGGAACAGGGCCACCTGGAAAGCCCCGGCGCGGCGCAGGGCGGCCTCGGCCTGGCGCTGTTCGGTGATGTCACGGGCGAAGCAGGCGAACCCCTGGATGCTCTCGTCGTGCCCGAGCACCGGCGCGAGGGTGGTGTCGAGGACGCGCCCGCCCTCGTGCGCCACGAACCGCACCGGTTCGCCGGTCTCCAGGATCTGGCGTGTGCGCAGACGGCGACCCTCGGCCTGATCGGGCGCCATGAGGCTGGCCGGGTCGCGCCCGACCAGCGCCTCGCGCGCCAGCCCGAGGCGCGCGGCCGCCAGCTCGTTGCAGGCCTGGACCTGCCCATCGAGCCCGAGCAGGACCGCGGACTCGCCGGAGGCGTCCAGCAGGGCCTGCAGGCTGCGCCGGCCCTGACGCACCTCGGCCAGGGCCGCCGCGAGGTCGCGGGTGCGCCGCTGAACGGTGAGGTCGAGCTCGGCGACCACGACCCGCAGCTCGTCCTCGGCTTGCTTGCGCTGCAGCGCGGTGCTGGCGTGCAGCAGCAGCGCCTCGATCAGGGCCAGGCTGGCGGGATCCAGCGGGGTGCGGAAGCCGAGGACGACGGAGCCCAGCAGGCGGGGGCCGTCGGTCAGGCCCATGCCGTAGCAGGCCACCAGGCCGGTGTGGGCCTCAAAGGCGCGGCAGGCCTCCAGGGGCAGGTGCCCGAACAGGGCCTGGTAGATGCCGCCCTCCAGGTGCCGCAGGCGCGCATCGAGCAAGACGCGCCAGACGCCATCGAGGCAGAAGAAGTCCTCGGCCCCCGGGTTGGCCTCCAGCAGGGCGTCGACGGCCACCTGGGCACCGGCCGGCACCCGCATGGCTTCGGGGTGCAACAGCTCTACGCGGGGGTCGAACGAGCAGATCACCATCAGCGCGTGGGGGAAGCGCTCGGACACCAGGTCGACCACCCGTTGGTAGATCTCAGGCCCCTCGGTAGGGCACTGGGCCAGCACGAGGGCCGCCTCGTTCAGGAAGGCGAAGGCCTCGAACGAGCTGTGGGGGCGGTGGGTTTCCTTGTCGTTGTCGGCGTCCATCGCACCCTTCCCTCGGCGAGCCGGAGCATGGCGGAGTTCCGTCTCGGCCCATTCAGCGTAACATCCGCTCCGGGATACTACGCATCGGGGCTGAAAGGCAACCCTATTTTTACACCGGGCTATGCTCCCTCGGCGCGGGCGAAGAACCCGGACCCACGGCCGAGCGATTTCTGTTCGAATGGACCCGGGTAGGGGCCGTCAGGGGGCGCGGAGGTGAGACATGCTGACTCCCATCCTGTTCCTGGTCGCTTCCCTGATGTCCGCTCCGGCCGAGGCCGGCGTGGCCGTCACGGTCTCTCCCGCCGGCTGGCAGGTGGTCCTCGACCCCTGGACCCCCGAGTACCGCCCGGCTCACCGCCCGGGATTCACCTGGATCGCCGGACACCGGGACGCCTGGGGTCGCTGGGTCCCGGGACACTGGCAGCCTGTCGCATCCCGCCCCGGCTACGCCTGGGTGTCCGGCTACTGGGTCGGCGCCACCTACGTGGAGGGCTACTGGAGGCCCATCTACCGCAGCGGCTACGTCTGGGTCGATGGCCGGTACGACGGCGGGCGCTGGGTGAACGGCTACTGGAGGTCCAGCTACCGCAGCGGCTACGTCTGGGTCGATGGCCGGTACGACGGCGGGCGCTGGGTGAACGGCTACTGGACGCACGACCACCGCCACGACTCCCGGGCCTACTACGAGGCACAACGCCGGCACGACTACCACGACCGCCGCGAGGACTACTACGACCGGCGGGAGGACTACTACGACCGGCGGGAGGACGCGCGGGATCGCGCCGAGGACTACCGCGACCGCCGCGAGGACTACTACGACCACCGTGAGGATGTCATGGACCGGGCCGAGGACCGCGCCGACCGCGCCGAAGACGTCCGTGACCGCGCTGAGGACCGCGCCGCCCACAGCTCCAGCGAGCGCCCCGACCGCTCTACCAGCAGCTCCGGCGAGCGCCCCGACCGCCCCGAAGGCGAGCGCCCCGACCGCCCCGAAGGCGAGCGCCCCGACCGCGCCGAAGGCGAGCGCCCCGACCGCCCCGAAGGCGAGCGCCCCGAGCGCTCCGGCAACGGCCAGACGCGCAGTGGGCATCGGCGATAGCCCCTGACCGTCCCAGACACGGCCGCCCTTCGGGGCGGCCGTCACGCTTCAGCGATCGACGCGGCGGACGTACACCACCTTGTCGTCGCCGTCGGCGTAGAAGTCGGCGATGCGGGCGGCCTCGTGGTATCCGCAGGCGAGGTAGGCGGCCCGCGTGGGATCGTACTGGGACCGCCCAGCGGTCTCGATGATCACCATGCGGCCCCCGGCCTCCCGCGCACAGGCCTCCACGGCGGTGACGAGGCGGCGGCCGATTCCGCGCCCCTGAGCCTCGGGATGAACCGCCATCCAGTAGAAATCCCATGTGCCCACCGTGCAGGGGGTGGGGCCCAGGCAGGCCCAGCCCACGGGGCGCTCCCCGAGCAGGGCCGTGTACGAGCGGTAGTGACCGTCGTCCTTGCCGGCGATGGCGTCGTCGAGCACCTCGCGCGCCACCTCCACCTCGAAGGCCGGGAAGAAGCCGGTGGCGGTGATGGCGGCCAGGATCGGGTCGCGGTCGGTGGCTACGGTGGGGCGGATCACGACAGGGGGACGCAGGGCCGCCGCGAGGGCCGCGCGGACCAGGGCGCGGTGGTTGCGCCCGCGGTGGGCCAACGCAGCCGCGTAGCCGCTGTCCGGGGAGATGTCCGGGTTGGGGTTGACCTCGAGCACCACGGGGCGCCCCGCGCGGTCGGTGCGCAGATCCACACGGGCGTAGCCGCGGCAGCCCACAGCGCGCCAGGCCGCCAGGGCCAGGGCCTCCACCTCCTGGGCCAGCCCGGGATCGATGGGTGCCGGCAGTACACGGGTCGTGTGGGTGAAGGCGAAGGAGTCCGCGCGCCACTTGGCGTCGTAGTCCACGATCCGCGGCAGCTCGGGGGGGAAGTCCACGAAGTCGATGGCGGCGATGGCCAGCACCCGAGGCGCGCCATCCTCCTCCAGCACGGCCACGTTCAGCTCGAGGCCGTCGCAGAGGGCCTCCACCAGCACCGGCTGGCCGAAGCGAGCGTGCAGGGCCGCCACGGCGGCGCTCAGCCCGGGGCCGGGGCCGGGGTGGACCGCGGAGGCGGCGTGGATGCCCTCGCTGGCGTCCACCAGGGCGGGCTTGACGATGCAGGGGCCGGCGAAGGGCAACGCGGGGACGGGGTCGCCGGGGAGCACCACCACGCCCGCGGGCACAGGCAGGCCCGCCGCGGCGAGCACGGCCTTGGCGTGGGCCTTGTCCAGGCAGGCGGCCAGGGCCGCGCGGGGGTTGCCGGTGCAGGCCTTGCCCGCCGCCAGGATGAGGTCCGGTACGCGGTTGACGTCTTCCGGGGGGCCGGCCAGGGCCTCCACCAGGTTGAACACCACCGGCTCGGCGGCTGCGGCCAGCAGATCCGGGAGGTCGCCCAGGGCGATGATGCCGGCGGATCGGGCCGGGATGCCGAGATCGGCGAGGGCCGCCAGCACGGCGGCCACCTCGTCCAGCACGCCCGCGTCGGACTCGGCGTAGCCCGCGTCGGCGCGCGGTTGGTTGTGGAGCACCAGGACCGGCAGCACGGGGCGCATCAGGCGGCCACGGGGTGGACCCGCCTGCGGCCGAGGGCGGAGGTCACGATGGCCTCCAGCAGGGCGGAGAAGTCCATGCCCTGCATGCGGGCCAGCATGGGCAGGTCCGAGTGGTGGGGGTTGAGGCCGGGCAGGGGGTTGACCTCGATGAAGGCCGGCTTCCCATCGTGGTCCAGGCGGATGTCGACCCGGGCGCCGTCGCGGCACTCCAGCGCGCGGTACGAGGCGAGGGCCAGGGCGTGGACCTCGTCGTGCAGGGGCCCGGGCTGCAGCGGGTCGTAGTGACAGTACAGCCTCCAGTCCTCCTTGACCTGGAAGCCGTAGTCGCCGACCCCGGGCTGGATGTGGACCTCCATACTGCCGATGACCCGCGCGTCCGCGCCCGTGCCGACCAGGCCCGTGGTGAACTCGCGGCCGGGCAGGTAGCGCTCCACCAGCACGGGCTGGCGATGGCGGTGCAGCAGGCCGAGGACGCGCTCCTGCAGGGTGGCCACGTCGTCGATGCGGGAGGTGGGGCCGATGCCCTTGCCCGTGCCCTCCTGCAGGGGCTTGGCGAAGACCGGCAGGGGCAGGTCCAGGGTGGCGAGGTCCGCCTGACCGCGCACCACCCGGAAGTCGGCCGTGTTGAGCCCGGCGGCCCGCACCAGCTGCTTGGCCACGGCCTTGTCCAGGGTGACGGCGCAGGTCAGCGGATCGGAGAAGGTGTAGGGCACCCCGTACAGCTCCAACAAGGCCGGCACCTGGGCCTCCCGCGAGCGGCCGTTGAGCCCCTCGGCGATGTTGAAGACCAAGTCCCAGCGGTCGCCAGCCACGAGGCGTTGGCACAGGGCGCGGGCATGCCCGATGCGCTCGGTGCGCAGGCCCAGGCCCTGGAGCGTGGCCTCGATGGCGGCGATGGTCTCCTCGCTGTCCAGCTCGGCGGCGTCCTCGGGGTCGAGGCCGTCGGCGATGTGGTCCGCGCGCAGATCGTAGGTCATCCCGACCAGGATGGACTGCATGGCGCTCGCTCCCGCGCGGATCGGTCCACCCGACCCGCGCTGTCAGGGTTGGGTGGACTAGTGGAGGTTGGCGGCCGAGCGGACGGCGCGACGCTTGGCGCGGCGGCCGTGGCGCGCGGTGCGGCTGGGCAGGATGGCGGGAGCCGCGCCGGAGACGAGGTCGTAGACGGTTGGGTGCTCGGGCGCGGGGGCGCTGCGGGCCGGGGCGCCCGGATCCGGGTAGGCCACCAGCATACCCTCTCCGTTGCGCAGGACGGTGTGATCCGCGCCCAGGGAGACCACGTAGTTGGGCAGCAGGGGAATCTTGCCGCCGCCGCCGGGAAGATCCACCACGAAGCTGGGGATCGCCAGCCCGGACAGGCGCCCGCGCAGGTACTCCATGAGCTGCAGGCCGCGGCCCAGCGGGGTGCGGAAGTGCTCCACCCCGCGCACCAGATCACACTGGTAGAGGTAGTAGGGGCGCACCCGGGCGCGCACCAGGCCGCGCAAGAGGGACTCCATCACCGCCGGATCGTCGTTGATGCCCCGCAGCAGCACGGATTGGTTGCCCACGGGGATGCCGGCGTCCACCAGCCTGCCGCAGGCGGCCTGTGCCTCGGGGGTCAGCTCGCGGGGGTGGTTGAAGTGGGTGTTGACCCACACCGGAGCGTGGCGCCGGAGCATGGTGACCAGCTCGTCGTCCACGCGCATGGGCATGGTGACGGGCGTGCGGGTGCCGATGCGCACGATGTCCACGCTGGGGACCGAGCGCACCGCGGCCAAGATGCGCTCCAGGGCCGGGGTGGTCATGGTGAAGGGGTCGCCGCCGCTGATGATCACGTCATGGATCTCGGGGTGGGCCCGGAGGTACTCGACCTGCTTCTGCAGGCTGCGCGGGGCGATGCAGCCCTCGCGGGAGCCGGCCACGCGCTTGCGGGTGCAATGGCGGCAGTACATGGCGCAGGTGGTGGTGGCCAGCAGCAGCGCGCGGTCCGGGTAGCGGTGCACCAGCCCGGGCACCGGCATGTCCTCGTCCTCCTCGAGCGGATCATCGCGCAGGAAGGCGGGATCGAACAGCTCGACCGGCTGGGGGACCGCCTGGGCGAAGATGGGATCCGATGGATCCAGCTCCTGGATCAGGGCGGCGTAGTAGGGGGTGATGGCCAGGGGGAAGCGGGTGGCCGCCTGGGCCGTGCCGAGGGGCAGCCGGGCGCCGCCGAAGGCCTGGCCGAGGGCTTCCACGCTGCGGATGCGGTGGCGCAGCTGCCAGCGCCAGTCGTTCCAGTCGGGGCCCGCGGACAGTGCCGCGAGCCAAGGGCCCGAGTGCAGGGCGGCACTCGGCAGGCCGTCGCGCAACTCGACGGCCGCGCTCGAGGATCGCGCCGGAGGTTCTTCGGAGGCGTCTGCGCCGTGGTCGAGGCAGTGGGACATGGTCGTCGGCTCCGGTCCCTGGCTGGTGCGCACAGGGAAGTGGGTGGGTGTAAGCGGCTGGGACGCGATCAGCGCTCGACGGAGGAGCCCGACCCGGTCGGCGACCGGCGAGAAGACATGAAGATGAGAACCGACGACGTGGGTGGAGCGGAGGAGGCTCCACCGGCGAGGCCGGCGCCTGGGTTTCGAGCTGTCGAGAGCTGCGGGACGTCCAGCCCGCGCCCCCTTACTACACCCGGCCGCCACGCCTCGCAAGTGGTGCACCCATGATCTGCGACAGATCGTTGAGAGGGCCCCTGGGAGGCTGGAAACTCGGAGGCTATCCGGCTTGGCGCCGCAGCTTGGCCACGATCTCCTCGCCGCACCAGAAGGCGATGGTCTCGAACGCGCCGCTGATCTCGTCGTCGCTCATCTCGTCGAGGTTGCGGACGTTGTCCACCACGAACAGCGCCTGCTCCGCGATGCTGGGGTTGCCGGCGCGGGCGTCGCAGTGGTGGCGGCCCGCGTACACGCGGCGGCCGTCGGCCTGGTAGATGCGCAGGCGCAGGTCGTAGGTGAAGGAGCCCGGGGCGCCCAGCCAGGGCACGTTCAGGCCGTAGGAGAGCACCTCGATCTGGAACACGTTGCCCACGCCGCCGTCCTCGGTGATGGCGAAGGGCGGGCCGTCGCCCATGGCCTCCTGCAGGCCGGCGGACAGGGCGCGCTTGACCTCGCCGGTGCGCACCGCGCCCGCGATGCGCTCGGTGCGGTCGATCTCCTTGACCACCTGCACCGTGTTGATCACGGCCGCGGCGATTTGGGCCACGGGAGCGTCGTTCGAGTCGGTGTAGACCTTGCCGAGGTTGACGTAGGGGGTGCCCGTGCCGAGGGTCTGGACGCGCACGGCCCCCAGCGTGGGGGCGGCGTGCTTGTAGCGCGGGTGGCAGGCGGGCAGGAGCAGGAGGAGGGCGAGGGGGGCGAGGCGCACGGGGGGCTCCAGGGTGCGGGGTCGCGGGCTGGACGGGAGGAGGGGGCGAGTATTCGATCGGCGCGACCCTACCCACCCGCGGGCAGGGCCGGGAGGACCTTGATGCTCTGCTCCCTGCGGATCTCCACGGTGCCCACCGGGACCCCGCGGGGCTTGCTGACGAAGCGGGCCCGGGTGGCGGAGACCCCCACGGCGCCGCCACCGCGCTGCTTGGAGTGCCAGGCGGCGATGGCGGCGGCGGCACGCACGGTCTCGCGGTCGGGCTCGAGACCGTCGCGCACGAAGAGCACCACGTGGGCCCCGGTCTGGCCGCGCACGTGGAACCACCAGTCGTCGTTGCGGGCGATCCTGGTGGAGAGGCGATCGTTGTCGCGGGCTGTGCGGCCGGCCCAGACGTGCCAACCGCCGGGGAGCACGTAGGCCCAGACGTCGGGCGGGTGGGGGATGAAGGATGGGTCGAACGGCATGGGCGCTCCTGGGCCCGACTTAGCAGGCCACGGCGCCTCCGCCACCGCCGAGGGGCGCGCGGCTCGACAGGGCGAGGGACGGGATGAGCCAGGCCGACCTGGCGCGGAGGGCGCGCCCGCGGCACAATGATCCCTCCCCAGGAGGTCTCCATGCACCGTCGCCCCCTCGCCCGCTACGTCCCGCCGCTGCTGCTCGTCGCCACCTGTGCCGGCTGCTTCGAGAAGGAGGACACCGGCCGGCTCGCCGGCGACATGGCCCCGCCCGAGGGGCCGGACATCGAGGTGGATCCCACCTCCCTGGACTTCGGTGCGGTGATGGTCGGGGAGACGGAGACCGCCGAGATCTCGGTCTGCAACCAGGGCACCGAGGATCTGCACATCGCGGACCCCGCCCTGACCGCTGGAGAGCCGTTCTCCCTGGGCGCCCTGGAGGCCGACGTCATCGCCTTTCAGGACTGCACCACGCTGGTGGTGGAATTCGCGCCCTCGGCCATCGACACCTTCACCGACACCCTCACCATCGCCTCCGACGACGACGACGAGCCGAGCACGGAGGTGGCCCTGCAGGGCGTCGGGGTCGGGGAGGACTGATCGGGCGCGGGTGTGATCGCCCCGGGCTCGTCCTGGCACTGCCGGGATGAGACCCGGAGGTCCCCTATGCGACGTCGCCCCCTCGCCCGCTACGTCCCGCCCACGCTCCTGGTGGCCACCTGCCTGGCGGGGGGGCCCAGCGTGACCTCGTGTGCCGAGGATGGCGGCATGCCGTTCCCGACCGAGCCGGGCCCCGGCGACCTGGAGGGCCCCGACATCGTGGTGGAACCCGAGGCCGTCGGTTTCGGCGCGGTCGCCATCGGCTCGGTGGCCACGGAAGAGGTCCAGATCTGCAACGCTGGCGACGAAGGGCTGCTGGTCCTGGGGATCGAGGCCGACGAGGGTGAGGCCTTCTCCGCCTCCGCCCCCTTGACCGAGTCGCTGGCGCCCGGTGCCTGCACCACCTTCGAGGTGATCTTCACCCCCGTAGCCGTGGGCCAGGCCGAGGACACCCTCTGGGTGGAGTCCGACGACCCGGACCACGCCTACGTGAGCGTCGCGCTGTCCGGCGAAGGCCACTCCGGAGACTGAACCCCTGGGGAGCCCCATGCAACGCCGTCCCCTGGCCCGCTACGTCCCGCCCCTGCTGCTCGTGGCCTCTTGCGCGGAGGGTGGACCTCCGCCCGATGAGCCACGCATCAGTGGCGGGCTTTCCGACGGCGATCCGAACATCGTGATCTACCCGGAGCTGATCGACTTCGGCGGGGTGCCGGAGGGCGAGGAGGCCGTCGAGGAGGTCACCGTGTCCAATGACGGCGACGACGACCTGCACATCCAGAACATGGAGCTGGAACAGGGCGAGGCTCTCGCCATCTCCGGCGTCCAGTCCGTGCTGGTCCAGCCCGGGGGCGACACCACCTTCGAGGTGTTCTTCGCGCCCGAGTGGGGCGATGTCGTAGAGGACTACGTCTTGGTGGACTCCGACGACCCCGACCAGCCCGTCACCAGGGTGCCCGTCACCGGCCGCGGCACCCGCGAGCGGTTCAGCCCCCCTTGAGCTTCGCCAGCTCCTTCTCCAGCGCCCGCACCCGCTTGAGCAGCTCCGGCACCTGGCGCGCCGCCGCGAACACCTTGGCCGCCTCATGCAGGGGCAGCGCGGGCGTGCCCATCCAGCGCTCGCCGTCGGGCACGTCGCGATGGGCGCCCGTCTGGCCGCCCAGCATGGCGCCCGCGCCGATGGCGACGTGATCCGCCACACCCGCCTGGCCCGCCAGCACGGCGCCGTCACCGATGCTGACCGATCCCGAGAGCCCCACCTGGGCCACCAGCACCGCCCCGCGTCCGATGTGGCAGTTATGCCCGACCTGCACGAGGTTGTCGATCTGGCTGTGGTCACCCACGCGGGTCTCTTCCACGAAGGCGCGGTCCACGCAGGTGTTCGCGCCGACCCCCACGCCCTCGCCCAGCACCACCCGGCCCACCTGGGGCAGCGCGCGCAGGCCCTCGGGCGTAGCCTCCAGCCCGAAGCCAGCGTGTCCGAGCACCGCGCCGGGGCCGATGACGCAGCCCGCGCCGACCACGGTGCCCGCGAGGATCACGGCGTTGGGAAGCACCACGGTGCCGGCGCCCAGCTGCACGTCGGGCCCCACGTAGGCGCCGGGGTAGACGCTCACCCCGGGGCCCAGGTGCGCGGACGGGTCCACGTGGGCGCCGGATTGCACGCCTTCGGGGTGGCGCTCGGGGAAGAGCGCCCGCAGCAGGCGACCGAAGGCGGCGCGCGGGTCGGGGACGACGACGGTGCAGGCACCCTCCACCGGCGCTGTCGCCAGCAGCACGCCGGCGGCGGTCGTCGCGGGGACCTTCACGGTGAAGGCGCAATCGTCCGCCCCGGCGCGCTCCAGGGAGGCCACGCCGCCGAACGCCCGGTCGGGCCCGACCAGGCGGCCCCCCACCAGGACGGCGAGCGCGGAGGCGTTCACGGCTCCAGCCGGTCGATGGTGCGGGGGAAGGGGACGCACTCGCGGATGTGGTGGATGCCGCACAGCCAGCCCACGGTGCGCTCCAGGCCGAGCCCGAAGCCACCGTGGGGGAAGGTCCCATAGCGGCGCAGATCGAGGTACCAGCGGAAGGCCTCCATGGGCAGGCCGTGGGCCGTGATCTTGCGCTCCAGCACGGCGAGATCGTCCTCGCGCTGGCCCGCGCCGATGATCTCGCCGTAGCCCTCGGGGGCCAGCACATCGACCCCCAGGCAGCGCCGGGGGTTCGTGGGATCTTCCTTCATGTAGAAGGCTTTCACGGCGGTGGGGTAGCGGTGGACCAGGATGGGCCGGTCGTAGCTGTCGGCCAGGGCGGTCTCTTGAGGTGCGCCGAAGTCGTCCTCGGGCTCCATGGCGATGCCCATGGCGCGGACGCGGTCGCTGGCCTCGTCGTAGGAGATGCGCGGGAAGGGCTTCTGCACCCGCTCCAGTGCACTGACATCGCGCTCCAGCTCCAGGAGGTGGGGCCGGCAGGCCTCCAGCACGCGCCCGGTGATCTCCACCAGGAAGTCCTCACAGAGGTCCATCAGCTCGTCGAAGTCGATCCAGGCCACCTCGGGCTCCACCATCCAGAACTCGGTGAGGTGCCGCCGGGTGTCGGACTTCTCGGCGCGGAAGGTGGGGCCGAAACAGTAGGTCTTGCGGAAGGCGGCGGCGCCGGCCTCCTGGTAGAGCTGGCCGGACTGGGCCAGATACGCCATGCGGCCGTAGTACTCGGTGCCGAACAGGGTGGTGGTGCCCTCGCAGGCGTTGGCCGTGAGGATGGGGCTGTCCAGCAGCAGGAAGTCGCGGCTGTCGAAGTAGTCGCGGATGGCCTTCACGGTGGCGTGGCGCACGCGCAGGATGGCCTGCTGGCGGCGGGAGCGGAACCACAGGTGGCGGTTGTCGTGCAGGAAGGCCGGCCCGTGCTCCTTCTTGGTGATGGGGTAGTCGTTGGCCTCGGCCACGACGGCGGCGCCGGTGACGTGCAGCTCGTGCCCACAGAAGGGCGCGCGCTCCTCGGCGCGCACCACGCCGCGCACGATCAGGCTCGACTCCTGCCCGAGCTTGCGCAGGCGGTCGAACAGGCCCTCCTCGACCGCGTCGAGCTCCGCCCGGGAGGCGATGCACTGGATGATGCCCGTGCCATCGCGCAGCATGAGGAAGGCGATCTTGCCGCTACCCCGGCGGTTGTAGAGCCAGCCCCGCAGCTCGACCTCGTGATCGACGTGGGCGTGGATGTCCGAGACGGTGGTCGGGGCGGGCATGGCGGACTCCGGGGAGGCGGAGGGGGGCTCCTATCAAGAAACAGCCACCAGGTGTCAGCCGTCAGGTATCGGCAGAGGAGGGTGGAGGAGGGTGTCAGAGGAGGGTGTCAGGGACAGGGGGGTTAGTTTTTGTAGAAACATTAAGCCGAGGGGCGGGACCCCCCGGGGCCCCCGGCCCC
>JBDRKM010000076.1:0-5159 GCA_043814015.1 Pseudomonadota bacterium
GGCAGCGAAGGAAACCACAGGGTGAGGCGGGTGTCAACGAGAGGGCAGGTCCAGCTTGCCCACCGCCGCGAGGCTGACGATCGGGGAGGTGTCGCTCACCACTTCCATCAGGGCTCGCGATCGCGCAGCGTTTTCAGGTCCTCTTCGAACTCGGCCACATCGTAGTGCACCGGGATCTCTCGACTCGCCAGGAGGTGCTGGAACTGACGCTGGCTCATCTGGGCGAGCCGACTGGCCTGGCCCAGGGTCAGCTTTTCTGGCCTGTTTCGAATCGGTGCGATTCCGTGTGCCAGGGTGTCGCTCGTGGGACGGAAGCCCCGAAGGGGCGCAAGATGAAAGCCCGGGGCAACGCCCCGGGTTCACGAGGACAGACAAACCAAACAGCCCCGAAGGGGCGAAATAAGGAGGATTGTCTCCGTTTCTATTCCGCCCCTACAGGGCTTTCGAGCCCTGACGCACAATGCCTCCTATTCTGGCGCCCTTGAAATCACAGGGAAAAGTTCAGGCTGGTTGCTGGGACATCCCCCCGGGGTGAAGTTCCTGGGGAGGACGCGGTTCGCCTTCATGACCTTGACGACGTGGCGGACGCGGTCGGACTCGACCTCTGCGCGCGGGATGCGCCAGGGGGCGAAGTCGATGGTCTGGAGGTTGTGAAGGACACCGATGCGGAAGAGTG
Organism: Pseudomonadota bacterium; assembly: GCA_043814015.1. Taxonomy (GTDB): domain Bacteria; phylum Myxococcota_A; class UBA796; order UBA796; family JAFGLY01; genus JBDRKM01. The sequence continues at coordinate 677 of JBDRKM010000076.1, forward strand.
TCTGCAGTCCGTGGCGGCTTATGCCGAGGCGTTCAGCAGCCTGCTGTCCGGTAAGGTGGTCCCCGTCTTGCTGTTCAGGCTGGCGGCGGATGTGATGCTGTCCGCGGAAGGCGCAGACGCGGTCCTTGGTCCAGGGCAGGCTGCGCGGGGTGGTGATCTGCTTCATGTTCAGGATGCGTGCGATCTCAGCGTCAGCGAGGGAGGCCAAGGCGCGGACGGTCTCGATGAGGCCAGGGTCGGCACGGCAGCCCTGCGGGGTGGCACGCTTCTCGACATGGAGGTGGGTGTGAACGCCGCCCTGCCAGTGGATCACGACCTCGAGGCGCTGGCGGTCGGGCTGGTGGGTGACGACGATCTCGTGGACGGCGGCGCGGAGAAGCTGTTTCTTGAGCATGATATCTGCCTGGGGATGGTTCCAGAGCGCGGGGAAGTCGCGGGCGAGTTCGTCGAGTCGGCGGCGCTGCTCAGGGGTGAGGGCCGGCGTGTCGGCGATGATCTGGGTCAGGGCCTCCTGGGCCTCGCGTAGCTCGGCCAGGCGCTGGTTGAGGCGCTCTTCAAGGGAGTCGGCGACGAGGCGGTTCTTGGGGTCGACGAGGTCGAATTGCTCGAAAGCGCGGTCCACCTCGTACTGGGCGGCCTGGAGGTGGAGGCGTGCGGCCCTGGTCGCCTGGTCTTGCTCTTCGCGGCGACGGGCCAGGGCCAGCTTGGCCCCGTCGATGGCGAGGGGCGAAAGGGCGCGGCAGAGTTCCTGGCCGACGCGAAGGTCGATGAGCTTTGAGCCGAAAGCCAGGCCGCACCTTTGGACCTTGACCCGCTGGCCCTTGTCGCAGCGATAGAGGGCGAAATGCTCCTTTTTGTACGAGACGCCGATCATGCTGCCACAGTGGCCGCAGCGGAGGAGACCAGCGAGGAGGGCCTCACCGGACCTGATCGCACCGCGGTTGGCGTTCATGCTCCACCTCGGGCGGCTCTCGGCGAGCTTGGCCCGGTTGGCGAGGAAGCGCTCCCAGTCGATGTATGCCTGATGATGGTCCCGGATGCAAACGCGGCAGCGCTCGGGGTCGAGGTAGGAGCCGGAGCGTTTGACCAGCCGGCCAGCGACGAACTCGACGCGCTCGGTCCGGCGGCCATAGACGTAGGCACCGGCGTAGATGGGGTGGATCAGGAGCTTGTAGAGGGTGTTGGACGTGGGGATCTGCCAGGCGAGGGCGCGGGCCTTGGTGAGCTTGCGCACGGGGAAAAGGGTGTGGGTGTCGCGGTAGAAGAGGACGAGCTGGCGCAGGCTGGTGGAGTGGTCGAACTGGTCGAACATGAGGGTGATGGCCTGGCGGACGCGGAGGTCAGGGTCCTGGACGATGCGGCCGGCGTGGTCGTGGACGTAGCCTGGAGGGAGGATGAACTTGAGTTCGCCGCGCGCCGCCTTGGCTTCGGCGCCGGCCTTGAGCCGGGTGCGCAGGACGGAGAGTTCGAGTTCGGAGACGGTCCCCTTGATGCCGAGGACGAGGCGGTCGTTGGGGTGGGCGAGGTCGTAGACCTGGTCGAGGTCGGCGATGAGGGTATCGAAGTAGCCGCAGAGCTCGAAGAGGTTGGCCCAGTCCTTGGAGTTGCGAGAGAGGCGCGAGGCGTCGAGGCAGAGGATGATGCCGACCTGGCGCAGGGAGACCTGGGCGAGCATGTTCTGGAAGCCGGGGCGGTCGGCGAAGCCGGCGGCGGAGATGCCGAGGTCGTGATCGACGATGAGCGGGTTGTTCCAGCCGAGAGCGATGGCCTTGTCGCGCAGGCCGAGCTGGACGCGGGTGCTCTCCACGTTGGCCCGGACCTGGCCGGGCGAGGACTGGCGGATGTAGACCAGGGCGCGGCGGGCGAGGTGCTGGGGGCGGATGCGGTGCTCAACGAAGGACTTCATTGGCCACCTCCTGGGTCGCGGCGTCTTGCGGCTCGCTGGTCACGACCTGGAGAAGCAGGTCGGCGATGGCCTGGGTGGCCGCGGCCGCGAGAGGAGGGGGGAACGGCAGGGGGAGTGGGGGCGCTTCGAGGGGAAGCAGGAGGAGCTGTTCTGTGGGCATGGGGGCCATCCTTCCTAGCGGAGGTTGCGGCGGGAAGGATGTCGCCATTGGGCTTCGGATGGCAAAGGGCGGTGGAGACGAGACGGGCCAAGTCGAGCAGAGCCTTGATCGCGACGTGGGGCTCGTCGCTCAGGTGCAGGTCGGCCGCGGCTGGCTCGGTCATCCAGGCGGGCACCTTGAGCCTGTGGCCGTCGGTCCGCTCGAAGAGGAAAGTGACCGGCGGTCCATCGTGCACGACCACCGGCAAGAACCGCTCACCGTGGAGCGGGTGAAAACGGTAGCGGATCACCAGTCGCCTTCGGCTTGTGGCATTCTGTGTGAGGTCTTTTGAAGGGTCAAGAAACCTGGCCGGGGATATTGACTTCTCGAGGACCGTCCCCCTAGGACGGTCCCCCTAGGACGACGATCCCCCCCGTGACCGAGATCCAGGCGCGGCGGGGCGTGGACCCCACCCTGGCCCGGGTGGTGGAGGAGTCCTGGCCGGCGAGATCGCCAGGACCGGGGTCTACTCGGTCGTGGGCGGGGACGACATCGCCAGGCTGGCCGACCACGAGCAGATCCACGTCCGACCGAGGCCCGGCCGTGCCCCGCGCCAGAGAGCCGAAGAGGATGATCTTCTGCGCGCTCCGGGCGATCAGGCGCGGGAGGAACCGGGCCAGCTCGGCTTCGCGGTCGAAGGTGGCAGGAGCTGCTCCGCTCATCGTGCAGTGAACCCGTTTTATTCACCGTCTGACTGATTTTCGGGAAGGAGATGCCTCGCTGCAGCGTTGTAGTTGTTGATGATTCGTGACTTCCACTACGACGCACAGGAGGCACCTCGTGGGTGAGAAACATACACTCTTCACGCCGTCTTTCAATGGCTCTCTTCAGGTCGAGGCCAGGCCCTACCGTCTGACCACTGAACCCGGCGCCGTGATCCTCCGGGAGGTGATCGACCGACTCGGAACCGTGGACTGGCTCGTCAAACGACTCATTGACCCGCGCCGACAGGATCTCATCACGCATCCCCTGGCCGAGTTGCTCAACACCGAGCTGTTGCTCATCGGTCAGGGCTGGCGAGATCGGGACGACGCCGACGCCCTCCGTGACGATCCGGCGATGCGGCTGGCAGCCTCCAGCCGAAGAGGCACAACGCCGCTCGATTCGCCGACGCGAGTCGATGGGGAGCCGACCACCAAGAATCCCCCGAAGCCGGAGGGACTGGCCTCCCAGCCGACACTGTCGCGACTCGGACGTACGCTCTCTTCCGAGCAAAACCGGTCCGTGCTCAGAGAGGGGCTCCTCGAAACCGCCGCACGCCGGATCAAGGCCAGCCGCCGAGGACACCGGATTCGACACGTGACCATCGACGTCGACTCCTTCCCGATCGAGGTCTCCGGACATCAGCCGGGCACGGAGTACAACGGCCACTACCACGCTCGCATCTACCACCCACTGGCCGCCGGTATTGCCGAGACCGGCGACCTTCTCGACATGCGCCTCCGGGAAGGCAATGTGCACACGGCCAACGGATCCCTCGGCTTCATCCTGCCGCTGCTCGACGAGGTGGAGAAGCGCATCGCCCAAGTCGCCACCGTCCGCTTCGATGCGGGCTTCCCCGAAGACGGGCTGCTCTGCGCCCTCGAAGATCGTGGAACCCCCTACGTGGCGCGAATCCGCAACAACAAGGTGCTCGACCGCATGGCCCAGCCGTTCCTCAAGCGCCCTGTCGGCCGCCCCACCAGCGAGCCGCGCATGTGGTTCCACGAGATGGAGTACGCCGCCGAGGACTGGTCCCGGGAACGACGGGTCGTGCTCGTCGTCCAGGAGAAGCCGGGCGAGCTGCTCCTTCACCGCTTCTGGCTGATCACCAACGCCGCCATCGAGGATCTGGCTGCCGACGAGCTGCTCGCGCTGTACCGCGAGCGGGGCACCATCGAGGGTCACTTCGGCGAGCTGATGAGCGTGATCGAGCCCGCGCTCTCTTCCTCGCCGCGACAGAAGAGCCACTACCGAGGAAGAGCGGTCACCGAGCACATCCTGCCTGGCGACGGCTTCGCCCAGAACGAGGTCATCCTGCTGCTCAACTCGCTGGCGTACAACATCGCTCACGCCGCGCGATGCCTCCTCGAGCAGGGCACCAAGGAGGGCGTCAGCCTGTCCACGTTGCGGGAGCGCGTGCTGCGAATCGCGGCGCGCATCGTCCGGCACGCCAACCGAGCCGTGCTGATCATCGATGAGGCCGTGGCGCCGATGTGGCTCGCCCTGTGGTCCCGGCTTTCGAGGATGCGATACGTCGAGGTCTGACGCCGGGCCTCCTCCTCCAGACATCGCTGCAACCCGACTCCCCGATGGACCGGTCTGTCTTCACGACGGGGCCGAACGTCTGGATCTGCTCTCCTGGCACGATCCGGATGGTTCGTGCGACGTTCGCGCCT
>JBDRKM010000077.1:0-17113 GCA_043814015.1 Pseudomonadota bacterium
CCCCGGCGGCCCGGGGGGCGCCTTCGAGGTCCGGGTTGGCGCCCGGCGGCTCCACGCCCGCTGGCTCGGCCCGGCGCAGCCCCGGGGCGTGTTGCTGCTGTCACACGCTGGGCTGAAGGGCGGCACGCAGGCGCTGCTCACGCCCTTCGGGATGGAGCCTGGACCCCTGCTGGCCGACGGCCTGGCTGTGGTGGCCTACGATCGCGGCGGCGCCGGGCGCAGCGGCCGTGGGGTGCCGCTCACGCCGGGCCGCGACGAGCATGTCGAGGACTTCCGTGCCGTGCTGCGTGCGATCCGCGCGCGGCTCGATCCGGCCGTGCCCGTGGGGGTGCTGTCCTTCTCCAGCGGCGTGCTGCCCCCGCTGCGCGCCGGCGAGCCGCTGGCCTTCCTGATCGACGGCGAGGCCCCGGCCGACCGCATGTGCCTGCGGCCCCCCGCGGGGTCGGGCGCCCCCGAGGACCCTGCGCTGGCGGCCCTGCCACTGGATGACGAGCTGGCCTGGGCTGGCCGCGAACCCGCGCGCCTGGTGGGTGGGCTGATCTGCCCCTACCACCGCCTGCAGGCCGAGTACGATCACGTCCACGGGCGGCTGTACGAGCATGCGAGGGTCATGTTGGCCGCGGCCCGCGCCGGGAGCTGCGCCTCCGTACGCTGCAACGGGGGGGAGGATCTCGGGGTGCTGGAGGGGCACCTGCACGCGCATGGGGGGCGGATCCGGGGGTGGATCCTGGAGGCGTTCCGGGAGGCTATGCCTTCATCAACCGCATGACCTCCCGCACCACGGCCTCCTCCACGTCGGGGTCGAGGGCGGGGGCGGGCTTGCCGGCGGGCTCTCCCAGGGTGGTGAGCGGCTTGCTGGTGACCCTGAGCAGGCGGAAGGACTCGCCGGGCACGGTGCAGCTCTCGGGCAGATCGGTGCCGGGCTGGTTCAGGGCGGCGACGGCCGCGGGCGGGCCGCCGTAGCGCTCCAGGCCCAGGCGGCGCAGGCGCACGGCCTCTTCCGGGGGCAGGTTGCGCACGCCGCCGAGGTCCTGGGCGGTCTTGAGGATGAGGGCCGTGTGCTCCATGGTCTCCAGGCGGCAGAAGGCGGTCAGCAGATCCGGGCCGACGCAGATGGCGCCGTGGGTGTCCATCAGGATGGCGTCCCAGGAGCGCACGTACTCGCCCATCAGCGCGGCCAGATCGGGGGTGCCGGTGGTGCGGTAGGGGGCCGTGGGGATGGCGCCGAGGGTGAGCACCACCTCGGGCAGCACGCAGCGGTCCATGGACAGCCCGGCGATGGTGAAGGCCACGCACAGCGGGGGGTGGGCGTGGATGACCGCCTGCACGTCGGGGCGCTCGCGGTAGCAGGCCAGGTGCATGAAGATCTCGGAGGTGGGCCGGCCCTGGCCGCGGCGCACCTTGCCTTCGGGGTCCACCACCAGCAGGTCGTCGTCCGTGAGGAAGCCCTTGTGGCAGCCGGCGCGGGTGCACAGCACCAGACCGCGGGGCAGGCGCACCGAGAGGTTGCCGTCCATGGCCACCAGCAGGCGCCGCTCGTAGCACAGGTGGCCGAAGCGGAGGAGATCCTCTCGCAGATCGGGCTCGGTCTTCATCAGGTCCCCGTGTCGTCGCCGATGTGGCGCACCGGCGTGAAGGAGTACTCGAGCAGCTCCACCGGGTCGGTGCCGTCGTTCACGAACTGCAGGCGGCCGTGGAAGGTGGTACCGATCTCGCCCGCCTCCACGTCGTAGCCACAGACCGCCGGCAGCAGGATGTAGCGGCTGCCCGGCGACAGGGTGGGCAGCTCGACGATCCCCTCTTGGTCCTCGAAGCCCTCCAGGCAGAGGTGCACGCGGTCGTAGCCGGGGATGCGGATGGTGAGATCCTTCACCCCGTCGTTGATCAGGTTCACCTCGCGTTGATCGAAGCCCTCCAGGGGCATCGACTGCTGGAAGTCGATCTCGCCCCAGTCCAGTGAAGGGGGATCGAGCACCAGCACGCCCTCCTCCGGGGTGCAGGCGGAGAGCAGGGCCAACAGGGCGCAGGGCAGGGACCTCACGGCGCCACCTCCTCGGTGATCCAGAGCCACTCGTGGCAGCACCGGTATAGCACCTCCGCGCGCTCCCGCAGCAGGTCCACCCAGGTGAAGGCGGGCCACAGCACCCGGCAGCGCCACAGCTCCAGCTCCATGCGGGCCTGGACCCAGGCCGGATCCGGGCAGCGCGGCATGGGCAGGGCCAGGGCGGCGTACCAGCCGTCGGGGCCCGGGAAGCAGCGGGCCAGCCAGGTGCCGGCGGGCAGGGGGAGGGCGGGCATGCCCTCTTCCGCGGGGAGCTGCCGCACCGGGGCAGGCGGCAGGTACAGCGTGGGCAAGGGCAGCAGGGGCCGGGGCGGTGCAGCGGGGAGGACCTCCCACAGCAGGGCCGGGACGCGGTCCACCGCGCGCACCGCCAGGCGATCCCGGGTGAGGCTCTGCTTGCGCTCGTGCAGCCAGCGCTCCAGCGGGCGCAGCCGGGGGCGCATGTAGGGGCTGAAGGCCAACACTCCGGCGGCCACGATGCGCTGGCGTCGGCTCGGGCCTTCGTCGGCCCAGGGCCCCAGGACCCGGGCGGTGGCGGTCAGGCCCAGGTCGGGCAGGCGGTCCTCGGCCAGGTGGGCGAACCAGTCGTCGGCGGGCAGGTCGGCCTCGGGGTCGAGGGAGCGGGGCTGGGGCACCGGGTCCGGCGTGTCGAGCAGGCCCGCCTCCGCCGCCAGGGCGCGCAGGGAGGGGTCGCCGAGGGGTCGTCGTCCCAGCGCCCACTCCTGCGCAGCGGCCAGGAAGCGCGCCTGGCGCGGGTCGCGCGGCGGGGGCCAGGGGAGCAGCTCGTCGCCGGCGTAGGGATCCTCGGGCAGGACGGGCTCGGGCCAGGCCACGTCCGGGACAGGGATCACGAAGCGTCCTGGTAGCGGTCGAGCGCGCGCCGCAACACCGCCGCCGCCTCGGCGCGCAGCTCGGCGGGCTCCAGCACCTCGGCGTCGGCGCCAAAGCCGAGGATCCACTGCTTCAGCTCCGGGGTCAGGGCGCAGCGCAGCACCACCTCGACCGAGCCGTCCGGGCGGTCCGAGAGGCCCTGGGAGCGGTGCCAGCGGCGCTCGCGGATGTACTCGGCCACGGCCGGGCTGAAGCGCACCACCACGGTGCGGGGATCGCCCACCGTGATGCCGAAGGCGTCGGCCACGAAGGCCCGCGGGTCCCAGTCCAGCGGGCGGTCGAACTTCTCGTGGCGGCGGCGGGAGAAGTCCTGGAAGCGCTCCACCGCGAAGGTCTTGACCCGTTCTTCCTCGGCATCGCGGGCGAACAGGTAGAGCCCCTGGCGGTAGGTGGCCAGGGTCAGGGGCTCCAGCAGGTACTCCCGCGCCTGGCCGCGGGCGGCCCGGTAGGTGGCGTCGGCGCGGTTGGTGTACAGCAGCGCCGAGAGGATCTCGTCGATCACCTCCGCCACCTCGTGGTACTCCTTGCCGTGCTCCGGGACCGCCAGGAAGGTGTGATCGAACTGCTGGACCATGTCGGCGTTGCCGCGGGACATGGTTGGTTCGAGGCGGTCGATGGCCTGGTTCATGTCCTCGGCGAAGCCCGTGCCCTCCAGGAAGTTGAACAGGGTGCGCCCGAAGCGCAGGGAGATCATCTCGCCGAGGTTGAGCTGCACGCCCGCGCGGCGGTAGGCCGGATCCAGGTACACCACCCGCTCTTCGCCGCGCCCGTCCTCCATCACCGGCAGGCCGAGGTCGCGCAGATCCGACAGGTAGCGCCGCATGGAGCGCGGATCCAGGTCGAGGCCGGCCTCGATCTCCCGCACCCGGATGCCGCCGCGCCGCTGCATCCACTCCAGCAGGCGCACCATCTTCTGGCCCTTGTTGAGTCCAGAGTAGTCGTTCATGTCATTTCTCCGGGGAATCTCTCAAGCGGACAGAATTTGGCACGATGAGCGGTACATCCTATCTGCGAACGCGGCCCGCGCCAGCGCCGCAGCCCCGGAGAGGCCACCATGGACCCCCTCACCTTCGACCTCATCGTCACCATCCTCGCCTCCCTGGCCGTGCTGGCCGCCGGCGGCCTGGCCGTGTGGGTCCTGCCCTGGTCCGAGGAGGCGTGGGCTCCCTGCGAGCGTCCCGAGCCCCGGAGGGGGCTTCCGGTCCGGCTGAACGAGCTGGCCGACATCACCACGCACTAGTGCACGCGCTCGGAAGTCTATGACCACCCCCCGTGGATCGCGGCACTAGCCCCTGCGCGCAGGGCGCCCTCGGGGTAGCGATGGGCTCCGAGGTCCCCCGATGCCCTACCCCGACTCCTCCCGCGCCGTCCGCGGCATGACCGGCACCCCCTTCGGCGCCCTGGCCGCCCGGGCCGCGGCGCACCCGGGGCCCCTGATCGAGCTGCACGTGGGTGACACCTGGCCTCCGCCGGTGGTGGGCGCCCGCGCCGAGGACGTCACGGCCTCCGCCTTCCCCGCGGCCCACCGCTACGTGGACCCGAGCGGTTGGCCGCCGTTGTGCGCCGCCCTGCTGGAGAAGCTCCGGCGCCAGAACGGCTTCAGCGGCCTGGAGCCCGCCGGGGTGCTGCCCACCGCCGGCTGCACCGGAGCCCTGGCCGCTGCGGCCGGCGCCTTGCTCGATCCGGGCGATCGTGTCGTTCTCTGCTCGCCCCACTGGCCCCTGATCCGCGGGATCGTGCAGGCTCGGGACGCCCAGCCGGTGGAGGTTCCGGTCTACGCCCTGGCGACGGAGCCCCAGGCGCTTCGCCGCGCGCTGCAGGATGCCTGCCAGGGCGCCGCCGCCCTGTACGTCAGCACCCCCAACAACCCCAGCGGCGCGGTCCTGCCGCTCACGGCGCTGGAGGTCATGGTGGAGGTCGCCCGCGCCTGTGGCCTGTGGATCTTCTCCGACGAGGTCTACGAGGACTACGCCTACCGCGGCGAGCACGTCTCCATCGGGGCCCTGGCCCCCGAGCGCACGCTGACCGCCTTCTCCTTCTCCAAGGCCTACGGCCAGGCCGGCTACCGCTGCGGCTACCTCGCCGGTCCCGCGGGCGCGGTGCGCCAGGCGCGGCGCATCGCCACCCACCTCATCTACAACCCGCCCGCCCCGGCCCAGATCGCGGCGCTGGCGGCCATGGAGCGGGGGGCCGCCTGGCTCGCGGCGGCCCGTGAGCGCTACCGCGCCGCCGGCGCCAAGGCCGCGGCCCGCCTGGGTGTGCTCCCGCCCGAGGGAGGCACCTTCCTGTTCCTGGACGTGGCGGAGCACCTGGATGCGGGCGGGCTGGCGGGGTTCATGGAGCGCTGCCTCGACCGCGGCCTGCTGCTGGCCCCGGGCCCCAACTTCGGCGCGGCCTGGGCCACGCACGTGCGCCTCTGCTTCACCTGCGCGGCGCCCGCGCTGGTGGAGCAGGGGGTGGAGATCCTGGCGGGGGTGATGGGGAGGTAGCGGCCAGATCTGTTAGAGGGCGCCCCCGCGAGAGGAGCCGCCCATGTCCCACACCTACGACCCTTCCGTCATCGAGCCCCGCTGGCAGCAGCGCTGGGAGGAGTCGCAGGCCTTCCGCGCTGTGGAAGACCCCGCGAAGCCCAAGTACTACACCCTCGGCATGTTCCCGTACCCCTCGGGCTCGGGCCTGCACGTGGGGCACCCGCTCTCCTACACCGCGCTCGACATCGTCGCGCGCTACAAGCGCGCCTGCGGCTTCGCGGTCCTCAACCCCATGGGCTTCGACTCCTTTGGCCTGCCCGCCGAGCGCGCCGCCGTGCGCGAGGGCCGCCACCCGGCCGACATCACGCGCGACAACATCGCCTTCTTCACCAAGCAGCTCAAGCGCCTGGGGTTCTCGTATGACTGGGAGCGTCAGGTGGTCACCAGCGATCCCGACTACTACCGCTGGACCCAGTGGACCTTCCTCAAGATGATCGATCTCGGGCTCGCGTACATGGCCGAGGTGCCGGTCTACTGGTGCCCGGCCCAGGGCACGGTGCTGGCCAACGAGGAGGTCCAGGACGGCAAGTACATCGAGACGGGCGAGCCCGTACAGCGCCGGCTCATGCGCCAGTGGATGCTGCGCATCACCGCCTTCGCCCAGCGCCTGCTGGACGATCTCGATGAGCTGGATTGGCCCGAGTCCACCAAGGAGATGCAGCGCAACTGGATCGGCCGCTCCGAGGGCGCCATGGTGACCTTCCCCGTGGCGGATCGCGAGGGCCAGGCCTTCGAGGTCTTCACCACCCGCCCCGACACGCTCTACGGCTGCACCTGGTGCGTGCTGGCCCCCGAGCACGCGCTGGTGGAGCAGATCACCGCGCCCGAGCACCTCGCCGAGGTCAGGGCCTACGTGCGCCAGGCCACCCAGCGCTCCGATCTCGATCGCCAGGTGGCGGCCGAGAAAGAGAAGACGGGCGTCTTCACGGGTGCTTTCGCGGTCAACCCGGTCAACGGGCAGCGCGTGCCCATCTGGGTCGCGGACTACGTGCTGGCCACCTACGGCACCGGCGCCATCATGGCCGTGCCCGCCCACGACGAGCGCGACCACGCCTTCGCGAAGAAGTTCGGCCTGCCCATCATCGAGGTCATCTCCGGCGGTGAGGACGTCCAGCGCGAGGCCTACACCGGCGACGGGTTGGCGGTGAACTCACCGCTGTTCGACGGGTTGGCGGTCACCGAGGCCAAGCGCACCATCACCACCTGGCTCGAGGAGCGCGGGCTGGGCCACGGCGAGATCCAGTACAAGCTGCGCGACTGGCTGTTCTCCCGCCAGCGCTACTGGGGTGAGCCCTTCCCCATGGTCCACACCCCCGACGGCCGCGTGCTGCCCCTGCCGGCGGATTCCCTGCCGCTGACCCTGCCCGTGGTGGACGAGTACCGCCCCACGGCGGATGGCCAGCCGCCCCTGGCCCGCGCCACCGACTGGGTGCAGGTGGAGGTGGACGGCCAGGTCTGCGAGCGCGAGACCAACTCCATGCCCCAGTGGGCCGGCTCCTGCTGGTACTGGCTGCGCTACATGGACCCGATGAACACCGAGCTGCCCGTGGGCGCGGACGCCGAGCGCTACTGGGGCCCGGTGGATCTGTACATCGGCGGCAAGGAGCACGCGGTCACGCATCTGCTCTACGCGCGCTTCTGGCACAAGGTGCTCTACGACCTGGGCGTGGTGCACACGAAGGAGCCCTTCCAGAAGCTGTTCCACCAGGGCATGATCCTGGCCTACAGCTACCGGGACGAGGGTGGGAAGTACTACCGCCCGGAGGACTGCGAGCGCCGGGTCGAGCAGGAGACCGCCATGCGCTCCCCCTGGGAGCCCAAGACCATCGCCACCGACTGGTACTGCGGTGACATCCCCGTGGAGCGCAAGCTCGGCAAGATGGGCAAATCCCGCATGAACAGCGTGGATCCGCTCGACATCATCCGCGACTACGGGGCCGACGCCCTGCGCACGTACGAGATGTTCATGGGCCCGCTGGAGCAGCTCAAGGACTGGCAGACCGGCGGCGTCAAGGGGACCTCGGGCTTCCTGGCGCGCGTCTGGCGCCTCGTGGTGGACGAGGAGACCGGCGGGGTCTCCGCCATGGTCACCGACGCCCCCATGGACCGCGAGCTCAGGAAGGCCCTGCACCTCTGCGTCAAGGAGGCCACCGAGGCCATCGAGGCCCTGCGCTTCAACACGCCCGTCTCCCGCATGATGGAGCTGGTCAACCTGGCCACCCAGAAGCGCCAGGCCCCCACCGAGCTGCTCGTCCCCTTCCTGCAGGTGCTGCAGCCCTGGGCCCCGCACATCGCCGAGGAGCTCTGGGAGCGCCTGGGCCTGCCCGGCACCTGCGGCCTGGCCCCCTGGCCCGCCTGGGACCCGGCGGCCCTGGTGGAGGACGTGGTTCAGCTCGGTGTGCAAATCAACGGCAAGGTCCGCGGGCAGCTCGAGGTCCCGGCGGGCACGCCCGAGGCGGAGATCGTCGCCGCGGCCCTGGAGGTCCCCAACGTGGTCCGCCACCTCGAGGGGATGCAGGTGATCAAGTCCATGGTCCGCGGACGGCTGGTGATCCTGGTGGCGAAGCCGGGGTAGGGCGCGCTACCGCCGGCGGCCGGGTATGCCGAGGCCTTCGGGGCGCTCGCCGGTGAGGGCCCAGATCAGGGCGCGGAGGCCGTCTCCTTGTGGATCGGGGAGATCCACCGGAGGGCGGGCGCGCAGCAGGGCTGGGAGCGCGTCCCGACCGCGGTGGCCGGGGAGGAGCACCGTGATGATGGGGGCCTTCTTCCTGGCGAAGACGTCCAGCAGGGCGTCGATCTCGGGATCCTGCCAGGGCCTCCACCGCGGCCCGGTCCCGGCTGTTGTAGCAGAGGAATAGGTCGAAGGCTCCACTCTGGCGCTTGCCCTCGATGACCTGGGCCGCCTTGTCCCGCTCGCGGGCCGCATCTGCGGCCTGGTCCATGGCGGTGATGCGGGGGCGCAGCCCCTCGCGCAAGCGCTCGGCCGGGTCGCTCAGGGGGATGCGCTGATCCTCGCAGACCTGGCAGCGCACCCAGTCGCGGCCCTGCGCCTGCACCCTGACCACCACCGCCTCGGGCACTGTCGTGCCGCAGGCCGGGCAGGCGAAGGTGGGCCGGCGCTCCACGCTGTTGGGCAGGGCCCGGCGCAGCAGGTGCAGGCGGACGTACTCGTCCAGGTAGAACTGCGTGTCTTCGCTGGGCTCGCCCTGGTGGAACAGGACCAGCTCGCCCTGGCCCTCGTCGAAGGGGCGCACCTGCAGGCCGCAGCGCCCGCCGGTGCGGGCCGTGAGCACCATGGCGTTGCGGTACAGCTCGTGGCCAGAGAACAGGCCCGAGCGGGCCAGGCGCACCGCCAGGGTGGCGTAGATGTGGGGCACCGCGCCCTGGAAGCGGTAGGCCACGCAACGGCCCGCCGGGTCGGGCAGGTCGGGGTGCTCGCGGGTGGACTGGGCGGGGAAGATGAGCTGGGCGCCCGCCTCGGTCTCCTCCCGCAGGGCCACCTCGTGGCCGAGCAGGTCCTCCACCGTGGCCACCAGCAGCAGGCGCTCCACGGCCGCGTCGGCCAGGTGCAGGTCCTTCGGGCGCTGGAAGCGCCCTTGCTGGGCGTCCTCCTCGGGGATGGCGCCCAGCCCGTCGGGCTCGTCGCGGGCCGCGTTGACCAGGGCCGAGGCGTAGCCGTCCAGCAGCTCAGCCTGCAGCAGCACGTGGCCGCCGAAGGACAGGCGCCGCAGCAGCCCCTGGCCCTCCAGCAGCCCGAGCGCGGTGTCGAAGGTGGCGCGCAGGTCCTGCCCCTGGGCCGCGCCCTGCCAGCCCGCGCGGAAGGCGCGGAACAGCTCGTCCGCCCCGGCCAGCAGCGCGCCTTCGGACTGGCGCCCCCGCAGGAAGGCGTGGATGGCCTCGATCAGGGTGGTGGAGCTGACCCGGGGCCGGGCCTCCCAGTCGATGGCCGCGGCCATGGCGGCCCGCAGCTCCGCGATCTGCCAGCTCTCCTTGGCGCTGGTGCGGAAGCAGGCCTCGGCCCCCAGCTCCTGGCGCAGCGCCTCCACCCGCTCGGCGCCCACCGGCGTGCCGCCCAGCTCCGAGCGCGCCTGGACCAGCAGGCGCCGCACCGGCGGGGAGCCGGCGGGCTGGCGGCGCTCGGCCTGCCGCAGGGCGCGGTCCCAGTAGCGTAGACCCGCGAAGGGGTCGGTCTCGCTGCGGGGGTCGAAGACCAGCAGAGCCAGGGCCACCTCGTCGAGGTGGAGCTGGTGGACCAGGCGGTAGCCGGGCTGGCCGGCCAGATCCCAGAGGTAGGTCTCACGCACCCCCGCCGGGCCCTCGCTGCGCTCCAGGCGCCACACGTGCCGGCCGTGGGTGGACTCGGTGGGGCGCCAGTCCTGGCCCGTGAGCACCAGGGCCAGGCCGGTCCTGCCCACGCCCGAGTCCCCCAGCAGCACGGCGCGGGCGTTGCTGTAGCGCACGGCCTGCGGATCGGGGGCCCGCCTGAGGAGCCGAACGAGGTCGAAGGACCAGATCTCGATGCACCGGTCGCCCTCGCCGGGGAAAGCCAGCAGGGGGCGGGTGGGGTGGAAGGCGATGCCGCGCCAGTTGGAGTCCTCCTTGCCGCCGATGCGCCTGCGCGCCACGCTCTCCAGGGGGTCGAGGCGCCACAGGCGGATGGAGCCGCTCGAGCCCGTGGCGGCCAGAGCGCCAGAGGGGTGCAGGGCGAGGCCCGTGAGAGGTTCCAAGTGCCCGTGGCCTTCAGCCAGAGGGCGGCCGGTGGTGGCGTGCCAGAGGCGGATGGTCCCGTCGTTTCCGACCGAGATGAGGCGGCCCCCGTCGGGGGACCAAGCCAACCGGAGGCAGGATCCTACTCCAAGGACGAAGGAGTGGGCCCAGCGGGCCGCGCCGTTCGACACCTCCCAGCAGCGGAGGAGCCCGTCCGGAGAGGCGGAGGCGAGCCCGAGCCCGTCAGGGCTGAAGGTGAGCCCCGAGATCTGCACGGAGTGTCCTTCGAGGATCTTGACTACGTCCTTGGGTCTGGAGGGTGCCACCAGGAGGATGCGGCCGTCTTCCTGGCCGAGGGCCAGCAGGTCTCCCTGTGGTGACCAGTCCACGGAGGTCGCGCCTGGCCCCGAGAGCAAGGGGCCAGGCTGGCCGGTGCCGGGGGTGATCGGGACAACTATCGATTCGGCCCTATTTACGGCCGCCACCGCCCGCCCATCCGGCGCCCAGGCGAGGTCGTCGGCCCAGAGGTTTCCCACGGTCCCCCTCCTCTCGCCGGTCTCCGCGTCCCAGATCTCGGGCTCGCCCATTTTCCCCGCAGCCAACCAGCGCCCGTCCGGTGACCAGGCCAACCGGGTGTAGAACTCATCCATCTTCCCGAACCTCCGCACGAACCGCAGCCCGCGCGTCTTCAGTTCGGCTCTCGTCTTTTCCTCCACGCGCCACCTCCGCGCCAGAGCGCCGCCGGGAGCGTGGCGCCGGGCGCGGCGTCGGGTCAACCGGTCCGGGATCAGGGCGTACCCCACCGGTCGGGGCACTCCGGCGGCGGAGAGGGGTAGCCGGTGACTGTTGGGTCACCCGCCGGGATCAGCAGGATGCCGCCCCACCTGGGGAGCGTCCTGGTCCCGGATGGACGGCGCCTGCGCCGCCCGCGAGGGCCCGCACCGGGGGATGAGACCGCGCCATCCCGCGAAGGACCGCCAGCCGGTGCGGCAGCCTCTCCATGCCACGCTGCGTCTGCCACGACGCCTCACTGCAGCCGGGAGGCCGCTTGCAGGATCTCTGCGTTCTCCGCGGCTCTGCGCGAGACGATGCGGCGCCTCTCCCAGCTACCGTGCGGACGCCCCACGGGATGCGCAGCGCTGAGAGACAGCCTGGAAGGCCACGTGTAGACTCCCAGGCTATTCCATCTTCACCTTCCGTTTTCTACCGCCATCGCATCTCCGCTTTCCTCCGTGGGCGGCTCAGTGTGGTGGACTCGGCGAGCCGCTGGGCGGTCGGTGCCAGTTCGTCGATTACGCAGCAACCGTCAGGGGCCCCGGGTGCCCTGCGGGCCCCCCCCCCCCCCCCCGCGCCCTCCCTCGATCAGCCGCCCTACCGGTTGCGGCTCCATCTCTCGCGTTCGTCCGTGCGCGGCCTAGCGGCTCAATGTGGATGGCGGAGGACGGATCTGCGTTGGACTCTACACCACGACCCAGGAGGGACGCGCCCAAACCCGGGGGCACGCCCCAGCCCCTCGACTTCGGCGCGCATACCGCGCCCAAACCCGGAGGCTCGCCCCAGCCCCTCGACTTCGACGCGCATACCGCGCCCAAGTCCGGGGGCTCGCCCCAGCCCTTCGACTTCGGCGCGCATACCGCGCCCAACCCCGGGGGCTCGCCCCAGCCCCTCGACTTCGGCGCGCATACCGCGCCCAACCCCGGGGGCTCGCCCCAGCCCCTCGACTTCGGCGCGCTGGGCACGCCACATCTACCGCGGCGAGCGGGGCGCCTGCCGCGACTGCGACCGCCTCGGAGACTGCCTCGCCACCTCCGGCGGGCTGATGGTGAAGCTCACCTGCTTCACCGTGGACAGGGCCCAGGCGCCCGCGGTCCGCGGGCAACTCACCAAGGTCCAGGATCTAGGACGAGAGCACGCGATCGACGGGAGGAGGCGAGCACGGAGGCCAGGGACGAGGGTGCTACCGATCCGGAGCCCCTCGTACGGCCGTTGCCGATGCCGACCGCGGAGACAGTCATCGAGTGCCTGCCTTCGATTTTCCTCCCGCCGCGGCGCGCCCTGCCTTCGACGACCTGGTGCACGACTCGGCCACCAACGTCATCGTCGTCCTGCCGACGGATACGCTCCCGATCCCGGCTCTCCTCACTCGCTCGGCAGGAGACCGTCGGCACCGCCGGCTCACCTGGACTCGGCACCGCGAACACCCCGCCCCGTCTGAAGGAGCCGAGGTCGATATCGCCTTGGGCGGCGGCGGGCGCCAGGCGGGGTTGCTACGCGGCGGCGGGCCGCCGGCTGGCCGAGTGGCTGACGTCTGATGTGCCCCGGTGGAGCTGTTTCCTCGTGGATGCGCATCGCGTGCGACGGTCCGCGCGCGGAGCGGCAGCCCTCCAGGACGACAACGCTACTCCCAGTCCAGACGATTGCCGGCAGCCGCCGTCTTCTTTGCGCCCTCTGCGCCTTTGCGGTTCGATTCCCCCGCGAGCACCTCGGAGCTGTTTCTTGATAGTTCCCCATGCCGCGCGGGACGCGGCTCCACGAGCCATGAAGCAGCGGTTCGAGGCTGACTCTCGCCCACCATATCCCGCAGCCCGTAGCCCGTAGCCCGTAGCCCGTAGCCCGTAGCCCGTAGCCCGTAGCCTCCAGCCTCCAGCCTCCAGCCTCCGGTCGCGCTGTTTCTTGATAGGCCCGCCCCCACCATGCCGTCGCCCCGCCCGCTCCACCTCGCCCTCCTCACCGCCTTCGCCCTGCTCGCCGGTGGCGCGGCCTGGCTGCTGCTGAAGCGCCCGCCCCGCCCGCGGGAGGCGCCCCAGCGCCCCGCCAGGACCTCCAGCCAGCGGACCACCGAGCCTGTGGATCCGCCCGCCGCGGCCATGGCCGGGCCGCCGGTCTTCCCGCGCATGGCCTTCTCCGGGGCCGAGGTGATGGGCATCAACGAGGCCGTCGGGTTCCCGGCCGAGGCTTCGGGCGGGCTGGTCCCCCAGCTCTGGATGCGGGACACCCTGCGCCGGCGGGGGGAGGCCACCCGCGGCCTGGGCAGCACGCTGGTGCGGGTCTCCAGCCACGCCTGGCCCTACCTCAACTTCCAGCACGCCGCGGCCCACGACTTCGCCTGCACCGACGCGGACCTTCTCTTCACCACGCTGGCCGAGCAGGGGCTGGAGGCGGTGGTGGTGCTCGGGCCCTGGCCCGGGGCGCGCACCGCGGCCTTCACCAAGCGCTACCTGCCCGACGACATGGACGCCTATGCCGCCTGGGTGCGCCAGGTGGTGGAGCGCTACGACGGCGACGGGGTGGACGACATGCCGGGGCTCGGCGCGCCCGTGCTGGCCTGGGAGGTGGACAACGAGCCGGACCTGCACAACAGCGAGCCGCCCCGCGGGCTGGGGCCGGACGATTTCATCGAGGGCTTCGAGACCCCCGAGGAGTACGCGGCGGTGCTGCTGGCCACGGCCCGCGCCATCCGGCGGGCCGACCCGCAGGCCACGGTGCTGCTGGCCGGCATGTACCGCCCCATGACCGAGGGCGGGGAGGCCTACCTCTCCACCGTGCTCGACGTGCCGGGGGTGCGCGCTGCCGTCGATGGGATCTCGCTGCACTGCTACTTCTCGGAGAACAACCTCGGCCGTGTGCGGGACACCATGGCCACCGCCCGCGCGCTGGCGCCCGAGGAGTCCATCTGGATCACGGAGACCAGCGTGCCGTCCGTGGGCCGCCACCGTTGGGTCAACCAGGACTGGCAGGCGCGCATGGTGGCCGGGGTCTACGGGGCCTTTCTCGCCGAGGGCGCGGACCGCGTGTTCTGGCACTCGCTGACCACCCCCCCCCGGCGCGCGGCGGGCCAGCCCGGCGGGTTCGGCTCCAACGCCCTGCTCGGGGCCGACGAAGAGGGCGGCTTCACGGACAAGCCCGCCGCCCTGGTCTACCGCCGCCTCGCGGCCCACCTGGCCGAGGTGGACATGGCCTCGGTCCACGAGGAGCCGGCGCAGGGCGGCCGGTTGCTGGCCACGGATCGCGGCTGGCTCGCCTTCTGGGGCGCCCCGACCCCCCCGGCCGAGGCCCGTGGCTACCACGATCTGCTCACGGACGCGCGCGGTCACCTGATCGGCCCGGTGGCCGCACCGGCCTGGCTGGAGCCGTGATCCCCACCGACCTGCGCTCCCACCTGCCGGCGCTGTCGCTGGCAGCGGCGGTGGCGCTGGAATTCGGCGCCTGGGCCGCGGGGGGCCACGTGGGCACGGCGACCTTCGCCTGGTTCCGGGTGCAGGCCCAGGCGGGGCTCGGAGGCTTCGGACAGGTTGTCGCCGCGGGCGCTGCGGCCGCCGGGATCGCCTGGTGGGCGGGCCGGCGCTGGCCCGGCCGCTGGCTGCCCGGTGCGGTGGGTGCCGTGGTGCTGTCCCTGGCCGCCCTCCTCCTGCACCTCGCCTTGCTCGACACACCCCAGGCACAGCCCGACACGGTCACCTACTTCGTGGCCGCCCAGCGCTTCGCCCGCGCGCCGGTGCACACCCTGCTGCACTGGCCCGCGCTGGCCTGGAGCGGCCCGGAGGCGCGCTTCCACCTCCCTTTCCCAGCTGTCCCCCTCCTGCTCGGGCTGGCCTTCCGGCTCTTCGGCGAGCGCTGGATCGTGGTGGAGGGCTGGCTGGCGCTCACGGCCGTGACCCTGCCCCTCGCCGTGGCCTGGGTGGGCTGGTCGGCGGGGCGCCCGCGGGAGGGCCTGGCGGCTGGCTGGCTCGCGCTGGGGTTGCCCTTCCTCCAGGCCCAGACCGGCTGGCTGCTGGTGGACGTGCCCCTGCTCATCGCCCTGTGCCTGGCCTGGGGCGCCCTGCTCCGGGTGCGGAGCGGCTGGACCCTCGCCCTGGCCCTGTTGGCCTGCCTGCCGGCGTTCGCCACCAAGGCCTCGGCCGCCCTGTTCCTGCTGGGCCCCGCCGCGGCCCTGGCCACCGAGCGCCTGCGCCCGCCGCGGCGCTGGCTCCTGCCGGCCCTGGGCCTGATCGGCCTCGGCCTCCTCGTGGCGCTTCACCCACCCCGCTGGCGGGAGGAGGCTGGCACGTGGATCGAGGCCCTCGCCGCCATGGGGCTGCACCTGCGGCCGTCGCTCTGGGTCCTCGGCCTGGGGATCTTCGCCCAGCGCGAGCGGCTCTCCCGCGTGCTGGCCGGGGTCCTGCTGGCCCTGCCCGTGCTGGTGCTCTACGCCCCGGCCGAGCACTGCGCCCGCTACGCCCTCCCGCTGGGGGTGGCGCTCTGCATCGGCGCCGCCCCGCGGCTGGGACGGGCCGCCACCGCGGGCCTGGTCGTCGCCGGCGTGGCGCTCGGCCTGCTGGGATACCGCCCGCTGCTGGCCCACAACCAGGCGGTCAACCTGCGCGATGCAGCCCGCGCCCTGGAGGCCCGCGGCGTCCGCGCCGTCGAGGTCTGGTCCGATCAGCCGGGCACCAATTTCGCGCCCGCCGCCCTCGCCGCCCTGGTGGACCTCTACGTCGCCGTCCCCGTGCGCTTCGGGGGCGCCCTGGAGGTGGGCGCGCCCGAGGACAAGCGCCACTGGTGGGAGCAGTACCGGCCGCCCCCCTGGCACCTCGCCCAGCCCGGTGAGGTCGCCCCGGACGGTGTGCTGCTGGCCCTCTTCGGGGCCGCCCCCGACGCTTTTGAGGCCGGCCCCGGCGCTGGCCTGGAGCTCCTGGAGGAGGTCAGCCGCTACCGCGCCTCCAGCATGCTGCTGCCCAGCCGGGTGCGGCTCTACCGGCGCGCCGTCGATGACGGAAATGCGGGTGACAAAGGAGAGTGAGCTAACTATCATAGGCGCTCACCCCACCTGGAGGAGCCCATGCGCGTCGCGTCCATGAGCCCCCTGCTGCTCGCCCTCGGGCTCGCTGGCTGCGCCGGCGGCTTCGACGGCACCTGGTTGCTCTACTTCGACCCCCAGCCCGTCGACGAGCAGGGATCCTGCGTCGATGAGGACGCCACCACCACGCTCACCGGCACCAGCTACCAGCTCATCGACATCTACACCAACGGCGCCAACGGCATCGTGGTGCTGATGGAGGATCTGCTCTCGGGCACGGTGGACGGCAGCGCCTTCACCGCCTCCTACCAGTACGTCGAGGGCGACATCGACCGCGAGGCCCAGTACGGCGTGGACATGACCGGCGAGCTCGAGAAGCGCGTGCTCTCCGGTGAGGTCACCGTCTGGGTCACGGTCGAGGTCGGCGACACGATCGACGACTGCGCCACCACCTGGGCCTACGACGCCGAGCTCATCGACTCGGACCCGGAGAGCTACCTCTGGGAGGAGCAATGATCATGCGCGCCGCAGCACTCCTCGTCCTCCCCCTCCTCGCCACCTCCTGCACCGGCTCCCGCTGGGACGGCACCTACCAGGTCCTGGTCAGCTTCCTCACCTGGGACTGCACGGGCGATACCGTGCTGTACGACGAGGGCTACCACAGGGAGGAGGCCGGCCTCATCACCGTGCAGCACACCGCCGCGGACAGCATGGTCGTCTCCCTCGGCGATCTGGTCCTCGCGGGTACCCATGAGGGCCCCGACTTCGAGGTCTCCGCCAGCCAGGGGTTCACCGACTCCTCCTGCGAGCGCTACGCCTACGAGCTGAGCGATGTCTTCGCCGGCTCCTTCACCGCCGATCTCGGCATCGAGGGCACCTTCACCGTCACCGAGTCCATGGTGCGGGAGGGCTGCACCACCGGCGGCGAGACGAACGAGTCCTGCACGGTCGTGCGGAAGATCTCCGGTTTCCTCGTGGAGAACGACGAAGAGCAGCACTACGGCCAGGCCAATTGGGGGTATACGCCTCGCTCCAGCTACTAGTGCCGCTGCCCGGAAGTCCATGACCCCCCCCCCGGGTGGGCCAGGACAGCCCGCGGCGCGGACGCGCCGGCCCCAGCGCGGCGCCTCGGCCCGATCCCGTGTT